>NZ_VJZD01000302.1 GCF_009377175.1 Streptomyces adustus
GGGCTTCGAGGACATGGACGGCTCCCGGTGGGGCGAGAGGGCGACGGCAGGGCAGGGTCGAGGTCCGGCAATTCGCCGCAAAGTGGAACGTATGGGATCCCGATCCTGGGTGCAACGACGTCGTGTGCGCGGGGTGGCGATGTGGCGCCGTCACGTTCGATCGGTGCCGGTACTGTTCGGCGAATGAGCTCGCTTAATCTCGACGACTTCACCGATCTGATCGAGCGTCCCGACGGCGGGGTGCGCCGCGACGCCGAGGCGCGCAGGGAGCGTCAGATCGTGCCGCCCGGATCGCTGGGGCGCCTCGACGACCTGGGTGAGTGGCTGGCCGCGGCGCAGTCGGCGGTGCCGGTGCGGCCGGTCGAACGGCCCCGCGTGATCCTCTTCGCCGGGGATCACGGCATCGCCGCCCGCGGGGTCTCGGCCCGGCCCGCGGGCAGCGCCGCGGAACTGGTGCGGGCGGTGCTGGAGGGCGGCCGGCCCGTCTCCGTGCTGGCCCGGCGGCTGGGCGTGCCGGTGCGGGTCGTGGACATGGCGCTGGACTGCGATCCGGACGAACTGCCCGCGGACGTCGTACGGCATCGGGTGCGGCGCGGCAGCGGGTCCATCGACGTCGAGGACGCGCTGACACTGGAGGAGGCCGAGGCCGCGTTCCTCGCCGGGGTCGCGGTGGCCGACGAGGAGGCCGACTCCGGTACGGATCTGGTGGTGCTCGGCGATGTGAGCGTGGGCGGGACCACGGCGGCGGGCGTGCTGGTCGCCGCGCTGTGCGGGACCGACGCGTCCGTGGTGACCGGGCGGGGCGGGCTCGCCATCGACGATCTGGCGTGGATGCGCAAGTGCGCGGCGATCCGGGACGCGCTGCGCCGGGCCCGGCCGGTGCTCGGGGACCAGTTGCGGCTGCTGGCGACGGTGGGCGGCGCCGACCTCGCCGCGATGACCGGCTTCCTGCTCCAGAGCGCGGTGCGCAAGCTGCCGGTGGTCCTGGACGGGGTCGTGGCGGCGGCGTGCGCGCTGGTCGGCCAGCGGATCGCGTTCCGGGCGCCGGACTGGTGGCTGGCCGGGCACGGCAGCGGCGAGCCGGGGCAGGCCAAGGCGCTGGACCGGATGGCCCTGGAGCCGCTGCTGGAGCAGGGCATGACCGTCGGCGAGGGAGCGGGCGCGCTGCTGGCCCTGCCCCTGGTGCAGGCCGCGGCGGCCCTGGCGGCGGAGCTCCCGGAGCGGCCGGAGGCCGAGAAGGAGCCGGACGCCGAGCAGGGCGAACAGGGCGAACAGGCGTCGGAGCAGGAGAAGCCGGAGGAGGCCCAGGCGCCGGAAGGCGCCGAGGGGGTCTGAACGCATCCGGCCGGGGCCGTCCCGCGGACAGCGGGGCGGCCGACCGGCCGTCAGACAGGGCGGTGACGAAAGACCGGTTCCCGACAGGCTCCCCCATATGATCAATCTTCATGGGAGATGTCCGTATCGCGCCTGTCCGGGACCGCCGTAGCACCGGAGCCTCGCGGCGGGCCGCGAGCCTCGCCGTCTGGTATCTGCGGGCGATCGCCTTCGTCAACTTCCTCAGTGCGGTGTGGGTCTCCCTGGGGCAGGACGTACGCCGGCACAACCAGGAGAACTTCTTCACGCCGTACCTGCTGACGGCCGGGTTCGCGTCGGGTGTGTTCACCGCGTTCCTGGCCGTCACCATGCGCCGCCGCAAGCGGGCCTCGTGGATCCTGAACCTCGGGCTCAGCGGCCCGTTCCTGGTGCTGTTCGCCCTCGCGATGGCGTTCCCGGAGGTCCGGCAGTACGCGCAGAACTGGATCTCGCTCGGCCTCACCGCGGTCTTCGTGGGCGCCCTGCTCGTCGGGCGGCGCGAGTTCTACGCCAAGGGCGACCGCGCCAACCCCCGGCTCGCCGCGGTGGTCGCCACCGGCGGACTGCTGCTGTCCTCGCTGCTGGCCGCGCTGCTGGTGACGGTCACCAACCAGGCCGCCGACGCGGGCCTTTCGACGTTCTCGGAGCGCTGGCGGTACGGGACGCTGCGACTGGTCTCGGTGGCGGCCGACGAGTCCCGCTACCCGGGCATCTCGACGCCGAACTGGGCCGACGTCGCGATCAACGTCCTGAGCACGGCGCTGGTGCTGGCCGTGTTCTACGCCGCCTTCCGCTCCCGGCGCGCCGTCGACCCGCTCACCGAGGACGACGAGAAGCGGCTGCGCGCGCTGCTCGAACAGCAGGGCGAGCGGGACTCGTTGGGGTACTTCGCGCTGCGCCGGGAGAAGAGCGTCGTCTGGTCGCCGACGGGCAAGGCGGCGGTCGCCTACCGGGTCGTCGGCGGGGTGTCACTGGCCTCCGGGGACCCGATCGGGGACCCGGAGGCCTGGCCGGGGGCGATCGAGCCGTGGCTCGCCGAGGCCCGTGCGCACGGGTGGATCCCGGCCGTGATGGGGGCGGGCGAGGAGGCGGGCACGGTGTACGCGCGGCACGGCCTGGACGCCCTCGAACTCGGCGACGAGGCGATCGTGGAGGTCGCCGAGTTCACCCTGGAGGGGCGGGCCATGCGGACCGTGCGGCAGGCCTGCAACCGGGTGCGCCGGGCGGGCTGCACGGTCCGCATCCGGCGGCACGAGGACATCTCCCCGCAGGAGATGGCGGATCTCGTCGCCCGGGCCGACGACTGGCGCGACGGGGCGACCGAGCGCGGGTTCAGCATGGCGCTGGGACGGCTCGCCGACCCGGAGGACGGGCGCTGCGTGATGCTCGAATGCCTGGACGAGGAGGGACGGTTGCGGGCGCTGCTGTCCTTCGTGCCGTGGGGGCCGCACGGGCTGTCGCTCGATCTGATGCGGCGTGACCGCGGTTCCGACAACGGGCTGATGGAGTTCATGGTCATCGAACTGCTGCGGCGGGCCCACGAGATCGGGATCACTCAGGTCTCGCTCAACTTCGCGATGTTCCGTTCGGTCTTCGAACGTGGTGCGCGTCTCGGCGCCGGACCGGTGCTTCGGCTGTGGCGCTCGCTGCTCAGCTTCTTCTCGCGCTGGTGGCAGATCGAGTCGCTGTACCGGGCCAACGCCAAGTACCGGCCCATCTGGGAACCGCGGTTCCTGCTCTTCGAGAAGAGCGGGGACCTGCTGCGCATCGGTGTCGCGGCGGCACGGGCGGAGGGGTTCCTGGAGGCGCCGGGGCTGCCCAAGTGGCTGCACCGCAGGCACCTGGACACGCACAGATGAGACCACGGGGACGAGGGACGCCGGATGAAGAGGATCGCCCGCTGGGCCCGCACCGAATGGGGTCTGCTGTACGTCACGGTGCGCGAGCCGCTGCTGAAGCGGCACTGGCGGGCGGCCCCGATGAGTCTGGGGGCGGTGTGCCTGACGGCGGTGATACAGGTCGTGCAGAACCAGCCGTGGGGCTACGGGTTCGTGCAGGACATCGGTGCCGTGCGCGCCGAGGACCCGCTGGTGCCGGCCCTGCTGCGTACGCCCCTGTCGCTGTTCGTGCCGGCGCTGGACCTGCCGGTGTGGGGCGCGCTCGCCCAGATCCTGTTCGTGTTCGGGATCGCGGAGATCTGTCTGGGCCGGTGGCGGACCCTGCTCGTGGCGTACACCGCCACGCTGGCCGGGACGCTCTACGCCCGGCTGGGCATCGCGCTCGGCCCCGGCCGTCCGCTGGGGCTGCCCTCCTCGGACGCCCAGGTCGTGGACACCGGCCCTTCGGCGGCCGTGGTGGGGCTGGCGATCTGCCTCGGCTGGCGCTACGGCGCGTACGCGACCGCGGGCGCGGTGGCGCTGGCGATGGCCGTCGAGGTGCTGCTGAAGGAGAACCTGGCCGGCAAGGAGCATCTGGCGGCGCTCGCGGCGACGGTGGTGCTGTGCGGTGCCACGACGCTGCGGCACCGGATGCCGGCCCGGGGTCCGGCACGACGGTTCCGCACCCAGGCGGACCTGTCGTCCGACCCGCCCTGACACGACCCTGGTCGGCCCGACCGGGTCCGCCCGACCGTCTGCATACGACCGTTCCCGCCCGGCCGGGTCCGCCTGTCCGTTCCCCCGGTCGTCCCTGCCCAGCCGGGTACGCCCGGCCGTCCACGCCCACCCCGGAGCGGTCCGGCGGGTCCTGGGGCGTGTTTCGAAAGTAGCGTCGTCCGCCCGACGGCCGGGCAGACGGGATTTTCGAAACACGCCCTAGTGGCGGTTCGGGCCCGGCAGTCGGGCCGGGGACGGGTCGGGTTTGCCGCCGATCCAGTCCTCCAGGGCGCGGCGGGGTCCGGCCCACCGGCGGTCGTGGCGGTAGGCCCGCAGCCGGGACCGGGCACGGGCGCGCGGGCGGTGGCGGTAGCAGCGTTTGGCCCAGAAGGATCCGGGGCGGGCCAGCCGGATCGCGCCGACCAGGGCGATCACGGGCACGATCACCCCGAAGACCGCGGTGCGCGCCTTGCCCTTGCTCAGCGCGACCAGGGAGAAGAGGAAGTTGACGGCGACGGTCGCGATGACGGTGCCGCGGTCCGCGATCTCGTCCTGGGAGAGGTCGTTGACACCGAACGGGGCGAAGCCGGACAGCAGCAGCCCGACCAGGGCGGCGGTGAGCACCACTGCCTCCACGCTCTTGCGTCCCTCCTCGCTCCAGTAGACGTCGTCGAGGTGCAGGATCAGCGCGAACTCGTCGAGGACCAGGCCCGCGCCGACCCCGAAGACGACCGCGGACAGGCCCGCGGCGAAGCCCTCCCGGCCGCTGGCGACCGCCCCGAAGCCGCCGGCGACGGTGAGCACGACACCCGGGACCACGTGGTGGATGTGCAGGCCGCCGGCCCTGACGTTGCCGAAGGGTCCCCGGCCCGCCCGGATCATGCGGGTGACGACCCGGGTGACCGCGAAGGTGACGACGAAGGACATGAGAGCGAGCAACAGGGGCAGTTTGCCCGGCTCGACGATGTTCCGGTACAACCAATGTCCCATATGCGCACTTTATCCACAGGGGCCGCTGGAGCCGCCCCGCCCGCCGGGTAATCTGCGCCGATGCCCAAGACCCCCGCCTGGCCGGACGGCCTCCGCTTCGCCTTCGGCACCCTGACCGTGCTCCCGGTGCGGGTGACCCGGTGGGACCGGCAGGCCGCGCGCGCCGGAATGCTGTGCGCTCCGCTGGCCGGACTGACGGTCGGCGCCGGTGCCGCCGCGCTCGGCGTGCTCCTGCTGTTCCTGGGGGCCGGCCCGGCGCTCGCCGCCGTCGCCACCGTCGCCGTACCGGCCGCGCTCACCCGTGGGCTGCACCTCGACGGGCTGGCCGACACCGCCGACGGGCTGGGCAGCAACAAGCCCGCCGAGGACGCGTTGCGGATCATGAAGCAGTCGGACATCGGCCCGTTCGGGGTGATCACGCTCGTCCTCGGGCTGCTCGCCCAGACGGCCGCGCTCGCCCAGTTGTACGGCGCCTCCTGGGCCCGCGGGGCGCTCGCCGCCGTCGTCTCGGCGACCGTCGCGCGGCTGGCGCTGACCCTGGCCGCCCGCGGCGGGGTGCCGGCCGCCCGGCCCGAGGGCCTCGGGGCCGCAGTCGCCGGGGTGGTCCCGGCGCGGGCGGCGGCGGGGGCGGCGGGCTTCACGGTGCTCGCCGCGGCCGGCGCCGGCGCGCTCCTCGGGACGTACAACCTCGTCCGCACGGCGTTGTCCGCGCTCGCCGCGCTCGCCGTCGCCGAACTCCTGCTGCGTCACTGCACGCGCCGCTTCGGCGGGGTCACCGGCGACGTGTTCGGCGCCCTGGCCGAGACCGCCGCGACGGCCGCGCTCGTACTGCTGTCCCTCGGTCGCTAGTTCACCGCCGACCGAGGGACGGCCCCTCGGGCGAGCCGCGGCCGAGGGCGGACTAGTCTGTTGCGCCTCACACGGACGGATGATCACGATCGGGGGACGTTCGTGCCGAAACTGCGCCGCGCCATGGCCTGGTTCATCGATTTCGCGCTGGTGCTCGCGGGGGCGTCGGCGCTGGCGGTGCTCACCTTCCACCGGATCTCCGGGCTCGTCACCGACGTGCCCGAACTCGCCACCCGCGGCGGCCTCGACCTGCTGGCCTCGCGCGGCGACGTCCTCGGCGCCGGGGAGCACTTCGGGCTGTCCCTGTGGAACAAGGCGGTGCTGTACGTCGAGCAGGCCTTCGGCATGCTGGTCGTCGCCACCTTCCTCTACCAGTGGACCTGTCTCGCCCTGGCCGGACGCACCCTCGGCAAGGGCCTGGTCGGCCTGAAGGTCGACCGCACCGCCCCGCGCCGGGCCGCGCTGCGGGCCGCGGTGACCACCGCTGCGGACGTCGCGGTGTACGCCGTCGCCTGCGTGCTGCTCGTCGAGGGCCGCTTCCTGCTGTCGCTGACGGTGTGGGCGGTGGCGGTCGCCGTCTTCTTCCTCAACGCCCTGCCGGTCCTGCTGCCCGGCCGCCGCTCCCTCGCCGACCGGGTGGCCGGCACGGCGGTGACCGGGTTCGGACTCGGCCGCGGCGGCGCCGCGTCCGTGCCCGCGCCCGGGGCGACACCGGCTCCGTAGCGAACTCGGCGGCACCGTAAGGGAGTCGACGCGGCGGCGGCTCTCGGGCCGCGTCCCGGACGACGCCGTGGACGGCGGCGCCTGCGGCAGCCCGCCCGTGGCGCGGTCCGCACGGCGCGACGCCGTTCGCGACCCGCCGGGTGTACCCCGGGGCGGGGAGTGCGAGGATCGGCAAGTGACGACGACGCCACCGACGGGTGAACGCCCGCAGGAATGAGCGAAAGCCCTTACGCGCGTAGGCTCCTCCCAGACGTCCGCACCGGTCCGCCGCACCGGTGAGGGCACTGGTGGAGACCGCTCCCGCCGGCCGCGCCAGGTCGGCATACGGGCCAGGTCGACCCACACAGCTCGACCACAGACACTTCTCACCGGAAGCGAGATTCCACCACCGTGACTGCTCTCACTCTCAGCACCGCCGCGGCGCCCGGTCTCCGGGCCGACGCCATCGTGATCGGTGTCGCCAAGGGCTCGAAGGGTCCGGTCGTCGCACCGGGCGCCGAGGCCGTGGACCAGGCTTACGACGGCAGGCTCGCCGGCGTCCTCGAGACCCTCGGCGCCTCCGGTGCCGAGGGCGAGGTGACGAAGCTGCCCGCACCTACGGGCTTCAAGGCCCCCCTCGTGGTGGCGGTCGGCCTGGGCGCCGAGCCCGAGAAGGACGCCGCCTACGACGCCGAGGCGCTGCGCAAGGCCGCCGGCGTGGCCGCCCGCACCCTCACCGGGGTCAAGAAGGCCGCCTTCGCGCTGCCCCTCACCGACGCCGCCGCCCTGGGCGCGATCGCCGAGGGCGTGCTGCTCGGCGCGTACGCCTTCACCGCCTACAAGGAGAACGGCAAGGACGCCAAGGCCCGGGCCGGCAAGGCTCCGCTGGCCGAGGCCGCGCTGCTCGGCGGCAAGCCCCGCGACAAGGAGCACAAGGCCGCCGTCGAGCGCGCCACCGCCGTCACCGAGGAGCTCAACCGCGCCCGCGACCTGATCAACATGCCGCCGAACGACCTGGACCCGGCGGCCTTCGCCGCCATCGCCCAGGCCGCGGCCAAGGAGCACGGCCTCAAGGTGCAGGTGCTCGACGAGAAGGCCCTGGAGAAGGGCGGCTACGGCGGCATCCTCGGCGTCGGCAAGGGCTCCGCCTCCGGCCCGCGCCTGGTCAAGCTCTCCTACACCTCCTCGAAGGCGGACAAGCACCTCGCCTTCGTCGGCAAGGGCATCACCTACGACTCGGGCGGCATCTCGCTGAAGCCCGCCGGTCACAACGAGACGATGAAGTGCGACATGAGCGGTGCCGCCGCCGTGTTCGCCGCGGTCGTCGCGGCCGCCCGCCTGGGCCTGGAGGTCAACGTCACCGGCTGGCTGGCGCTGGCCGAGAACATGCCGTCGGGCTCCGCCACCCGTCCGGGTGACGTGCTGCGCATGTACAGCGGCAAGACCGTCGAGGTCCTCAACACCGACGCCGAGGGCCGCCTGGTCCTCGCCGACGCGCTGTGGGCGGCCTCCCAGGAGAAGCCCGACGCTGTCGTGGACGTGGCGACCCTGACCGGCGCGATGGTGCTGGCGCTGGGCAGCCGCACCTTCGGCATCATGGCGAACGACGACTCCTTCCGCAGCGCGCTGCACGAGGCCGCCGAGGAGGTCGGCGAGCCGGCCTGGCCGATGCCGCTGCCGGAGCACCTGCGCAAGGGCATGGACTCCCCCACCGCCGACATCGCCAACATGGGCGAGCGGATGGGCGGCGGTCTGGTCGCGGGCCTCTTCCTGCGCGAGTTCGTCGGCGAGGGCATCACCTGGGCCCACCTCGACATCGCGGGACCGGCCTTCAACGAGGGCGGGCCCTTCGGTTACACGCCGAAGGGCGGCACCGGCAGCGCGGTGCGCACCCTGGTGCGTCTCGCCGAGCTCACGGCGGCCGGCGACCTCGGCTGAGGACCGCGGGCCACTCCGGCAGGGGGACTGTGCGTCTGATCACTCGGTCCGCCCCGCGTACCTCCGGGTACGGCGGTGCGGACCGGGTGCGGCCGGCCGCGGACCCGCGGCCGAGCCGCTGATCGGCACGGTCCCCCGCCCCTTCGGGGGAGCGCTCCCCCGGTCGCCACGACCGGACGTGGAACGCCTCACACTCAGGCCCCGCGTCTCGTCCACCCTCGACAAGTGCGAAGATGGGGCTCGGCAGGACAGGGCCCCCACCGAAGGGCCGAACGCAAAAGAGCGGCCGGACACCAGCCGCCGACCGGTCACTGGAGACCGGCGTGGCGCACATGCATGGAGGACGTGACGTGGCGAACGACGCCAGCACCGTTTTCGACCTAGTGATCCTCGGCGGTGGTAGCGGTGGTTACGCCGCGGCCCTGCGCGGGGCGCAGCTGGGTCTGGACGTCGCCCTGATCGAGAAGGACAAGGTCGGCGGTACCTGCCTGCACCGGGGTTGCATCCCCACCAAGGCCCTGCTGCACGCGGGCGAGATCGCCGACCAGGCCCGCGAGAGCGCGCAGTTCGGCGTCAAGGCCACCTTCGAGGGCATCGACGTACCGGCCGTCCACAAGTACAAGGACGGCGTCATCTCGGGCCTGTACAAGGGCCTTCAGGGTCTCATCGCGTCCCGCAAGGTGACGTACATCGAGGGTGAGGGCCGGCTGTCCTCCCCCACCTCCGTCGATGTGA
Organism: Streptomyces adustus; assembly: GCF_009377175.1. Lineage (GTDB taxonomy): Bacteria > Actinomycetota > Actinomycetes > Streptomycetales > Streptomycetaceae > Streptomyces > Streptomyces adustus. The sequence continues at coordinate 9,162 of NZ_VJZD01000302.1, forward strand.
ACGGCCAGCGCATCCAGGGCCGCCACGTCCTGCTGGCGACCGGTTCCGTGCCGAAGTCGCTGCCGGGCCTGGAGATCGACGGCAACCGCATCATCTCCTCGGACCACGCCCTCGTCCTGGACCGTGTACCGCAGTCCGCGATCATCCTGGGCGGCGGCGTCATCGGCGTCGAGTTCGCCTCGGCGTGGAAGTCCTTCGGTGCCGACGTGACCGTCATCGAGGGCCTCAAGCACCTCGTCCCGGTCGAGGACGAGAACTCCTCCAAGCTTCTTGAGCGCGCGTTCCGCAAGCGCGGCATCAAGTTCAACCTGGGCACCTTCTTCTCCAAGGCCGAGTACACCCAGAACGGTGTCAAGGTCACCCTCGCGGACGGCAAGGAGTTCGAGGCCGAGGTCCTCCTCGTCGCCGTCGGCCGCGGCCCGGTCTCGGCCGGCCTCGGTTACGAGGAGCAGGGCGTCGCGATGGACCGCGGCTACGTCCTGGTCGACGAGTACATGCGTACGAACGTCCCCACCATCTCCGCCGTCGGCGACCTGGTCCCGACGCTCCAGCTCGCGCACGTCGGCTTCGCCGAGGGCATGCTGGTCGCCGAGCGCCTGGCCGGCCAGAAGGTCGTCCCGATCGACTACGACGGTGTCCCCCGGGTGACCTACTGCCACCCCGAGGTCGCCTCCGTGGGCATCACCGAGGCCAAGGCCAAGGAGATCTACGGCGCGGACAAGGTCGTCGCGCTCAAGTACAGCCTGGCCGGCAACGGCAAGAGCAAGATCCTGAACACCTCCGGCGAGATCAAGCTCGTCCAGGTCAAGGACGGTGCCGTGGTCGGCGTCCACATGGTCGGCGACCGCATGGGCGAGCAGGTCGGCGAGGCTCAGCTGATCTACAACTGGGAGGCGCTGCCCGCCGAGGTGGCCCAGCTCATCCACGCCCACCCGACGCAGAACGAGGCGCTCGGCGAGGCCCACCTGGCGCTGGCCGGCAAGCCCCTCCACGCGCACGACTGACCCTCGGTCGACGACGCCACACACAGACTTCCGCAATTCGTTAGGAGCAACCGAAACCATGGCGGTTTCCGTAACCCTTCCGGCGCTCGGCGAGAGCGTCACCGAGGGCACCGTCACCCGCTGGCTGAAGGCCGAGGGTGAACGCGTCGAGGTCGACGAGCCGTTGCTCGAGGTCTCGACCGACAAGGTCGACACCGAGATCCCCTCCCCCGTCTCCGGCGTGCTGTCCTCCATCAAGGTCGCCGAGGACGAGACGGTCGAGGTCGGCGCCGAGCTCGCCGTCATCGACGACGGCAGTGGCGCCCCTGCCGCCGCCCCTGCCCCGGCCGCCGAGCCGGCTCCGGCTCCGGTCGCCGCCCCGGCGCCCGTGGC
>NZ_VJZD01000303.1 GCF_009377175.1 Streptomyces adustus
CCGTCCAGCTGCGCGGCGGTGCCGTCGGGGCCGGGCAGGGGGTGCGCGGTGCGGTGGCGGGAGCCGGGCGCGGCGCGCGGGACGCGGTCGCGCGCGCGGCGCACAGTCTCCAGGACACCGGGACCCGGGCGGGCCGTTCGGCGGAGCATGTGCTCCCGGAGCCGCTGGGTACCGCGGCGCGGGCCGGGTTGCGGCATCCCCTGCCGGTGCTGATCGCGGGTGCCGCGGGGACCGCGACCGTCACGGCCGCGGCGTCGCGCCGACTGCGGGAGCGGCGCCGGCGGCGGCGGCGGGCTCCCCGGCAGCGGGGTGCGCGGTGGCGATGCCCCGGGCGGCGGCACTCGCGAGGCGGGTGACCACGGGACGCGATCCCACCGAACAATCCACCCTCATGGACAGAAAAACTTTTCGGTGAGAAGGTGGGCGCATGTTGGACGTCACCGTGATCGAGGACTCCGAGGCCGCAGCCGTCTCCCTGGACCCCATCAGGGCCAGGCTGCTCGCCGAGCTGGCCGCGGGCCCCGCCTCGGCCACGATGCTGGCCGGCCAGGTCGGGTTGCCCCGGCAGAAGGTGAACTACCACCTCAAGGCCCTGGAGCGGCACGGCCTGGTGGAGCTGGCGGGCGAACGCCGCAAGGGCAACGTCACCGAGCGGCTGATGCGCGCGACGGCGGCGTCGTACGTGATCTCACCGCTCGCGCTCGCCGCCGTGCAGCCGGACCCGGACCGCTTCCGCGACCAGTTCTCCGCGCGCTGGCTGCTGGCCCTCGGCGCCCGGCTGGTCCGCGACGTCGGCTCACTGATCACCGGCGCCGCGCGGGCGCGCAAACGGCTGGCGACCTACGCGCTGGACGGCGAGGTGCGCTTCGCCTCCGCCGCCGATCGGGCAGCGTTCGTCGAGGAGCTCACGGCGGGGATCAGTGCCCTGATCCACAAGTACGACGCCCCGGAGGCCGAGGGCGGTCGTGATCACCGGATCGTCGTGGCCCTCCACCCCACGCTCAAGGACCGGCCGCCCGTCACCGAGGCCGAGGCCGACGCCCGGCCGTCCGCCGCCCCACCGGAACTCGACCAGTAGGAGCCAGGAGCCAGTCATGTCCAAGGAATTCGAGATCGTCCGCGAGTTCGAGGTAGACGCCACGCCGGAGGAGGTGTGGGAAGCCATCACTCACGAGACCGGCGGCTGGCTGTGGCCGATGGAGTACGACGGCGAGAGCGGCATCGGCCCCTTCGGGTCCACGCTCACGAACTGGGATCCGCCGCACCGCGTCACCTCGCGCACCGAGGACGTCCGCTTCCCGACCCAGAGCCTGAACCAGCTCGACCACACCATCGAGCCGCGCGACGGCGGCCGCCGGGCCTGGGTGCGGTACGTGCACAGCGGGATCTTCACCGACGACTGGGACAGCCAGTACGACGGCGCGAGCAAGCACACCGACTTCTATCTGCACACCCTGCGCGAGTACCTGACGCACTTCGCGGGCCGCCCGGTCGCGTTCGCGACGCTCCACGGGCCCGGCGCGTCCACGGCCGCCGACGCGTTCGTCGCCGTGGGCCGGGCCCTCGGCCTCGCCGACGACACGGAGCAGGGCGCGCGGGTGACGGTCCGGGGACCGGCCGGGCGGGAGCTGGACGCCGTGGTCGACTACCGCAACCCGTACTTCCTGGGGCTGCGCACCGACGACGCCCTCCTCCGCTTCTTCGGGCGCAACCACTGGGGCGCGCCGGTCGGCATCTCCGTCCACGACTTCGCGCCGGACGCCGACGCCAAGGCGGACGAGAGCGGCTGGCAGGACTGGCTCGACGGGGTGTTCGACCAGTCCTGAGCGACAGCCCGCGCGGACCGCGGCCGGAACCCGCACGGGTTCCGGCCGCCCGCGGTCGTACGGGCTCCGTGGGCTCCGTGAGCTCCGGTCGCGCCCCCGTGAGTGGTGTGCTCCATGGATGTCCGCGTACTATCTACGCGCGTCAATAGCCCGCCTGTCCAAGCCGGTTGCCGGAAATTCGGCCAAGTGCGAACACCGGTGGGCAGATGAACCGGGCGGCATGGGTGGAAATCCGTCTAGGCTGAGTGGTCGAACCGTGACGCGTACGGCCTTCACCGTGATGCGTACGCCGTCCAAGGCGTCCTAGGAGAACCAGCCGATGTCAGCAAGCCCCAGCTCCTCCCTGCCGCCGGTGCGGCTGCACCCCGAAGCGGAGCTGGCGCGGGACGCCCTGTCCACGCCGTTGCTCTCGCGGGCCGCACGGCTCGCCCGCTGGGCCGGACCCGAGACCCGGGTCGAGGCCGGGGGCGTACTCGTCGAGGAGCAGCTGCCCGCGGCCGCCGAGGTCCTCGGCCTGACCGGTGACGACGCGGCCGCCCTGGCGAGCGAGGCCTGGCGGATCGCCGTGGACGCCGGACTCGTCGAGGTCGTGGACGAGGAGGCCGGCACCGTGGCCGCGGGCGAGGAGCTGGGCCTGCTGTTCGGCGGCTCGCCGCGCGACGTGCTGGACGTGTGGCTGGCCGCGCTGGAGGCGGTGCTGGCCGACGCGAGCGTCCCCGACCTCGACGAACTGATCGAGGCGATGGACGAGGGCGGCGAGGTCGACCTCTCCCGGCTGGACTGGGACGCCGAGGCGGAGGCCGAGTTCCTCGACGGCGTCCTCGGCAACCTCTACCTGCTCACGGTGAGCGAGGACGGGCCCGGCGACGACCCCGTGCCGCTCCCCGCGCTCGCCGCGTCGATGATCGTGCCCGACGGCTCGCGCGTGCCCACCAACGACATGCTGGAGCAGGTGTCCGACGCCATGATGCGGCTGGACGAGCAGTTCCGGCTGCTGGAGCCGGTGGGTCTTGTGGACTACCGGCCGGTCGACGAGGCGCTCATGACGGACGCCGACGACACCGCCGCGCAGCCCTCGGCCACGGTCGACGACACCGACGTCTCCCGCTACGGCATGGTCCGCCTCACCCCCCTCGGCTGCTACGGACTGCGCGCGCGGCTGCTGGACGCCGGCTTCGCGGCCCCGGCCGTGGGAGAGCTGTCCGACAAGGGCGCGGACGCGCTGCTCGACGGCACGGCCGCCTTTCCCCCGGCGGCGGCGCACGCCGAGACCCGGTCCTGGCTCGCGCACCGCGACCCTCTCGCCGCGGCCCGCGAGTTGCTCGCGGCGGCGCGCGGCGCCGACGAGGGCGCACCCCTGCGGCGGCTGCGCTGCCAGCAGGCGCTGTCCCTGGTCGGCCCGGAGGCCGAACCGGCGCTGCGCGACGTCCTGGACGACGCCGAACTCGGTGGGCTCGCCCGGGTGTGGCTGAGCGAGCACGGGGCCGCCGACGTGCCCGTGCCGTCCCAGGCGATGGTCTTCTGGCTCACCATCGACACGGTCGCCGCACAGCTGGCGGCCGAGGGCAACTCCGAGGAGCTCCAGGCCCTCGTGGAAGGACTCGCGGAGCAGCACAGCGGTTTCTTCGCGGCCGCCTGGCGGGTGGACCACCCGGCCACGGCGGACGTGCTGGACGCGATGGGGCGCCTGCACCCGGACAAGAAGGTGGCAAAGGAAGCCCGGAAGGCGGCGTTCAAGGCGCGCTCGCAGCAGGGGTGAAGCCGCCCGCTGCCGACCGGCGCCGACCGAAGCGGCCCGGTGCCGACGCGGAACCTTCCCGCGTCGGCACCGGGCCGCTCGGCATTTCTTTGCCTCCTGCGGGGGAGGTCCGTACGGATTCATGGAACAGAGTCCACATCGGACCACCGGTGTTCAACTCCCGTTCAGGCTGGGGCGGGACGGTTTCGCCGACACCGCCTCCGCCACCCTCCACGGCAATCCACCGTCACAGGAGACACCATGTCGCTCACCCGCAGGGACTTCGCCAGGAAATCCGCGATCACCGGTGCCGGGGTCGCACTGGCGGGCAGTGTCGGCGCGCTGGCCACCGCGCCGAACGCCCTCGCGTCCACGGACACCGAGAGCGTGGGAGAGGAGTCGGCGCACGGGCACCACGGCGTCGGTTACGGACCGCTGATCGCCGACCCGGACGGACTCCTGGCCCTGCCCGCCGGTTTCAAGTACCGCGTCATCACCTACAGCGGTCGCACCAAGCTGGACTCCGGCGAGTTCACTCCCTCCAACCACGACGGCACCTCCACCTTCGACGGTCCTCGGGGCACGACCCTCCTGGTCAACAACCACGAGCTGGCCGGCCCGCGTGCCAACTGGCCGCACCCGGTGCCGCTCACCGAGGGCCTGGTCTACGACCCGGCGGCGGCCGGCGGCTGCACGGTCGTCGAGATCCGCCCCGGCGGACATGTCGCCGAATGGGTCGGCATCGCCGGTACCGCCACCAACTGCGCGGGCGGCAACACCCCTTGGGGCACCTGGCTGACCTGCGAGGAGACCGAGGACCGCGCCGGGACCAACGGTTTCACCAAGGACCACGGCTACGTCTTCGAGGTCGACCCCGCCGACCGCCGCGCCAACCGCGCACCCAAGCCCATCAAGGCGCTCGGCCGCTACGCCCACGAGGCCGTCGTCGTCGACCCCAAGCGCGGCCACCTCTACCTCACCGAGGACGCGTCCAACCCCAACGGCCTGCTGTACCGCTGGACCCCGCCCGAGGACCACTGCCACGGCCACGGCCGGCTGCGCGGCCTCGCCGACGACGCGGGCACCCTCCAGGCCTTCAAGTGCTTCGACTCCGGCGGCCGGTTCGTGGACGACCTCTCCCGCGCCACCAAGATCGGCACGGTGTACGGCGTCGACTGGGTCGACGTGCCCGACCGCGACGCGAAGACGGTCTCGGTGCGCAAGCAGTTCGCCGCCGGTGAGGTCACCCGCGCCCGCAAGCTCGAAGGCATGTGGTGGGGCGACGGCGGTACGTACATCGTCTCCTCGTACGCCCGCACCGAGAGCCCGGTCCAGCACGACGGCGCTGTCTGGTTCTACGACCCCAAGCGCCGCACCCTCACCCTGAAGGTGCTGCTCGGCGTCAACCCCGACCCGTCCGTCGACGGCGCCTTCGACGGCCCCGACAACATCACCGTCTCCCCGTACGGCGGCCTCGTCATCGCCGAGGACGGCGAGGGCGTCCAGCACCTGTTCGGCGCCACCGAGAGCGGCCGCACGTACCCCATCGCCCGTAACGAGCTGAACATCGGCACGGCGGAGAAGCCCGAATACAGCGAGTTCACCGGCGTCACCTTCTCGCCCGACGGGAAGACGCTCTTCGCCAACATCCAGACCCCCGGCATCATGCTGGCCATCACCGGGCCCTGGAAGCGGCAGAAGCGCGGCTAGTTAATTCGCTCGCTCGTCCCGCGGTACGCCTCATAGAGTGATGCATGTCCAGGTGCGAAGGCAGGACCTACTTCCACTCATAATGGGGCGGCCGCGGGTTCGAGTCCCGCCATCGGCACCACATGCCGGTGTAGCTCAGGGGTCAGAGCACCTACGTCGGTTCCGCCGGCTTCGATCTCTGGACACCACAACTTCATGCACCTCCCGGTGCGCGGGCCGCGGCTACTTCTCTTTCAAAGAATCCATGCCGCAGCCGACTTGATCTCGGGAGGCGCGGCTCAAGGTGGGTGCCCGGTGCGCGGACAGCGGATACTTCGGGAACTGGTGGGGTGACAGACCTCGTGCGGGTTCGAATCCCGTCATCGACCACGGGTCGGTGTGGCGGAAACGGAAGACGCGCCAGTTGATAAGCGCCGCCGTCGAATTCGACCTCGGACACCCTCCTTCTGCCGTGCCTCCCTCCGGAACACGACTGGAAAGTCGGGCAGGAATTCGGGGGAATTCACCATGGCACGATTCAACTCCCGTTCCGCGAAGGCGCAGCCCACCTCGCGGGTGACATCGACGGGCCGGGTGCTGCGCACCTACCAGGGCGGCCGCGGCCAGGAGCGCGACGCGCGCTCGGAGCTCTTTCTGCTCGCGCTGTCCAACTTCGTCTCCCAGCAGACCTTCTACGAGTCCGGCGACGACCGCGACGACCGGTTCGCCCGGCTGGTGCGTGAGCTCGCCGTCACCGATCCCGAGTGGACGGCCGGCCTGCTCGGCTGGCTGCGCGGCGAGGGCAACATGCGTACCGTCGCGCTCGTGGGCGCCGCCGAGTACGTGAAGGCGCGGCTGGACGCGGGTGCCGTCGACGGCCCTGCCAACCGGCAGGTCGTGGCCTCGGTGCTCCGGCGCCCGGACGAGCCCGGCGAGCTGCTCGCCTACTGGACCTCGCGGTACGGCCGCAACGTCCCGAAGCCCGTCAAGCGCGGGATCGCCGACGCCGTACGACGCCTCTACAGCGGCAAGTCGCTGCTGAAGTACGACACCGCGTCCAAGGGCTACCGCTTCGGCGACATCCTCAACCTGGTGCACGCGGCGCCGGACCCGGACAAGCCGTGGCAGGGCGACCTGTTCCGGTACGCGCTGGACCGGCGCCACAACCCGGACACGGCCGTCGTCCCCAAGTCGCTGCCCGTGCTGGCCGCCCATCGCGACCTGATGGCGCTGCGGCCCGCCAAGCGGCGCAAGGTCGTGACCGGAGCGCAGGGGGCCCAGCGCCTGGCGGACGCCGGGATGACCTGGGAGGCGCTGGCCGGCTGGCTCCAGGGCCCGATGGACAAGGCGGCGTGGGAGGCGGTCATCCCGTCGATGGGCGCCATGGCGCTCGTCCGCAACCTGCGCAACTTCGACGAGGCGGGAGTCGGCGACGAGGTGGCGGCCCAGGTCGCCGCGAAGATCAGCGACCCGGCGGAGGTCGCGCGCTCGCGGCAGTTCCCGTTCCGCTACCTCGCGGCCTACCGGCACGCGCCGTCGCTGCGTTGGGCGTACCCGCTGGAGCAGGCGCTCGGCCACTCGCTGGCCAACGTGCCCGCGCTGCCCGGCCGGACCCTGGTGCTCGTGGACCGTTCGGGCTCGATGTTCTACTCGCGGCTGTCGGAGCGCTCCGAGCTCAGCCGGGCGGACGCCGCGGCGGTCTTCGGCGCGGCGCTCGCGCTGCGGGCGGCGGACGCGGACCTCGTCGAGTTCGGCACCACCAGCAAGCGGGTGGAGTTCCGCGCGGGCGAGTCGGTGCTGAAGGCGCTGGAGCGCTTCGGCGACCTCGGCGGTACCGACACCACCGAGGCGGTGCGCCGGCACTACCGGCGGCACGACCGGGTGCTGATCGTCACCGACGAGCAGTACGCGTACAACTCGCACGGCGACCCGACCGAGCAGGTGCCGGCGCACGTTCCGGTCTACACGTGGAACCTGGCCGGTTACCGCGCGGGCCACGGCCCCTCGGGGAAGGAGCACCGGCACACCTTCGCGGGCCTGTCGGACGCGGCGTTCCGGATGGTCCCGCTGCTGGAGTCGGCTCGCGACGCGGACTGGCCGTGGGCGCAGGCCGGCTGAGGTCGGAAGCCTCGGGCCTCGGGCCGGAGGCCTTCGGGCCCGAGTCGTGGGCGCGGCCCGTACTTCGGTACGGGCCGCGCTCCCGCGTGTGCCGGGTCCCGTCGGGAGCCGCTTCCTAGGCCCGCTCGCGTCGGGTGCCCGTGATCACGAACGCCGACACCAGCAGCGCGGCCAGTGCGATCAGCGCGCCCGCGCCGAACGCGTCGGCCGCGCCCTCGGTGAGGACCGCGGCGGGTGATCCGCTCGTGTGCCGGGTCGCCGTGCCGAACACCGTGACCAGGACGGACAGCCCGAGGGTGCCGCCGAGCCACTGGAAGGTCTGGAGCAGCCCGGACGCGGCGCCCGCCTCGTGCGGTGCGACGCCCGCGAGGATCGTCACGGTGAGCGGCATGAAGCTCAGGCCGACGCCCACGCCGATCAGCAGCAGCGGCCCCAGCAGTCCGGCCGCGTAGCCGTCACCGGGGTGGAGCCGCCACAGCCAGCCGGCCGCCGCGACGATCAGGGACATGCCGGTGAGCAGGACCGGCTTGGCGCCGAGGCGGGCCAGCAGCCGGGGCACGAAGCGCACGGTGGTGAACATCGCCAGGGTCATCGGCAGAAAGGCGAGCCCCGCGCGCAGTGGGCTGTAGTCGAGGACCTGCTGGCTGATCAGGGTGAGGAAGTAGAAGGCGCCGAACATGCCCGCGGGCAGCAGCAGCACGCCCGCGTAGGCGCCGGAGCGGTTCCTGCTCGCGAACAGCCGCAGGGGCAGGACCGGTTGCGGGGCGCGGGCCTCGATCAGGGTGAAGCCCGCCAGCAGGGCCGCTGCCGCGCCGAAGCCGAGCTGTGCCCGCAGATCGCTCCAGCCGTCCGAGGAGACCCGGATGAACGCGTACACGAGGCAGGACATCCCGGCCGTGCCGGTCAGCGCGCCCGCCGCGTCGAACCGGCCCGCGTGCCGGGGGGTCTCGGTCACGAAGCGGGGGAGGGCGACGGCGACGCCGACGCCGATCGGCACGTTGATCAGCAGGGCCCAGCGCCAGGAGGCCCAGGAGGTGAGCAGGCCGCCCAGGAGCAGTCCGAGGGAGGCGCCGATGCCCGCCATGGAGGAGTAGACGCCCAGGGCGTGGTGCCGTCGCGGGCCCTCGGGGAAGTTGGTGGTGATCAGTGCGAGGGTGCTGGGCGTGACCAGTGCGGCACCGACACCCTGGAGCGTGCGCGCGGCGATCAGCCAGATGCTCTCGCCCGCGAGACCGCCGAGCAGCGAGGAGGCGGCGAAGACCAGGACGCCCACGGTGAGGGTGCGGCGCCGTCCCGCGATGTCGCCGACCCGGCCGCCGAGCAGCAGCAGACCACCGAAGGCGAGGGTGTAGGCGTTGAGGACCCAGGACAGACCGGTACGGGAGAAGCCGAGATCCTGCTGGATGTCGGGGAGGGCGACGTTCACCACGGTGGAGTCGACGCCGACCATGAGATAGGCGGTGACGATGACGAGGAGGACGGTGCCCGCTCGGGCGGTCCCCCCGGGTAAGGCGGACGTCTCGGCGGCTTCCGGGCGGGCGGACGGTGCGGACGGGGTGGACATGGGGCACTCCCTGTCTGGTGTCCCCGGGTGATGTGATGGACCATGCGGGCAGCACGGACTGCCCGCGGCGATAAGCGGGGACTGTCTCCGTTTAGTGCTCGTCAAGATACGGAGAGAGTCCCCGGTTTGCAAGGAGTGACGGGATGACGCAGGTCAAACCCATGCGCGCGGACGCTCGGCGCAACTATGAGCGGCTGCTGAAGGTGGCGGCCGAGGCCTTCGCCGAGCACGGGGAGCGCGCGTCGCTGGACGACATCGCCAAGCGCGCCGGGGTCGGCTCCGGCACGCTCTACCGCCATTTCCCGACGCGGCAGGCGCTGCTGGAGGCCGCGTACGTGGACCGCATCGAGGCGCTGGCGGTGCGGGCCGGTGAACTCGCCGCCGAGCTGCCCCCGGGCGAGGCGCTGGTGGAGTGGCTGAACGAGCTGTGTGTCGGCACGATCCAGGTGCGCGGCATGAAGGCCCTGCTGGGCTCGGCCGTCACGGACGGCAGTGTGGCCGCGGTGACCGCGTGCGCCACCTCGATGAAGGGCGCGGCGACGCGGCTGGTCGAGGCGGCGCAGGAGGCGGGGGCGCTGCGGCGGGACGTCGAGCCGATCGACGTGCTGCGCCTGGCCCACGGCGTGGCGACCGCGTCGGAACTGGCCAACGGGCAGGGCGAGTCCATCCGCCGGTACGTCGCCCTGCTGACGGAGGGCCTGCGCGCGTAGCCGGTCCGAGGGCCGCGGACCCGGGCGGTGCGGGCGCGGGGGCGGAGGGGATGTCCTGGAGCAGGGCGGGCGGTGGAGGGGCTCGTACGACCTGTGCCGAGCCCCTTGCCGCCGTGTGCCGCCGTGCGTGTCCCGGGCGGGGCCGGGGGGCCTACAGGGCCGCGGCCCCCGGCTTCACCATGTTCCGTACCGTGCGCGCCTTGACGAAGTCGCCCATGGCGGTCATCTCCCACTCGCCGGAGAACTGCCTGATCAGCTTCGCCATCAGCACGCCCGTCTGCGGCTCGGCGTTGGTGAGGTCGAAGCGGACGAGTTCCTCGCCGGTCGCGGCGTCCAGCAGTCGGCAGTAGGCCTTGGCGACCTCGGTGAACTTCTGGCCGGAGAACGAGTTGACCGTGAAGACCAGGCCGCTGACCTCCTGCGGCAGACGGCCGAGGTCGACGACGATCACCTCATCGTCACCGCCGCCCTCGCCGGTGAGGTTGTCGCCTGAGTGCTTGATGGCGCCGTTGACGATGGAGAGCTTGCCGAAGTAGCAGCTGTCGATGTGGTTGCGCTGCGGGCCGTAGGCGATGACCGAGGCGTCGAGGTCGATGTCCTTGCCGCGGTACGCGGGTTCCCAGCCGAGACCCATCTTGACCTGGGAGAGCAGCGGGCGGCCGTTCTTGACCAGGGAGACGGTCTGGTTCTTCTGGAGGCTGACCCGGCCCTTGTCGAGGTTGATCTTCCCGGTGCCGGGCGCGGTGGCGGGCGGCGCCGGGGGAGCGGG
>NZ_VJZD01000304.1 GCF_009377175.1 Streptomyces adustus
ACACAGTCCCGCCGACCAGCACCGACTCGGCGCACTGGGCCGGTGTCGGACTGCCCACCGGCTTGCCCACCTCGGTGCAGGTCACCGTCATGGTGATCCGCCCTCCGGCGGGCACCACGATCGGGGTGACGAAGTGGTAGTCCTGGTCGCGGAAGTTCTGCAGCGCGAGCCGCAGCAGCGTGCGGCCCTCGGCGGCGATGACGACGGTGCCGGAGTCGCCCTGCGGGTTCTGCGCCACCAGGTCCGTCAGATCGAACGCCTGGTCGGCCGGGACGGTGAACACGGTGCCGGTCTTGGGGTCACCGCCCGCCGAGTCCTTGACCTCGGCCTGAGCGCTGCGCGGATCCCCGGTACCCCCGGCCCCGCTGCCACCCGTGCCTCCGCCGCCGGTCGCGCCCGTACCGCCGCCGGTGCTCCCGGCCGACGATCCCGCCGCGGCGCCGGAGCTCGGTGAGCCACCGGCCGCCGCGTCCTGACCCTTTCCGCCGGCGCCCGCCGACGCCCCGGACGAGCCACCGCCACTCGCGGCGCCGGACGCCCCCGGGCTGGGCGACAGCGCGGCGGCCACCTGCTTCTTGGATTCCTCCCGCGCCGCCGACCGCACCACCGGGCGCAGCAGGGCGAACCACACGACGGCCAGGGCCGCCAGCGCGGCGACCGCCGCCACCAGGGCGCGCGGCAGCCAGCGCGGGAGTATCGCGTTCTGCTGGTAGGTGCCGTCCAGGACGACCGACTCGTGCGGCACGTCGCCCACGGGCGTCGCCACCACCTGGAAGGGATGCACCACGGGGGTGCCGCGCCACAGCCGCCGTGCCGGACGCACGGTGAGCCGTGACAGTTCGGCCGCGCCCGGCGCCAGCTCGACGGTCTCCCGGGAGAAGCGCAGCCGCGCCCGGGAGCTGTCGCTCTGGGCCGTCAGCTGCACCGTCACCGGGGTGTTGCCGTGGTTGTCGACGGCCACGTCCGTGTTGCCGCGCCAGGCGCCGTCGAACCCGCGGGGCACCAGCTCCCCGGTGATCGAGGCGAACGGCAGGACCGTGACGACGCCCTCGGGCACCACCGTCGTGTCGGGGGCGCTGGTGGGCACCACCCGCACCCCGAACGGGACGTCCCCGGCCAGTGCCTCCGAGCTCCGGGGCGGGCTCAGCGCGAGGACCGCGGTGCCCGTACTGCCCGGGAACAGCGAAAGGCTCGCCGGTTCGACGGTCGCCCAGGCCGCCGCCGGGCCCACGACCTCGAAGCGGTACTCCTCCACCGTGCTGCCGGAGTTGCGTACCTGAAGGGGAACGTCGATCCGCCCGCCGGGCTCGGCCGTCACAGCGGTCGTGTCCAGGCTTGCCGCAGTTGTCATGAGCGGCACGGTAAGGCCGGTGACGGCGGCCTACACGGGCCTCTCAGGAAGACTTTCGGGAAGCTGATGTGCCCATTGATGCCTTGTTGACTTCGTGTGGAGTCCCCTGCCGCATACTGCTCGGCGCGCCGCGAGGCGCTTGACCTGGGGGGAGACCGTTGTGGACCGGATAGTTGTGTGCCTGCGCGCGGATGACCCGATCTCCCGAGCGGGGGTCGCCTCACAGCTGCGGCCCCGGCCGGAGATCCGGCTTCAGGAAGAGGGGGAGGAGACGGTCGCCGCCGTGGTGGTGGTCGTCGTGGAGACCATAGACGAGGAGTCGCTGCGGACCCTGCGTCACATCCGGCGCACGACGGCGGCCCGGATGGCGCTGATCGCCACCCGCATCGACGACCAGCAGCTGGTCGGTGCCGCCGAGTGCGGAGTGGCGGGCATCCTGCGCCGGTCCGAGGCGACGCCGGAGCGGCTGGTGCAGGTGATCAACGCGGTGGCCAGGGGAGAAGGATGTGTTCCCGCCGATCTGCTGGGCCGTCTGCTGGAGCAGGTCGGTCAGTTGCAGAGCCAGGTCCTGGCGCCGCGCGGCCTGAACTTCAGCGGGCTCACCGACCGGGAGATCGAGGTCGTCCGGCTGGTCGCCGAGGGTTACGACACCGGGGACATCGCCTCGAAACTCGCGTACTCCGAACGCACCATCAAGAACATCCTGCACGAGCTGGTCACCCGGCTGCACTTGCGCAACCGCTCCCATGTCGTCGCCTACGCGCTCCGGCAGGGCCTGATCTGACGGGGCTGAACCGAAGGGCTGATCCGGTGGGCCGACCCGAAAGGGGGGCGGTCCACTCGGTGGCGAGGGGGAGGAGGCGATTGCCCGGAGGGGCAGCGCGCGCTTCCCCCTCGGGTGTCCCATGCGCCGCTCCGTCGAGGAGCGGCGCCGGGGACGGTGGGACGGACGTAGATCTGGGAGGGGATGTCGTGCGGGTGTTCCGGCTGCGGGCGGGCCTGATGGCCGCGGTCCTCGCGTTCGGCGCGGTAGGAGCCGGCACCGGAGACTCGGCGCCGCGGGTCACGACGGCTTCGCCCGTCTCCCCTTCGCCGTCCTCCTCTCCCCCTTCTCCCTCCTCTCTCTCGTCGTCCGCACCGTCGGCACCCTCCGTCTCGCCTTCACCGCCCTCCCCGTCCGCCTCGCCTTCACCGTCTGCGCCGTCCGCGCGGTCGGCGGTGTCCCCGGTCACCCCGGCGCTGGTGCAGCAGTCGCTGGACCCCGGTGCCTCGATCACCGTGGACAAGCAGGTGCAGACCCCGGCGGTCCCGCCCAAGCCGGATGTCGTGCTGCTGGTGGACAACACCGGGAGCATGGACAAACCCATCGTCAACGTGCGGGAGAACCTGCCCGAGATCGTCGACCAGGTCTTCGGCGCGCAGCCCGATTCCCGGTTCGCCGTCGCCAGTTACGGTGACCAGGCCGACCACGACCGGCTCTTCATCCTGCACCAGGCGTTCACCGCCGACCGCGATGCCATCAAGCGCGGCGTGGACGCCCTGACCGCCGGCGGCGGCGGCGACACCCCGGAGGACTGGGGGAACGCGCTCTACGAGGTGGCGACCGGGGTCGACGGCCGGAACACGTTCCGGGACGGTGCCAGCCCCGTGGTCATCCTGGTCGGTGACGCCTCCAGCCACGACCCCAGCAACGGGCACAGCTTCACCGACGTCGTCAGTACGCTCAAGAGCCACGGCGTGAAGGTGCTCGCCGTCGACGTGGACAGCTACAGCGACGGTCTCGACGGCCAGCGGCCCGATGGCGGCGACTACGAGAACGGCCAGGCCACCCGCGTCACCCAGGCCACCGGCGGTACGTACTTCCAGGGCGTCGACCCGACCCAGGTGTCGAACGCCATCGTCCAGGGCCTGAAGAACCTCCCGGTCATTGTTGGCCGCCAGCTCGTCGACTGCGACCGCTCGCTGGACGTCTCCCTGTCCCCGCCGAGCATCCAGGTGACCAGCGGCCAGACCGCCTCCTTCAGCGAGCGCATCACCGTGTCCCCGGACGCACCCCAGGGCACCACGCTGAACTGCACGGTCCAGTTCACCCTCGGCCCGGCGGCCGACCCGGCCTACCGGGAGCAGATCCGTATCACCGTCAACGACGTGACCGGTCCGGCGGTGAACGTCGAGGACCGCACGGTCGAGGCCACCGGCCCGGACGGCGCGGTCGTCGCCTACCCGGCCACCGCGCACGACAACGTCGACGGCGACGTGCCGGTCTTCTGCGAGCCGCCCTCCGGGACCCGCTTCCCCATCGGGCGGACGACGGTCACCTGCACGGCGACCGACAAGGCGGGCAACGTCGGTCGAGGTACGGCCGTGATCACCGTGGTCGACTCGACCGGACCCGTCGTCACCGTCGAGGACCGCACCGCGCAGGCGACCGGCCCCGACGGCGCGGTCGTGGAGTACCCCGCGTCGGCGCAGGACACCGTCGACGGGAAGGTGACGGTCACCTGCGATCCGCCCTCGGGTTCGGTGTTCCCGATCGGGGAGACCAAGGTGACCTGCACGGCGACCGACTCCCACGGGAACACCGGCACCGGCACCGCCGTGATCACGGTGATCGACACGACCGCGCCCGTCGTGACCGTCGACGACCGCACGGTGGAGGCCACCGGGCCCGACGGCGCGACGGTGGAGTACCCCGCCACCGCGGTCGACACCGTGGACGGACCGACGACGGTCACCTGCACCCCGCCCTCCGGCTCCACCTTCCCGGTCGGCCGTACGACGGTGACCTGCACGTCGACGGACTCCCGTGAGAACACCGGCACCGACACCGCCGTGATCACCGTGGTCGACACGACCCCGCCCGTGGTCACCGTGACCGACCGCACCGTGGCGGCCACCGGGCCCGACGGCGCCCCGATCGAGTACACCGCCACGGCCCAGGACCTGGTCGACGGGCCCGTGGCCGTCACCTGCGCACCTCCGTCCGGTTCCACCTTCCCGATCGGGAAGACCACCGTGACCTGCACCGCGACCGACGCCGCCGGCAACACCGGCACCGACACGGCCGTCTTCACCGTGGTCGACAACGCTCCGCCCGTCGTCCGGGTGGACGACCGTACCGTCCGCACCATCAGCCCGACCGGCATCCCCGTCCGGTACACCGCCACCGCCCAGGACGTCGTCGACGGCACCCTCCCCACCAGCTGCACCCCGCCCTCCGGGTCGCGCTTCCCGATCGGGAAGACCACCGTCACCTGCACGGCGACCGACAAGGCGGGCAACATCGGCCGTGACACCGCCGTCGTGACCGTCACCCTGATGCCGCCCGGACCCGTCCCGCCCGCCGCCGACCTCGCCGTGACCGCCGCCGTCGACCCGCAGCCGGCCTTCACCGGAGGCACCCTCACGGCGACGTTCACCCTCACCAACGCCGGACCGGACAACGCCACGAACGTCGTCCTGACCGCCGTAGCGCCCGGGACCGCCACCGTGGTGAGCCCCCAGGACCGCTGCACCTCCGCCAGCCCCTGCTCCCTGCCGGCCGGCGGCCGGATCGAGGTCACCACCCGGCTGTCGTACGACAAGGCCACCAGCGGCACCCTGACGGCCCGGGTCGCCGGCACACCGACCGACCCGTTCCCCGGCAACAACACCGACACCGTCCGCATCCGCGTCCTGAAGCCCGTGCTGACCGTCGGGCCCGTCGTCGCCCGGCTCGGCGACGTCGTCCTCGCCGAGGGCCGCGACTTCCCGGCCGGAACCGTCGTACAGCTGAAGTGGAACGTGGGCATCACCGCCGCGACGGTCCCGGTGCGGGTGGACGACGACGGGACGTTCCGCAGCCAGGTCCTCGTCCTGCGCAAGGACCGGACCGGACAGCGGCTGCTGCGGGCGACCGGGCCCGGATACGACCCGGTCGGCGCGAAGGTCCTCGTCGTGCCCCGCAGCCTCCAGCCGCCCGACTTCATCGGCCGCGGCTGACACGGACGAGGCGATGACGCGGATGACCAGGACGGAGGTGGAACAGTGATCCACGAGGTCGACGAAGCACTGCGCGCCCTCGTCCGCAACGACGCCCTGGGCGGCACACAGATCAGCGTCATGTTCGACGCACCCACCCGCGAGTGGGCGGCCAAGGTCAACGCCCCCACCGTCAATCTGTACCTCTACGACATCCGGGAGGACATGCGCCGCCGCTCCCGCGGCCTGTCCAACGAGTACGACGAGCGCGGCACCGTCGTCGCCCGGCACCGCCCGCCCCGGTACTTCAAGCTGTCCTACCTGATCACCGCCTGGACCCGGCGCCCCGAGGACGAACACCGCCTGCTGTCCTCCCTCCTGCTGTGCCTGATGGCCAGCGACGCCATGCCCACCCGGCACCTGACCGGCTCGCTGGCCGAGCTTCCGCTGCCGGTGCCGATGACGATCGCCCTGCCGCCCCCCGAGGACCGTTCGTTCGCGGACGTGTGGAGCGCGCTCGGCGGTGAGCTGAAGCCCTCCCTCGACCTCGTGGTCAGCGTGCCCCTGGTCGGCACGGGGGCCATGGCGGCGGGGCCGCCGGTCACCGAGGAGGGCGGCCTGCGGCTCGGGGTGGAGAACACCCGGGACACCGGCGGGCCCGCCGGAGCGCGGGGGACCGGCGGGGCGGACGACCCGGCGCGTCGCCCGCGGCCTGCGCTGTCCCGGCGCGTCCGTGAGTGAGCCGGGGTCCGTGGCTGAGCACAGGCCGCCGGGTGCCCCGGTGGCGGAAGCCCGCGCCGGGATCCGGCGCGGGCTCGCCCGTGCCGTACCCGCGACCGGGCCCGGGCCCGGGCCCGGACCCGGCGCGGCACCGTGCCCCGTGAGGAACGCGGGGATCCGCGCGGCCCGTCACGCCCGACCCACGCCACCCCACCCGCACACACCGAGCGGAGCGAGGAGCCTCCCATCGCCGAGAACCCCAGCCTTCGCCACCTGCTGGACCGGGTGGTCCTCGTCGAGGAACGGGTACGCCGCGCCGTCGCCGCCCGCAGACAGACCGACCCCAACCCCGACGACGCCTTCCGCGGCCTCTACCTCACCGACGAGACCGTGGACCGCCTGCTGCGCACGCCCCACCTGCCCGCCGCTCCCGACCGTACGGACGCCGTCCGGCACGCCGACGCCGAGGCACAGGCCGACACCGCGGAGCCGCCCACCAGCCTGCGCCGGCTCACGACCGCACTGGGCCTGACCGACCTCGACGTCGAGATCCTGCTCATCGCCCTCCTGCCGGATCTGGACGCCCGGTTCGAGTCCTTCTACGGCTATCTCAACGACGACGTCACCCGGCGCCGCCCCTCCATCGGCCTGGCCCTGGAGCTGTGCGGACTGTCCCCGGCGGACGCCTCCGCCCGCGCCCGTCTCGGCGCCGGCGCGCCCCTGCTCTCCGGCGATCTGCTCCTCGTCGAAGACCCGGACCGCCCGTTCCTCGGGCGCGCCCTGCGCGTACCCGACCGGGTCACCGCACACCTGCTCGGCGACGACACCCCCGACCCCCGGGTCGCCGACCTGCTGACCCCGGCCCGGCCCGTGCCCGGCGCGGGCGACGCCGCCCCGCTGGCCCGCGCCCTGGCGGCCGAGATCCACCTGGCCTACCTGCGCGAGGACCAGGGCGGCGCGGGCCCGGCCCTCGCCGCGACCGCTCTCGCCGGGGCCGGGCGCCCCGCCCTCGCCCTGGACCTGGCCCGCCTCGCCCGCGACCCGGCCCCCGCGGACGCCGTACGCACCGCAGTACGCGAGGCCCGGCTGACCGGCGCCGGTCTGGTCTGCGCCCCGGTCGACGCCCTGGACCGCGACCGCGAACGGGCCGCGCTGCTACGGCAGCTGACGGACGTCCCCGTCCCCGTCGTCCTCGTCGGCCGCACCCCGTGGGACGCCGCCTGGTCCACCAGACCCCCGCTGCTGCTGCGCGCCCCGCGCGTGGAACCGACCGCGCGCGCCGCGCTGTGGCAGGACGCCTACGGGCTCGACGTGCCCGACGGCATCGACGTACCGGACCTGTTGGCGCCCTTCCTGCTCACCCCCGAACAGATCACCCGCGCAGCCCGCAGCGCCGCCCAGAACACGGTCCTGGACGGCGCCGGACTTCGCCCCGAGCACGTACGCCGCGGCGCCCGGGCCCAGAACTCCGCCGGACTCGACCTGCTCGCCCGCCGCATCGAACCCGCCGTCGGCTGGGACGACCTCGTCCTGCCCCCCGACACCCTCACCCAGCTCAAGGAACTCACCGCCCGCGCCCGCCACCGCGACCGCGTCCTCGGCGAATGGGGGATGCGCCCCGGCGGCGCCCGCGGCCGGGGCGTCGTCGCGCTGTTCGCCGGCGACTCCGGCACCGGAAAGACCATGTCCGCCGAGGTCATCGCCGCCGATCTCGGCCTGGACCTCTACACCGTCGACCTGTCCACGGTCATCGACAAGTACGTCGGAGAGACGGAGAAGAACCTGGAGCGCATCTTCTCCGAGGCGGCCGGGGTCAACGGCGTCCTCCTCTTCGACGAGGCAGACGCGATCTTCGGCAAGCGCTCCGAGGTCAAGGACGCCCACGACCGCTACGCCAACGTGGAGAGCGCCTACCTGCTGCAACGCATGGAGTCCTTCGACGGCCTGGCCGTGCTCGCCACCAACCTCCGCGCCAATCTCGACGACGCCTTCACCCGCCGTCTGGACCTGGTCATCGACTTCCCCGTCCCCGACCCCGTCCAGCGCCTGGCGCTCTGGCACCGCTGCCTGGCACCCCTCCTGACCGGCACCGACGACCTCGATCTCGCCTTCTGCGCCGACGCCTTCGAACTCGCCGGCGGCAACATCCGCTCCGTCGCCGTCACCGCCGCCTACCTCACCGCCGAGGCCGGATCCCCGCTGACCATGCGACAGTTGATCCATGCCGTCCAGCGCGAGTACCAGAAACTGGGCCGACTGACGCTGGCCAGCGAGTTCGGACCGTACGTCGACCTGCTCGTCTCGTGACCCGATCCAAGGAGGACTCGCTGTGCGCGCTCACGACGAACGGCTTGCGGAGCAGGCCCCGGAGCGGATGCGCCGTGCGGGCACGGTGCGCGCGGGCGAACCGCATGCCTCGCGGCTCGCCGCCCTGTCCGACCTGCAACAGACAGCCGGCAACGCGGCGGTGGTCCAGCTGGTGACCGCCCAGCGGATGCTCGGTCCGCAACGGCCCAAACGCAAGGCGGTCGCCCAGTCGCAGTTCGGCGGCAGACCGCAGTCCGCCCGGCAGCAGGCCCAGCAGGGCTTCGACCCCGACATGCCCCGAGCCCCCGAGCTGCCGAGCCGCGGCCCCAGGGACGAGATCATCTGGAGCGGCAGCCGGGACGACATCGGATTCACCGCCGCGACGACGGCCGCCGTGCTGGAGGCGGCGAATCCCCAGGACGCCAACGGGCGGACCGAGTACGAGTGCGCGATGTGCGGCACGCACATCCCCCAGATGAGCGACGCGACGGCGGCGGACGGCAACCGCTACGTCACCATCGACCACATCACGGAGATCATCGCCTACGTGCAGGCCAAGGCCACGGCGGTGAACTGGCAGGTCGACGGCCGCAACGTCAGCGCGATCACCCGCGCGGAGGCGAAACGCTGGGCCAACGACGTCGACAACCTGCGCGTCCTGTGCGCCCAGCCCTGCAACGGCGGAACCCGAGCCGCCCACAGCGCCAGCCGCAGCTACGACACGAACAAGGCGGTGTGGTGGGCGGCGTAGGAACGCCCGGGCCCGGCCGGATCACGGCGGACCCTTTCTCGGGAGTGACACCATGGCGCCATGCTGAACTACAACCTCGCCGTCTCCGATGCGGACGACGCAGATGTCCTGTCCGCCCTGGTGGCCGAAGGCGATGAACTCGACGCCCTGGTCAGGGCAGTTGACGACTGGTCTCTACCGACACCGGCAGCGGGTTGGACGGTCGCCCACCAGATAGCCCACCTCGCGTGGTCGGACGCGAACGTACTCAGCGCGTTACGCACTCCGGAAGCGTTCGGCGCCGAGCTCGCGCGGGCCGAAGCCGAAGGCGGCGGGTACGCGGACAAGGCCGCCGCCGAGGGAGCGGCCAAACCGCGGTCGGTGCTCCTGGAGGAGTGGCGGGCCGGCCGGACGGAACTGGCGGCGGCACTGCGCGCCACGCCGTGGGACCACCCATTCCCCTGGTACATGTCGAAGGTGACCCCGGCCCTGATGGTGCCCCTTCGTCTGATGGAGACCTGGGCGCACGGGCAGGACGCCTTCGACGCGGTGGGAGTGGCGCACCGCCCGACGGACCGGCTGCAACACGTGGCGTCCCTGGGCGTGTTGGGACGGGCACTGTCCTTCGCCGCCGTCGGACTGCCCGAGCCGGCGGAGCCCTTCCGCGTCGAGCTGACAGCACCTGACGGCCGGATCTGGGTGTGGGGCCCCGAGGCCGCAGCGCAACGGGTACAGGGTAGCGCCATGGACTTCTGCCTGTGCGTCACCCGACGTCGCCCCTCGTCCGAGACCGCCCTGACGGCGACAGGCGAGGACGCCCGGAAGTGGCTGGAGGTGGCGCGGGTCTTCCTCTGAAGCCGGGGCGGGATGCCAGGTAATGCGAGACGCGTGACGGAGCAGGATCAGGCACAGCCGGAGTCCGGCACCGTTGGTTGCGGCCTCTCCACCTCGCCGCCGTCCTAGGCCCTGTCGTCAAATTCCCGTCTGTCCCACGACGCCTGGCACGCACTCTCGCCGCACCGGGCGAAAGCCCGAGTACGTCCAGTACGAGGACTTCCGCCCGGCACGCCGAGAGCACGCACCAGACGCCGCGGGCCGCCCTCCGGGCGACGACGGGAATTTGACGACAGGGCCTAGTAGTGCTTGGTCAGGTTCGTATGGGTATGGGTATGTTGCGGTGGCAGGTGGGGCAGGCGCCGGTCCAGGTGGCGAGGAGTGTCTGCAGCTCGCGGACGATCCGGTAGAGACTCAGGCCTGCGCTGCTTCTTTTGGGGCGTGTGCCAGTCGTCGC
>NZ_VJZD01000305.1 GCF_009377175.1 Streptomyces adustus
GGCCGGTAAGTCCCCGGTGGAGGCGGGGCGGCGATACGGGAGCGCGGGCCGGTCGGGCTCCCGTGGAAGCGGGGCGGCGGGCCGGCGCGGTCGGGTCAGCCGGCGCCGGCGAAGTGCTCGCGCACCAGGGACCGGACCACGTCCAGGTCCTGGTCGATCAGCGCCTCCAGCAGGCTCATGTGTTCCGACGCGTCGGCCACCAGCTCCGCACGCCGCTGCCGGGTGGCGCCCCCGACGAGCGGCCACTGCGCGCGCCGGTGCAGGTCCTCGGCGATCCGGACCAGCTGGGCGTTGCCCGCGAGGGACAGCACCGCTCGGTGGAAGGCGCGGTCGCACTCGGCGTACGTCGCGACGCAGCCGGTCGACGCGGCGCGTACCGTCGCCTCGGCGAGCGGGCGCAGCTCCGCCCAGCGCTCGGGCGCCACCGCGCGGGCCAGCCGCAGCATCACCGGGACCTCGATCAGACTCCTGACCTCGGCGAGCTCGGCCAGTTCACGCGCGTCGCGCTCGATCACCCGGAACCCCCGGTTGGGGACGACCTCGACGGCCCCCTCCAGCGCGAGCTGCTGCATGGCCTCCCGCACGGGCGTCGCGGAGACCCCGAAGCGCTCGCCCAGCGCGGGTGCCGAGTACACCTCGCCCGGTGCCAGCTCGCCGGCCACCAGCGCGGTGCGCAGCGCGTCGACGATCTGGCCGCGCACCGAGGAACGCTGCACGACGGGCCGCGCGACGGCCGGATGCGGCACGGCGGGGCGCGGGCCGACGGGACGCGTGGCGTTGGAGTCCAGATCGCCCAGGTACGGCACCGCGGACCGCTGCACGGCGACATGGGACGGCGTCGGACGGGTCACGGCGGAGCGCGGTTGGGGCATCGGCGGCTCGGCGTGCGTGTGCTCACCGCGGGCCGCGTCGCCCGGCGGCTCCTGACGGATCCGGTCCCGGTCCGCGGCCCGCGGCTGGACCGGGACCCGTATGTCTCCGAGCCGCGCCTGCGGGGCGACCTGCGGCCCGTTGGAGCCCTGCATGCTCTGCTCCACGGACTCTCCTCCGGGCTTGTCGGTACTTGGGGCCATTACGACGGGTTGTTACTCGTCCGTCAAGCACCTTAGGCGCAGATCCGCCTCGTTCAAATCCCGGGCGCGCAGGGTAAGGTAAGCCTTACCTTTAATCGTCCGCAGTCGACCGTGAATCGGTGGTCCGGTATGCCCCTGCCCCTGTCGGCCGTCGCGGACGCGTACGCCCGTCTCGCCGAGGTCTACCCCGGGCTCACCGCGACCGAGTCGAGCGGCCCCGAGGCCGCCCCGACGGGCGGCGGCTGGGTCGGCGCGGCCGCCCTCGCGGACGGAGGCAGCGGGCTGGAGGCCTTCCTGGCCTGGGACGACGCCCAGGTGCTGCGGGACTACGGACAGCGCGCCCGGCCGGACGTCGTCGCCGGCTTCGGACTGCACCGGTACGCCTGGCCCGCCTGCCTGCTGATCACCGTGCCCTGGTTCCTGCACCGCAGGGTGCCCCGCCTGCCCGTGACGCATGTCTCGTACGACCGCGGCGCCGGCCGGATGGCCGTGCGCGTCGCCTCCTTCGCCTGCCTGCCGGGCGACCCTGCCGCGGCGCTGCCCGGTGCCCGGGTGGTCGCCGACGAGGAGGCGCTGCGCGCCGAGGTGCGAGCGGCGGTCGCCGAGCACATGGAACCCGTGCTCGCCGGGTTCGGTCCGCCGATGCGCCGGCGCGGGCGCGCCCTGTGGGGCATGGTGACCGACGAGATCGTCGAGGGGCTCTGGTACGTCGCCCACCTGTTCGGCGAGGAGCGGCGCGCGATGCGCGAGCTGGAGGCGCTGCTGCCGGGTGCGACCAGGCCGTACGTCGGCTCGGCCGCCTTCCGCGAGCTGACCGGGCCGGACGGCGAGCCGCTGCCCACCCGGGACCGGGCGAGCTGCTGCATGTTCTACACGGTGCGCCCGCAGGACACCTGCGCCACCTGCCCGCGCACCTGTGACGCGGACCGGGTCGCGAAGCTGACCGCCGTCGCCGCGAGTTGACGGCCACCGCCGCGAGTTGACCGGGCGTCAGACCGAGGACCGCACCGCCAGACCCTCCGAGACCGACGCGAATCGACCCCGCTACGATTACCGGGGATTCACAACTTCCTCACTTGCCGCAGGAACTATCCGTGGAACCACCCTTACGGGTAGTGTTAATCGAACTCAACTCCTGCCCCTCATGCGGCAGTTCGAGCAGAGTGTCGCCCTCGGTATCCCCCTGCACCTCCTTGGCGGCCTCTTGCCCAGAAACCCCCTGAGGGCCGGTGGACTTGGGCCACTATGGCGGGCGTTACGCCCTATCCCAATGCAAGGGACCCCAGATGAGACTGACCGACATATCGCTGAACTGGCTGCTTCCCGGCGCCGTACTGCTCCTGGGCATGCTGGCGGCGGTTGCGGTGCTGGCGCGTGGCAAGCGCTCCTCGGGGAAGGACACGAGCGCGGACGACTCGTGGGAGCGCAGCGAAGAGCGCCGCAGGCGCAAGGAGGCCATATACGGCACCGCCTCCTATGTACTTCTGTTCTGCTGTGCGGCCGTGGCCGCGGCACTCTCCTTCCACGGCCTGGTCGGCTTCGGCGAGCAGAACCTGGGCCTCTCCGGTGGTTGGGAGTACCTGGTGCCGTTCGGCCTGGACGGCGCGGCGATGTTCTGCTCCGTGCTCGCGGTGCGCGAGGCCAGCCACGGCGACGCGGCCCTCGGCTCCCGCATACTCGTGTGGACGTTCGCGGGCGCAGCCGCCTGGTTCAACTGGGTCCACGCGCCCCGTGGCATCGGCCACGACGGCGCCCCCCAGTTCTTCTCCGGCATGTCCCTGTCCGCGGCGGTGCTGTTCGACCGTGCGCTGAAGCAGACCCGTCGGGCCGCGCTGCGCGAGCAGGGTCTGGTGCCGCGTCCGCTGCCGCAGATCCGTATCGTCCGCTGGCTGCGGGCGCCGCGCGAGACGTACAGCGCCTGGTCGCTGATGCTGCTGGAGGGCGTGCGCTCGCTGGACGAGGCGGTCGACGAGGTGCGCGAGGACAAGCGCCAGAAGGAGGCCGCCCGGCTGCTGCGGCGCGACAAGGAGCGGGTGGAGCGCGCACAGCTCAAGGCGATCAGCCGGGGTCACCGCGGGTTCGTCGGGCGCGGCGGCCGCCAGCTGGAGGCCCAGGCCCTGGAGCGGGGCCCCGAGCGCGCCGCCGCGGAGCCTGCCATATCGACAACGGAGTTGGAGCTGCCCGCGCGCTCACGGCCGTCCCTTCAGCCCGTACGGACTGGTTCTGACCCGATCACCGTCGACCTGACCACCGAGGACGACACCATGGCGCTGCCGCGGCTCGACCACCTGGAGCGCAAGCTCAAGGACCTGGAGCAGCAGTTCGGCTGAGCCGGGCCCGGCACCGGGCGACAACGGCAGGGGGTGCGGCTCCGGCGAGCCGCACCCCCTCCCGTTCGTCCACCCGCACGGTCCTCACGCCGCCTCCGCGTCCAGTTCGAACCACACCGACTTGCCCACCCCGTGCGGCAGCACGCCCCACGCGGACGCGAGCGACTGCACCAGGAGAAGACCCCGGCCGTGCGTGCCGTCCTGCGCCGCCGGGACCCGCGGCCGTGGCCGCCCGGCCACGAAGTCGCGTACCTCCACCCGCAGTCCGTCCGGCCCGACGGTGGCGGTCAGCAGGGCCTCGCGGTCGGTGTGCACGAGCGCGTTGGTGACGAGCTCGCTGGTGAGCAGCTCCGCGATCTCCGACCGGCCCGGTTTCCCCCAGTGCCGCAGCAGTTCGCGCAGCGCCCTGCGGGCCTCGGGCACCGCCCGCAGGTCCGCCCGCCCCAGTCTGCGCCGCAGCTGCGAGGGCTGCGCCCGCGGCCCGGCGTCCTCCGGCTCCTCCCCCACGTTCCCCGCGTCCGCTCTTGCCTCCACCGAGGTGGTCCCGATCGCCACGGGACCGCTCCCTCGTGCCTGCCTCGTCATGGCCCCCGCCCGCGCGCCGATGTCGGTTCCCCTCCAGCTCGAACACGTTCACGGGAAGACATGCCCCACCGGCATCGCCGCACTCATGCCCGATCCCCGACGATCAGGTCTTCGGCCATGCCCACGGCGCCTTCGGCGGCGGACCGGCCACGCGGACTCGTGTCAGCGCGGGTGTCCGGAGGGGTACAGGACTTCCGACAGCGCCGTCCGAGCCGCCGAGGAGAGAGCCGTGCACGACGACCGAGCCCTGGTGGAGGCGCGCCTGGAACGCGCCCTGCGACAGTTCCTGCGGCCCGCGCAGTACGGCCCCGCGGTGCCGCTGGAGCTGTCCGTGTGGCACGTACCGGGCGAGCCGGTGCCGGTGGAGCAGGCCCTGCGGGCGGCCTACGAGCCGTTCACGGCCGGCACCGAGTGGGGAAAGCCCTGGTCGACGAGCTGGTTCCGGCTGACCGGCCGGGTGCCCGAGGAGTGGGCGGGCCGCCGGGTGGAGGCGGTGATCGACCCCGGGTTCACCGGCGACGGCCCCGGCTTCCAGGCCGAGGGGCTGCTCTTCGACACCTCCGGAGTACCGCTGAAGGGAATCCACCCCCGCAACCGGCACCTGACCGTCGGCCGTCCCGCGCGGGGCGGTGAACCGGTGGACCTGCTCCTGGAGGCGGCGGCCAACCCCGCCGTGCTGCACGGCGGCTTCGAACCGACCCGCCTGGGAGACGTACTGACCGCGGGCGACCGGCCCTGCTACCGGTTCCGCGCCGCCGAGCTGGCCGTGCTGAACGAGGACGTATGGCACCTGGTCATCGACGTCGAGGTGCTGTCGGAGCTGATGTACGAGCTGGACGCGGAGCGGCCGCGCCGGCACGAGATCCTGCGCGCCCTGGAGGACATGCTCGACACCCTGGATCTGCACGACGTGCCCGGCACCGCGGCGGCGGCCCGCGCGGCCCTCATGGACGTGCTGTCCCGTCCGGCCTCGGCGAGCGCCCACCGCGTCTCGGCGACCGGGCACGCCCACATCGACTCGGCGTGGCTGTGGCCGCTGCGCGAGACGGTCCGCAAGGCGTCCCGCACCTTCGCCAATGTCACCGCGCTCGCCGCCGACTACCCCGAACTGGTCTTCGCCTGCTCGCAGGCCCAGCAGTACGCGTGGGTGAAGGAGCACCAGCCGCACATCTGGGAGCGCATCAGGAAGGCCGTCCAGGACGGCAACTGGGCGCCGGTCGGCTCGATGTGGGTGGAGTCGGACGCCAACATGCCGGGCGGCGAGGCGCTGGCCCGCCAACTCACCCACGGCAGGCGCTTCTTCGCCGAGGAACTGGGCGTGCGGACGGAGGAGATCTGGCTGCCCGACTCCTTCGGCTACACCGCCGCCTTCCCGCAGCTCGCGAAGTTGGCCGGAATCCGCTGGTTCCTCAGCCAGAAACTCAGCTGGAACCAGTCCAACCGGATGCCCCACCACTCCTTCTGGTGGGAGGGCATCGACGGCACCCGCGTCTTCACCCACTTCCCGCCCGTCGACACCTACAACTCCCAGCTGCACGGCCGTGAACTCGCCCACGCCGAACGCAACTTCGCCGACAAGGGGCGGGCGAGCCGGTCCCTGGTCCCGTTCGGCTGGGGCGACGGCGGCGGCGGCCCCACCCGGGAGATGCTGGAGAAGGCGCGGCGGCTGCGCTCCCTGGAGGGCTCGCCGCGGGTGGAGATCGAGCGGCCGTCCGTCTTCTTCGCGGCCGCCGAGCAGGAGTACGGGCCGCAGGCGCCGGTGTGGTCGGGCGAGCTGTACCTGGAGCTGCACCGGGCCACCTACACCACCCAGGCGAAGACCAAGCAGGGCAACCGGCGCTGCGAACACGCGCTGCGCGAGGCCGAGTTGTGGTGCGCGACGGCGGCCGTGCGCAGTACGTCGTACGCCTACCCGTACGAGGCGCTGGACCGGCTGTGGAAGACGGTGCTGCTGCACCAGTTCCACGACATCCTGCCCGGCTCGTCCATCGCTTGGGTGCACCGGGAGGCCCGGGAGACGTACGCCCGCGTGCTGGCGGAGCTGGCGGAGCTCACGGCCGGGGCGGTGCGGGCGCTGGGCCCGGGCGGGCCGGTGGTCCTCAACGCCTCGCCGTACGAGCGGACCGAGGTGGTCGGGGACGCGGTGGTGACGGTACCGGGGCTGGGGAGCGCCGCGGTGCCGCCACAGACGCCTGCGCAGGGTGTTCGCGCGTGGCGCGACGGCGACACGCTCGTGCTGGAGAACGCGTGGCTGCGTGTGCGGGTCGGCGCCGACGGTCTGCTGACGTCCGTTCGGGACCTGGTGGCCGGCCGGGAGGTCCTGTGCGGCCCCGGCAACCTTCTCCAGCTGCACCCCGACCACCCCAACGCGTGGGACGCCTGGGACATCGACCGGCACTACCGGCGTCGGCACACGGACCTGACCGAGGCCGATGCGGTGGAGCTGGTGGCCGACGGTCCGCTGCGGGCGGCCGTGCGGATCACCCGCACGTTCGGCGCCTCGCGCCTGAGCCAGGAGATCCGGCTGACGGCCGCGAGCCGTCGCGTCGACGTCGTCACGGACGTCGACTGGCAGGAGTCCGAGAAGGTCCTCAAGGCCGCCTTCCCGCTCGACGTGCACGCCGAACGCTCCGCGGCCGAGATCCAGTTCGGGCATGTGCACCGCCCCACGCACACCAACACCTCGTGGGACGCGGCCCGGTTCGAGATCTGCGCCCACCGCTGGCTGCGGGTGGCGGAGCAGGGCTACGGCGTGGCGGTCCTCAACGACTCGACGTACGGGCACGACGTGACCCGCACCCCGTACGAAGGCGGCCTCGGCACGACCGTACGGCTGACCCTGCTGCGGGCCCCGCACAGCCCGGACCCCGAGACCGACCTCGGTACCCACCGCTTCACGTACGCGCTGCTGCCGGGCGCGGCGGTCGGGGACGCGGTCGCCGAGGGGCTGGCGCTCAATCTGCCGCTGCGGTCGGCCGAGGCGCCGTCGCTCGCGCCGCTGGTGCGGGTGGCGGACCCGGCGGTGACGGTCGAGTCGGTGAAGCTCGCGGACGACCGCAGCGGGGACGTGGTGGTCCGGCTGTACGAGTCCCGGGGCGGGCGGGCCCGCTGCGAGCTGACGGCGGACTTCCCGGTCGACCGTACGGAGGTGACCGACCTGCTCGAACAGCCGTTGCCCGACGGCCCGGACCCCGCCGCGGTCCTGCGGCCGTTCGAGATCCGCACCCTGCGGCTGCGCCGCTCCTGAAACCGGCCGTCCGGCAGGTCCCGCACCCGCGCCCTCGCCCTCGTCCTCGTCCTGGCCCCGGTGGACGCCGTACCGTCGGGGCGGGGCGTCAAGGGCGCGGCACGTTGCGCAGGTTGGAGCGGGCCATCTGGAGCATCCGGCCGACGCCGCCGTCCAGGACCATCTTCGACGCGGACAGTGCGAAGCCGGTCACCATCTCCGCTCTGATCTTCGGCGGGATGGACAGGGCGTTGGGGTCGGTGACGACGTCGACGAGGGCCGGTCCCTTGTGCGCGAAGGCGTCCTTCAGGGCACCGGCGAGCTGTTTGGGCTTCTCCACCCGCATCCCGTAGGCACCGCAGGCCCGGGCGACGGCGGCGAAGTCGGGGTTCTTGTTGGTGGTCCCGTACGCGGGCAGACCGGCCACCAGCATCTCCAACTCGACCATGCTGAGGGACGAGTTGTTGAAGAGCACGACCTTCACCGGCAGGTCGTACTGGACCAGGGTCAGGAAGTCGCCCATCAGCATCGCGAACCCGCCGTCGCCGGACATCGACACGACCTGCCGGCCGCGGTCGGTGAACTGCGCGCCGATCGCCATCGGCAGCGCGTTCGCCATCGACCCGTGGGAGAAGGAACCGATGACGCGGCGACGGCCGTTGGGCGAGACGTAGCGGGCGGCCCAGACGTTGCACATGCCGGTGTCGACGGTGAAAACCGCGTCGTCGTCCGCGAGTTCGTCCAGCACGGACGCCACGTACTCGGGGTGGATCGGGACGTGCTTCTCCACCTTCCGGGTGTACGCCTTCACCACCCCCTCCAGCGCGTTGGCGTGCTTGGTGAGCATCCGGTCCAGGAAGCGCCGGTCGTCCTTGGGCCGCACCTTCGGGGTGAGACAGCGCAGGGTCTCCCGCACATCGCCCCACACCGCGAGGTCCAGCTTGGAACGCCGGCCCAGGTGCTCGGGCCGGACGTCGACCTGGGCGATCAGCACGTCGTCGGGGAGGAAGGCGTTGTACGGGAAGTCGGTGCCGAGCAGGAGCAGCAGGTCGCACTCGTGGGTGGCCTCGTAGGCGGCGCCGTAGCCGAGCAGTCCGCTCATGCCGACGTCGTACGGATTGTCGTACTGGATCCATTCCTTGCCGCGCAGGGCGTGGCCCACGGGGGACTTGACCTTCCCGGCGAACTCCATGACCTCGGCGTGCGCGCCCGCGGTGCCGCTGCCGCAGAACAGGGTGACCTTATCGGCCTGGTCGATCATCTCGACCAGTCGCTCGATCTCGGTGTCGCCGGGCCGGACGGTGGGGCGGGCGGTGACGAGGGCGGTCTCGAAGGTCTTCTCGGGTGCGGGCAGGTCGGCGATGTCGCCGGGGAGGGTGACGACGCTGACCCCGCCGAGGCCGATGGCGTGCTGGACGGCGGTCTGGAGCACCCTGGGCATCTGCTTCGGGCTGGAGATGAGTTCGCTGTAGTGGCTGCACTCGCTGAACAGCCGGTCGGGGTGGGTCTCCTGGAAGTAGCCGAGGCCGATCTCGCTGGAGGGGATGTGCGAGGCGAGGGCCAGGACCGGGGCCATGGAGCGGTGGGCGTCGTACAGGCCGTTGATCAGGTGCAGGTTGCCGGGCCCGCAGGAGCCCGCGCAGGCCGCCAGCTTCCCGGTGATCTGGGCCTCGGCGCCCGCCGCGAAGGCCGCCGTCTCCTCGTGGCGTACGTGGATCCAGTCGATGGCGGAGCTGCGGCGGACCGCGTCGACCACCGGGTTCAGGCTGTCGCCGACCACGCCGTACAGGCGGGTGACGCCGGCGCGGATGAGGATGTCCACGAACTGTTCGGCGACGTTCTGCTTGGCCATGGCTGTCGGCTGTCCTCCCGGTCGGCTGCGGATGCCTCCGGCTTCCATGGAGACACAGCCGCCGCCGTCACGCCTCCCAGACGGCAGCCGCCGTACGGTCGTCCGCGTATCCCTTGACCCGGACCATAGTGTCCGCGAGGAACGCGGCGAGACCGGGCACCTCCCCCGCCGACCACCGCTCGCCGAGGTATCCGCAGAGTTCGGGCTCGCCGCGCAGCGGCTCGGCGAGGCCGCCGGTGCACACCAGCAGGGTGTCACCCGGCCGGGCTACCGAGGCCCGGAAGCGGAAGGGTTCGCGGGGTGCCTGCGGGGCGGGTTCGTAGGGGCTCGGCGGGGTCGGGATGCCCAGGTCCATGGTGAGCCGGTCACCCTCGGGGGTCTCGGCGGGCGGCGAGCCGAAGCCGACCACCGGTCCGCCCCTGGTCTCGGTGACCCGCGGCTCGATGTCCTGCCATTCGCCGCCCCGCAGCCGGAACAGTCCGCCCTCTCCGACTCCGAAGAACACCCGGATACGGCAGTCGGGGTCGGCCGGCAGCAGCAGACAGCGCAGGTCGGCCGTGTACTCGTCGGGGTCGACGCCCTGGAGAGTGGCACTGGCGCGGAGTTTGCCGAGGCTGCGGTCGGTGAGGCGGTGCAGGCCGGACTTGAGCTCGCCGCGCCGTCCGGCCCGGATGTCCTCCGCGAGCCGGGCATGGCTGCGGCCCACGGCCCGGCCCATCCACTGGCAGGCCTCGGCGGCCGCCCGATGGGCCCCGGTCGTGGCGCGGGCGCCGGTCGCCATGGCCACCAGCACCAGGGCCGCGTCGCCCTGTCCGAAGCGTGCGGTGAGCAGCGCGTCGCGGCGCGGTTCGCCACGGAAGCGGGCCGAGTCGCCGCGGGCGGAAACGGCGCGCAGGGTGCAGGCGCCGTAGTGGGCTCCGTCGAGCACGGTGTCGGAGACCAGGTCGTCGAGTGCGTCGGGGTCGGCGGGCGGGAGCGCGGTCGGTTCGGCGTCGTAGGTGGGTGGACCGGAGCCCACGTGGTCGCGGTGGCCGGCCCGGTCGACGACGGGGAGGCCGAGCCGGGTGTCGGTGCCCGGCCGCGGCCCGTCGGCGGTGAGGGCGGCGTCGGAGCGCGGGGCGGAGGGCGGTCCGGCGGGGCCCGCGCCGGTCACGGCGGGGCCGGTCACCGAGTTCGTGCGCTCCTGGGGGATGCGCTGGTGGAACCCCGGCGGCACGGGTCCGGACGGGAAGGCTGCGGGGCTGTCGGCGGGCGCGGGGCCGGGCGGCGGGAGAC
>NZ_VJZD01000306.1 GCF_009377175.1 Streptomyces adustus
CCCGGGGACAGGCCGAGGGGGTGGCCCAGTGGCGGGCCGAGGGGATGGCCCGGTGGCACGCCAAGGGGGTGGCCCGGGTCAGGCCGCGGCGGTGGGCCGGCGGTGGTCCGGGGACGGGCAGGCCCGGCCGTGTCGGGGTCCGGTGGGGAGGGGTCGCCGAGGCGAAGACCGGATCCCTCTCATCCCTCTTTCACCGACGCCTCATACGGTGGGGGCATGACGCAGGTGACTCCTCCCGGGTGGTATCCCGACCCCGGGCAGAAAAGTGATGGTCCCCCCACCGAGCGCTGGTGGGACGGCAAGACGTGGACGGACCAGACCCGCCCCGCGGGAGAGGCCGCCGGCTGGGGTCCGCCGATGCAGGTGTCGCCCGAAGGCACGCAGCCGTACGTCGCGCCCGACTCCTCCTATCCCACCCAGCCGGGATACCCCGGCTACCCCGGCTACCCCGGATATCCCGGCTACCCCGCACAACCGCCGGCGGACGGCCGGCGGCGTGGGCTGCGGACCGGCATAGCCGTCGGCGTCGCGGTGGCGGTGCTCGCCAGCATCGGCGTCGGCGTGTTCGCGCTGACCAGGGACGACGGTGGCGGCGGCACGAACGACGCGCGGCAGGGCCAGGGCGCCCCCGGCGGCCAGAACGGCTCCGGCGGGCAGGGCGGCCCCTTCGGCGAGTCGGGCGGCCAGGGCGGTCCGGGCGGGCAGGACGGCGGCTCCGGCGGCGACGGCGGGCAGTCGCCCGCGCCCGACCAGTCCGAGGCGCCGAAGATCAAGAGCGGTTCGGTCACCGACGCGGTGAGCGGGATCAGCATCCCCATCCCGGACGACTGGTACGGCCAGGAGCTCAACGTCGGCGCGCAGGTCACGTCGAACAACTCGTACGACTGCCCCGGCAACACCTCGCAGAAGTGCACCAAGGGCGGCGCCTACTCGGCCCCCGCCCTGGTCCTGGGCACCAAGGGCTCGACCGCGGAGGCGGTCGCCAAGGCGGACATCGCCACGAACGCCGAGGAGTCCTACGGCGGCACCACCTACGGCAAGATCACCTCGCACCAGGTGCTGGCCTCCAAGGCGGTGACGGTGGCCGGGCAGAAGGGCTATCTGGTCCGCTGGAAGGCGGTCACCAGCAAGGGCGCCGACGGCTATGTCGAGTCGCTGGCGTTCCCCTCTCCGGCGAACCCCGCGCGGATCGTCGTGATCCGCTTCGGCGTCGACACCGACCAGAACGTCTCGGTCATCGACGACATCACCAAGGGCATCAAGGTGTCGACCGGCAGCGGCAGCGGTCAGAACGTCTGACCGGCCCCGGGAAGACTGTCGGCCGGGTGGGGCTCCTCTCCGCTCAAGAGGAACCCCACCCGGCCGGGGGGTGCGCGCCGCCCCCGTCCCCACGGTGCGGCGCGAGCAGGTCGCCGTCCGGTCATCCCGGAGACGGCGGCCTGAGTATCAGGTGAGGCCGAGCGCCGGCAGCACGGCGGCCTCCACGAACCCGACGAGGTAGTCCCCGTCGGCGTACTCGCCCACCAGCACGGGCCGCACGCGCAGGACACCGAACATCATGGCGGGCACATAGGCCAGCGCCGGATGGTCGGCCGCGACCTCGCCGCGCTCGACCCCGCGCCGGAGGATGCGCTCCAGCTCGGCGATCTCGGGCTCCACCAGCGCCTCACGCAGCGCCTTCTGGAGTTCGAGGTCCTGCATGACGGCGTGGCCGAGCGCCTGGAGCAGTCTGGTGTCCTTGCCCGACCAGTCGCCCGAGGCCCGCGCCACCGCGCGCAGGTCGTCGGCGAGCGTTCCGGTGTCGATGCCGACGAAGCGCGCCTGCCGGTTGGAGCGCAGCGCCGCCGCCACGAAGTGGGGCTTCGTCCCCCACTGCCGGTAGAGCGTGGACTTGCTGCACCGGGTGCTCACGGCGACGCCCTCCATGGTGACGGAGTCGTAGCCGCATTCACGGATCTGTTCCAGGACGGCGTCGAAGAACTCCTGCTCACGTTCGCGGGTGAGCTTGGAGCGGCGCGAGGCGACGACCGTCTCCGGTCCCTCCGCGGCCTGCGACGTCATCGGCGTTTCCCCTCACTGCTGTCCGACAGGCCCGACGGGGCCCTTCTCCAGTGTGTCGCATGCAATCGATACGCCAGTGTACCGGTACTCCAACGTATCGGTACACTACCGTATCGGTACGGCACCGTGTCGTTGCCATTTACACATACGCGTACGCGGAGAGACGAGCGCCGAGCTCGTCGCAGCGCGCACGCACCATCGTCAGCAAGGGGGCCGGGGGGATGAACCGAACCGAGCCTGAAGAAGCGGAGCCCGACGCGACAGCGCGGCCACCGCTCGTCCGTGAGTTCCTGCTCGTCGCAGGACTCTTCCTCGTGTACAAGCTGGGCAGGCAGCTCGCGACCGGCCACACCGGTGAGGCCTTCCGCGACGCCCGGCGCGTGTGGGACCTGGAGCGGGCGGTCCACCTGCCCGGTGAGGGCCTCGTCCAGGCCCCGCTGCTGCACCGGGAAACGCTGGCGCACCTCGCGAACACCTACTACGCGACCGTCCACTTCCCCGCCACCGTGGCCTTCCTGGTCTGGCTGTATCTGCGCCGCCCCGCCCACTACGTCTGGGCCCGCCGGGTCCTGGCGGCGCTCACCGCGGCCGCCCTGGTCCTGCATCTCACGTTCCCGCTCGCCCCGCCGCGGATGCTCGCGGCGACGGGACTGGTCGACACCGCCCGGGTGTACGGGCCGTCCGTGTACGGCCCTCCGTCGAGCGACCACCTCTCGAACCAGTACGCCGCGATGCCCTCGCTGCACTTCGGCTGGGCACTGATGGTGGCGATCGGCCTGATAGCCGCGACCCGCTCACGGTGGCGCCTGCTCTGGCTGCTGCATCCGCTGCTGACCCTGCTGGTGATCGTCGGCACGGCGAACCACTACTGGCTGGACGCGATCGCGGCCGGCGCGCTGCTCTGCCTGGCGCTCGCGGTGATCCACCCGCCGCACCGGACGACCACGACCGCGCGACACGTCCACAAGGACCTCGTACCGACCGACGATCTCGCACCGGCGCGGGCACTCGCGTCGGCGGGTGCCGTCCGATGACCGCCACTCTGGTCTCCGTCGTCCTGTCGCTGTTCTCCGCCGTCGCCTACGCGGCCGCGGCCGTCGGCCAGGAACGCCTCGCCTCCCGCACCTCCGGCCCGAACTCCGGCACCGGCTCCGACTCGGGCACCGGCACGCTGCGCCTGCTGGCCAGCGGCGCCTGGTGGAGTTCGGTCGGGCTCAACGCCGGCGCCGCCCTGCTGCACGTGGTGGCCCTCAAGTACGGCCCGCTCACCGTGGTGCAGCCGCTCGGCGCGCTCACCCTGGTCGCCGCGGTGCCGCTGGGCGCACGGCTCGCGGGCCGCCGGGTCACCGCGAACGAGTGGCGCGGCACCGCGTACACCCTCGCCGGGCTGGCCGCGATCCTCGTCATGGCCTCGGGATCAGCACCCGACGAGATCCTGAGCCTGCCCGAGGCGCTGGTGGTCGCCGCGGCGACGGCGGCGCTCATCGGGCTGCTGTCCCGGCCGGGCGCCCGGCCGGGGCTGCGGCACGCGACCGCGTCCGGTTTCGCCTCCGGGGTCGCCTCGGCGCTCACCCAGACGGTGACGGTGGCCGCGACCGACCGCTCGGAGCGGGTGCTGAGCATCCAGGTGATCGGGGTGGCGCTGCTCGTCGCGGCCTTCGCCGCCGGCGGGCTGCTGCTGGCGCAGACCGCCTACCGGGGAGGTCTGGGCGCGCCGCTGGCGGTGGTGACGCTGGCCAACCCGGTGGCCGCGGCGGCGATCGGCCTCGCCCTGCTGGGCGAACGTCTTCGGGGCGGGGCGGCGGGAGTGCTGCTCGCACTGGCCGGCGCGGGCCTGGCGGCTTGGGGCGTCGTCGTGTTGTCGCGTACGACTTCGGAGCGGCCCGCACCGGTCGACGCGCCCGGCCCGCTCCACGCCCCCGACGCGGTCGGGGCGGTCGACGAGGAGCACCCCGTGGCCGCGGTGCTGGCCCTGGAGCCGAGCACCGCGTCGGCCGAACCGGCGCTGCTGCCCCGGCCGCCGGGGCCGGGACAGCTCACTCCGCTGTGAGCACGTGAGCACGCATGGGGGTTCCCGGGTTCCCCGGTTCCTGGGAACCCCGGGCAGGACATACGAAATCCCGCGCACCGCATCACAGCGGTGCGCGGGATTTCGTATGTCCGCGCGTAAGTCCCCCGCCGTCGGCGTCAGCCGAGGCCCCTGGAGTCCTGCTTCAGCGCCGTGTCGACCGTCAGGGCCGTCGCGACCACGAGGCTCAGCAGCGGCTCGGGCAGCTGGTAGTGGATCTGGAGGACGTAGTTGTCCGCGGTCGTGAAGAGGGTCTTGGCCAGGCCCTCCCAGGTCTTGGTGATCCGGGCGACCTCGTTGTCCGCGTGGTCGACGATCGCGAAGTTCCAGGCGCGCCAGTTCTCCGCCTTGATGGCACCGATCTTCTGACCGTTGACATTGATGGCGAAGTTGATCTTGCCGATCATGTTCTGCTGGACGATCTCGCCGACCGGCTGACCGTCCGGACGCTCCACGATCACCCGGGACTTGAATATCTTGGCCGGGCGGGTGAGCCGCAGGACGGGCTGGCCGTGGGCGTCCCGGATCTCCAGCCGGTGGGTGAGGTACTGGTCGAGGCTGGAGACGAAGCGCAGGATCTTCCGCAGCACGCCCTGGCCGACCTCGACGACCGAGCCGAGCGCGTTGCCGTTCTGATCCATGACCTTGTACTCGTTGGTCAGCTCGATCAGCTTGGCCTTCTGGTTCACCACCAGGACCGGCTCGGAGAACAGCGTGCCGCCGCCGGGACCGCTCGGGGCGATCCCGGCTTCCTGCTGCACCTGCTGCTGCACGCGCGGGTCGGCCTGCGGCGGGATGTGCGGCGCCGCGGGGGCCTGTCCGCCCTGCTTCTGGTCGGGGGCGGTCTGCTGGGTCCACTGCGCGCCGTCCCAGTAACGGAGCGTCTGGGACGCTCCGTGCGGATCGGGGTACCAGCCTGCAGGTGTGTTCGAATGCGTGGTCACCGGGGCACACTACCCTGCGCATACGGGGACCTGACCAGCCCCCGGGAAAGGCCGGCCGCGGCGACCGCGCACCAGGTCATCCGTCGGCGAGGGCAGGGTCGCTGACACCGGGTCGGCCGTTCTCCACATGTCCGGCGAAACGCCTCGAATAGGTGGCGTCGGTGGCGGACGTGACCGTGAGGTCGTACCAACGCCCGCTCGCGGTCAGGTCGACCGTGTGCCGGACCGTGGCGCCGGGACGCACCTTGAGGGTGCGCGTGCGGCCGCCGTAGCCGTTGGCCAGCTTCAGCTCCACCGAGGCCGAGCCCTTGTTGGTGAGGGTCAGCTCGACGGCGTCGCCGACGTGGCGGGCGGTGACCTCGGGGCCCGCCGCGGCCCTGCCCGACCCCTTGAAGGTGCGCAGGAAGCCGTTCGGGCCGTGCACCGTCAGGTCGTACGAGCCCGCGGAGTACGCGGTGTTCCAGGTGTCGGAGACGGACTTGCCGGCCTCGGTGGTGTAGGTCCAGGGGCCGTCCGTGCGGTTGCCCGAGGTGACGAGGAAGGCCGCGCCGGCCCGGGCGCCGGAGGCGAAGGTCAGCGTGAACGTCCCGGCGTCCGGGGCGGCCGCACCGTCCACCAGCGGGGCGTACTTGAGCGGCCGGGTCGGCCGCGAGCCGCATTCCTGCCGGGGCAGCACGGGACCGGCGGGCGGGGTGGGCACGTAGTCGGGGTGGCGGTTGCCGTCCGGCGGCCGGTAGCCGTCGGTGTCCGGCAGGACGACCGGCCGGGTGTCGGCGCGGGAGAAGTCAAACGCCGAGGTGAGGTCGCCGCAGACGGCACGCCGCCAGGGCGAGATGTTCGGCTCGTACACCCCGAAGCGACGCTCCACGAACCGGATGATCGAGGTGTGGTCGAACGTCTCGGAGCAGGCGTAACCGCCCTTGCTCCAGGGCGAGACGACGAGCATCGGCACCCGCTGGCCCAGACCGTAGGGGCCCGCGACATGGCCGCTGTCGCCCTTGAAGACGTCCGGGCCGGTGTCGACGGTGGACTTGCCCTGGGCGGCCGAGGCCGGCGGGAAGGGCGGTACCAGGTGGTCGAAGAAGCCGTCGTTCTCGTCGTACGTGATGAACAGGGCCGTCCGCGCCCAGACGGCCGGGTCCGCGGTCAGCGCGTCCAGGACCTGGGCGACGTACCAGGCGCCGTAGTTGGCGGGCCAGTTGGGGTGCTCGGTGAACGCCTCCGGGGCGACGATCCAGGAGACCTGCGGCAGCTTCCCGCCCGTGACGTCGGCCTTGAGCTGGTCGAAGAAGCCCTCGCCCGTGCGGGCGTCGGTGCCGGTGCGGGCCTTGTCGTAGAGGGGGTCGCCGGGCTTGGCGTTGCGGTACTGGTCGAAGTAGAGAAGGGAGTTGTCGCCGTAGTTGCCACGGTAGGCGTCGGGGATCCAGCCCCAGCCGCCGGCCGCGTCGAGGCCGTCGCCGACGTCCTGGTAGATCTTCCAGGAGACGCCCGCCTGCTCCAGGCGCTCGGGATAGGTCGTCCAGCTGTAGCCGGCCTCGTCGTTGCCGAGGACCGGGCCGCCGCCGCGGCCGTCGTTGCCGGTGTAACCGGTCCACATGTAGTAGCGGTTGGGGTCGGTGGAGCCGATGAAGGAGCAGTGGTAGGCGTCGCAGATGGTGAAGGCGTCGGCGAGCGCGTAGTGGAACGGGATGTCGTCGCGGGTCAGATACGCCATCGTCGTCGCCGACTTGGACGGCACCCACTTGTCGTATCTGCCTCCGGCGAAGGCCGCGTGTCCGTCGTTCCAGCCGTGCGGCAGGTCCCGGAGGAACGCCATGCCCAGGTCGTCGGCGTCGGGATGGAAGGGCAGGACGTCCTTGGTGCCGTCGGACTGGCGCCACACCGTCCGGCCGGGCGTGGGCGAGGCCGGACGCGGGTCGCCGAAGCCGCGCACACCGCGCAGGGAACCGAAGTAGTGGTCGAAGGATCGGTTCTCCTGCATCAGCACGACGATGTGCTCGACATCCTCGATGGATCCCGTGCGGTGGTGGGCCGGGAGCGCGGAGGCACGCTCGATGCTGTTCGACAGGGCCGTGAACGCCGTTGCGGCGCCCGCGAGTTGGAGGAAGCGGCGCCGATTGACCTCGGACATGGTTGAGGTACCCCTCTCGTCGTGACGCACACGGCTGGCGGGAACGTGACGGGACGTGCGCGCAAGGAGTTTTCCAAGGGCGCCGAACGACAGGGAAGGGTGCGATGGCGGGGATGTGAAAGTCACCGGTACGTGCGGGTGTGCCGCGGCCGACGGACCCGGGACGGGACAACCACCCCGCTCCTGATATCAGTTGATCTCGGCCCTGACCTGGACGGAGCGATGAGAAACAGCACGGTACCGACCTGCGCGACACTTCTGGCCACACTGGTGGCGGGGGCGCTGACCGGATGTTCCGGGACGCCTTCCGGCCAGTCCTCCGCCGGGCCTTCCGGCAGGTCCTCCGCCGGTTCCGCCACCGCCGGCCCCTCCGCCGGTTCTTCCAC
Source organism: Streptomyces adustus (assembly GCF_009377175.1). Lineage (GTDB taxonomy): Bacteria > Actinomycetota > Actinomycetes > Streptomycetales > Streptomycetaceae > Streptomyces > Streptomyces adustus. Next base: position 7,591 of record NZ_VJZD01000306.1, read on the forward strand.
CGGCACGCGCTGGCAGCCGCGCCCGGGCGTGGCCTGGCAGTGGCAGCTCGACAAGAAGGCCGACCCGACAGGCGCCGACGTGCCCGTCTACGACATCGACGGCTTCGAGAACTCCGCCGCGGACGTGGCCCGGCTGCACGGCGACGGCCGCAAGGTCATCTGTTACGTCAACGTCGGCGCCTGGGAGGACTTCCGTCCCGACCGGAACGACTTCCCGCGGGCCCTGCTCGGCGCGCCCAACGGCTGGGAGGGCGAACGCTGGCTGGACATCCGGCAGCTCTCCACCCTGCGGCCGATCATGGAACGCCGCTTCGACATGTGCCGCGACAAGGGCTTCGACGCGGTGGAGCCGGATCTGGTGGAGGGCTACGACAACGAAACCGGATTCCCGCTCACCGCGGACGACCAGCTCGCCTACAACCGGATGATCTCGGAAATCGCGCACGACCGGGGCCTGTCCGTGGGCCTCAAGAACGATCTCCCGCAGATTCCCCAGCTGCTGCACGACTTCGACTTCGCCGTCAACGAGGAATGCGCCCAGTACGGCGAGTGCGCCGAACTCACTCCGTTCATCGAGGCCGGCAAGGCGGTCTTCCACGTGGAGTACGAGGTGCCGACCAGCAGCTTCTGCCCGGAGTCCCGCAGGCTGAAGCTGTCGTCGATGCTGAAGAAGCGCGAACTCGGGGTGTGGCGCCAGGCCTGCTGAAACGGCACAGTCCCCGCCATTTCCGTTCACTTTCCATTTCCGTTCGCGTTCCCTTTCCGTCAGCACTCTCATTCACATTCGCGCATCCATTCACATCCACCGGATGATTCGCCCCCACCGGGCGATTTCACATGCGTCCGGCGGTTCCCATTCCCATTCCCATTCGCCCCATCCGACCCTCTGATTCACCGCCGCCTCTTATCGTCACAATGAAACACCCCTCCCCTTAGCAGCGTTTCATCCTTTAAACTCGCCGATATCACGCCAAGAAGCGCGCTGGGGGCGCGCTTTCGGGGGAGCTGATCTGCCATGCGCCGTAGACCGTTTTTCGCCGCCCTGTTGGGCTGCGCCACCCTTCTCCTCTCGCTCGTCATATCGACGGCGCCGGCCGGCGCCGCCGACCCTGTCGCGCCGTACGCCGAACTGGCGCCCGCTTCCGGCCAAGTGGTGCCCGGTGGCACCCCGCTGACCGTGGACGCCCTGTTCCACAACACGCTGGACACCGCCATCACGGACAGCTTCATCGTCGCCGTGGGGCTGCGACTGGCGCCGCCCGCAACGGCGCTGACGCCCGATCAGGTCAAGGTCGAGTGGTACGACGCGGCCGCGTCCGTGTGGCGTGCGGTGGAACTGACCTCGGGCGAGACCGCGCTCAGCGGGTACCTCAGCACGGACGCCGGCCTGCCGTCGGTGGGCTCGCTCCCTGCGGGCGGCACCGCCCGGATCTCCCTGCGTGTCTCGCTGGTCGCCGCCGTACCGGTCGACACCACCCTTCAGTTCGTCGCCCAGGGACTCGTCCAGCCCCTCCCGGAGATCGATCCGGTGCTGCTGATGGACGGCAAGGCGTCCTACTCCGTCGTCGCGAAGACGACGCCCAGCACCTCGGCGAGCGCCAGCCCGAGCGGGACGGTGAGCGCGTCGGCGACACCGAGCGACAGCGCGTCGGCCTCCGCTTCCGCCACGGCTTCCCCCTCCACCACCTCCGCCGCGCCGACCTTCTCCGACGCGCCCGCCCCGTCGGCGCTGTCCGGCGGTACGGGGGGCGACCAGCTCGCCGACACCGGCACTCCCGGCGTGACCGCCGTGGCCGGCGCGGCGGCGCTCGTGTGCGCGGCCGGCACCGCCCTCGCGCTGACCCTGCGCCTGCGCCGCGACCGACGCGGCTGACCTGCGCGACCGACCCGCGCGATCCGGGGCCGCGCGCCGCCTGCGCGACCCGGGGCGTCCGGCGCCTGCGTGCCTGTCACTCCGGCGACGGGTCGTGGGCACGGGACACGGCCCGTCGTACACACCGCATGGCAGGGCGCCCGCGTGCCCTGAAGGTCCGTCCCCACGGGAGGAACTCATGCACCACCGCACCGGGCAGGACGTCCTGCGCGATGTGACCAGTCGCCTGGCCCCGGCCGAACTGGCGAAACTGGACGAGACCTGCCGGGCCTACGCGGCCCGGCCCTACCCTCCGCAGCGGCTGCACCGGCCGGCCACCGATCCGCTGGGCGCCGGTATCGAGACGGTCGTCCTGCTGCCGATCCTCGTGTCGGTCGTGGCACAGGTCCTCGCCGACCTCGCCACGCGGAGTATCCGGGCACACGGCCCCGGGCTGGCCGGACGCTGGCGGCGGCGCCGCTCACGCCACGCCGCGGCCGAGGAACGACGCGAGGCGCTGACCGGTTCCGTGCCCGAACTCGCCGGGGTGACGCGTCAGGAACTCATGGACTGGGCGCTGGCCCAGGGCCGGGCCGCGGGTCTGTCGGCCGCCCAGGCCGAGACGTGCGCCCACGTCATCGTCGTGGCCGTGGTCCCGCCGGCCGAAGCCCGGGCCGACGGCCCGGCGCCGCAGTCCCCCGACGGATCGGCGCCGCAGTCCCCCGACGGACCTGATGACGCCCAGACACCCCGGACGCCTCAGACACCCTGGCCGCCTCAGACACCCACGAGCCCACCCACGTCATGAACACCACGCCGGACGCCACGCCGGACTCCGGCCTTCCCCCCACCGCCCCTTCC
>NZ_VJZD01000307.1 GCF_009377175.1 Streptomyces adustus
GGGTCATCGTGCGGCCTCCGGTCGGGCGTGGGCCGATGCGCGGGTCAGGCTGCGGGTCGCCTGGACCAGCAGGACCAGCGCTCCGGCTCCGCAGACGAGAGCCGGGACGCTGCCGGGGCCCCAGGCCCGCACCAGGGACTCGACGGGTGCGGCCAGGGCCCCGCAGCCGGGCAGGCGGCCCGCGAGGACCGTGCCCACGGCGGCGGCTTCGGCCAGCGCCGCCGCGCCGAGGACGACCGCGGGCGCGCGGGTGAAGCCGTGGAGGGCAAGGAGGCGGGCCGTCAGCAGGAGCGCGCCCAGGGTCAGGACCTGCGCATAGGGGGCGGCCTCGCCCAGGGCCGCGGCGCACAGGGCCAGCAGTGCCGTCAGCGCGCCCAGGAACAGGGCGAACACGGCGAGCACCAGGGGTCGTACGGAGGCGGCGAACTCCTCCAGACCTCGACTGGTCGTCAGCTTCCGGCGCGCGCGTACGGAAAGGAGGTGCGCGGACCAGGCGGCCGGGGCGCAGGCGAGCGCCAGGGCGAGGACGGGTGCCGTGGCGAGGGCCCAGGGGCCGCCCGTGAGGCAGGCCGGCAGCCCATGGGGGCCTGCGGCGACGGCGTCGTGGAGCAGGCCGTCGCCGAGGGCGGCGTAGGCGAGGAGCCACCACGGCCAGCTGTTGCCGCCTGCCGGGTGCGCGCCGGTGCGAGGGGTGACGGCGCTCAGCGGGCCGCGGCTCAGCGCCGCCCGCAGGCCGAGCGCCAGGGCGAGGATGCCCACGGCGGCCGTGATCAGCCGGGGTTGTCCGGTGGTCAGGCGCAGGCCGGCCACGGTGGCGGCGCACAGGGCTCCCGGAAGCAGGGCGAGCAGCACCCAGTCCGCGCGGGGCCGGGTGGCCGCGGCGGTGAGCGGACGCGGCGGCGACGCGTCGGTGCGGGGGACCCGGGCGTACATCTCCTCCGCGAGGGAGAAGACGTCCCGGTGACGGAAGCGGGCGGCGGTCCGGTCGGTGACGCCGTGCGCCTCCAGACCGGCCGCGATCTCCAGCGGGTCCACGGCCCTTTCGCACAGGCCGCGGTGGCGGTGCATCAGGATCTTCACGGGGTCGGCCGCGCCACGGCGGGGGGCGGCCGACCCCGTCGAGGCCCTGCGGTCGACCGCCACTGCGGCGGGCCACCCACCGCCACCGGGTACGCCCTCGATCGGCCCGCCGTCACTCGGTACGCCGTCACCCGGTACGCCGTCGAACGACCCGCCGACGCCGAGTCCGCCCCCGATCGGCCCACCGACGCCCGAGCCGCCGTCCGGTCGCGTCGGCCCGCTCATCGCGCCCCCTCCGTCGTGGTCGGGCCGGCCACCGGGGCCGTCGGCCGCACCGGTGCCCCCGCGGCCCAGCCGGGGCCGCCCCGCGCGGCGATGCGGGAGGCCCGTCCCGTCCAGCGGCCGGGCAGCCGGGCCTCGGCGGGAACGGCGAACGGCAACGGTTCCCCGGCTCGGTCGAGGGCGGCCCGGTCGACCGGGGAGCGCGAGATGATCTCCAGATAAATGCCGTGGAACGCCTTGACGCTCTGCTCAACGGTGAACAGTTCGAGCGCCCGCGCGCGGGCCGCCGCGCCCAGGCGTGCACGGCGCTCGGGGTCGCGTAACAGGGTCACGCACGCCTCGGCGAGCGCCCGCGGATTGCGCGGCGGCACGACGAGCCCGGTGCCGCCGATGACCTCCACCACCGCGCCGACGTCGGTGGAGACCGTGGCGCGGCCGCAGAGCATGGCCTCGACGAGACCGACGGGGAAGCCCTCGACGACACTCGACAGGACGGTCACGCCGCCCGCCGCGTACGCATCCGCGACGGTGGGCGTCTCCGGGCCGCCGATCTCCTCGAAGGAGACCGGGTTGTCGCCCATGGCGTACGGGCCCTCCGCCTCGTCGGGGAAGAGCTGCGCGGCCAGCATCCGGCAGTGCCCCAGATAGGCCTCGCCCTCGGGGCCGACGGCCGTCGCGACGATGCGCAGGCGGGTCTTGGGCTCCTCCTTGCGGACCTCGGCGAAGGCGTGCAGCAGGGAGACCAGGTCCTTGGCCGGATCGACGCGGCCGACCCACAGCAGCGTGTCCGGGTCGGCGCAGTCGGGCGCCTCGCCCACCTCCGCGAAGGGTGCGGCGTCCATGCCCGGGTAGACGGTGTGCAGCTTGTCCCGGTCGGCGCCGCAGCGCTCCTGCCAGCGGCGGGCGTGCGCGTTGCCGGGGGTGAGACAGGCGGCCTGCCGGTAGACCTCGGTGGCGAGCATGCCGTGGAAGGCGGCGAGCAGGGACCGTACGCAGGGGGCGGCCGTGGCGGTCGGGCCCGCGCCGGAGGTCAGATAGTGCGTGCGCAGCCGGACGCCGTACTCGGTGACCAGCAGCGGTACGCCGAAGAAGTGCCGGGCGACCAGTCCGACCAGGGCCGCGGCTCCGCCGGAGGCGGCGTGGCACAGGTCGGCCGAGCCGAGTGCGTCGTCCTCGTACCAGCCGAAGGACAGAGGGCGCAGAGCGTGTTCGAGGCGCGCGGCGACGGTGAGCAGATCGGGTACCCGCGCCTCGCGCGCCGGGCGTGCGGCACCGGGTGCTCGGCAGGCACGCTCCAGGGCGCGCACGGCGCGCTCGGAGCGGAGCGCGTCCGGCAGTCCGCCCTCGTCCCGGGCGAGTTCGGCAAGCCCGTACAGCGCTCTGCTGAAACGGTCCGCCTCAAGGGCGCGGTCCTCCCCGGATCGGTGGGGGAAGGTCTCCGACGGCTGCCGGGCGCCCTCCGGCACGCCCGCGCACAGGGCGGCCGCGAGTTCCCCGAAGCACTCGTCGAAGCGCCGGCGCGCACGGCGCCCGTACCCCGCCCCGTCGTCGCCCGCCGTCCACAACGGTGCCGTACGCACCCGGTCGACCTGCGGGGGAAGCTCGACCCAGCCCTCGTTCACCTGGCGCTCGCTGCGGCTGAGCGCGTAGAGGTCGAACTCGTGCTGCCGGAGCCCGCGTACGAGCCGGTCGCACCAGAGACTGGCGTCACCGCTCACATACGGATAGCCACCCTCCGTAAGCAGTCCGATGCGCACGAGTGCACCCCCGATCTCCCGTATGGGGAGCCGTCGTTGACTCGACGGCTCGCAGCGGGAAGAACGTAAGCGGACAAGGCGGTGGCGCGATGGACGGTTGTCCGTCGCGCCACCAAAAGGGGTGAACGGTCGTAACTTTCCCGTGCGGGTCGCGTTCCGTCGCGCTAAGAGTTCATTCGGACGCGTGGTGTCACATATGGACGGGTTCCCTTCGCGCGGCCCGGCGCCGGGCCGCGGCCTCGGGGTCGAGGGCGGGTACGGCGGCGAGAAGCTGCCGGGTGTACGGGTCCCGCGGGGATCCGTACACCTCGTCGGCCGGGCCCGCCTCGACGATCCGGCCCCGGCGCATCACCGCGACCCGGTCGCTGACCTGGCGCACCACGGCGAGGTCGTGCGCCACGAAGACCAGCGCGAGTCCGAGTTCGCGCTGCAACTCGCCGAGCAGGGCGACCACCTGGGCCTGGGTGGTGACGTCGAGCGCGGAGACGGGTTCGTCGCAGACGATCACGCGCGGGTCGGCCGCGAGCGCCCGCGCGATGCCCACGCGCTGGCGCTGACCGCCGCTGAACTCGTGCGGGTAGCGGTTGTAGTGCGCTCCTTCGAGTCCCACGCGCTCCAGCAGTTCCCGCACGCGCCCCTGGACGTACTGCTCGTCCTTCTCGCCGCGCGCCCGCAGCGGGTCGGCGACCGATTCGCCGACGCTGCGGCGCGGGTTGAGGGAGGAGACGGGGTCCTGGAAGACCATCTGCACGGCCGGGTCGACCCCGGTGTGCGGACGGCCCGCGTACCGGATCTCGCCGGCGGTCGGGGCCAGCAGTCCGACGAGCATCCGGCCCAGGGTCGTCTTGCCGCTGCCGCTCTCGCCGACGATCCCCAGGGTCTCGCCCCGGCGGAGGGTCAGCGACACGTCGTCGACGGCCGTGACGGCCCGCTTCCCGCGGCCGAACTCGCGCCGCAGACCGGCCGCCTCCAGCACGACCTCACCCGACGCCCCGAAGGCCCCTTCCCGGCCCCCGTCCGAGGCGTGGTCCGACGGGACGCCTTCCCTGCCCCCGTTCGGGGCATGGTCCGACGGGACGCCTTCCCGGCCGCGGTCCGACGGGTGGTCCGGCCGGTTCGAGGCCCGGCCCCGGTCCGCCGCGTGTGCCACGACGCGCCTGGCCTCCACGCGCGGGACCGCGGCGAGCAGCTCGCGGGTGTACGCCTGCGACGGCGTCCCGAGGACGTCGGCGACCGGGCCGTGCTCGACCGCCCGCCCGTGCCGCATGACCAGGACGTCGTCGACGCTCTCCGCGGCGACGCCCACGTCGTGCGTGACGAGGAGCAGGCCCATGCCGGTCTCCTCGCGCAGCGAGTGCAGCAGGTCGAGGATCTGGGCCTGGACGGTCACGTCGAGCGCGGTGGTCGGCTCGTCGGCGATCAGCAGATCGGGCGCGCAGGCGAGCGCCATGGCGATGAGGGCGCGCTGCCGCATGCCGCCGCTGAACTCGTGCGGACGCGACCGGGAACGCCGTGCCGCGTCCGCGATCCCCACCCGCTCCAGCACCTCGACGGCACGCGCGCGTGCGGCGCGCCGCGAGGCACGCGCGTGCACGCGGTGGACCTCGGCGATCTGGTCGCCGATGGCGTAGTACGGGTCCAGGGACGACAGCGGGTCCTGGAAGACCATCGCCGCCTTCCCGCCGCGCAGGCGCCGCAGTTCGTCGTCGGACGCCTGCTGTACGTCGGTGCCGGCGACGCGCACCGAGCCACCGACGGCGGCCCCGGTCCCCCGGTGCAGCCCGAGCAGGGCCGCGGCGACCGTGGACTTGCCGGAACCGGACTCGCCGACCAGCGCGAGGGCGGCGCCCCGCCGAAGCCGGAAGGAGAGGCCGTCCACGGCCCGCAGCGGACCGAACCCGACCGTCAGACCGTCGACTTCGACCAGGCTTCCGACCGGACTTTCGGCCGGACTTTCGGCCGGACTTTCGGCCGAGCCTCCGACCGGGTTTTCGACCTGGCCTTCGGCCGGGATCTCGATCGGACTCATGAGAGCACCACCCGTCGGTCGGCCACCGCGTACAGGACGTCCGCGACGGCGTTGGCGAGGACCACGAAGAAGCCGATGACCAGCACCATGCCGACGACGACCGGCAGGTCGACGACGTTCACCGCGTGCACCAGTTCCTGTCCGACGCCCGGCAGTCCGAAGAGCGTCTCGGTGAGCACCGCGCCGCCGACCGCCGACCCGAAGTTGTTCGCGTTCAGGGCGATGACCGGCGCGAACGCCCCGCGCAGCGCGTGCCGCCCGATGACGGACCGCTCGCCGACGCCGTACGCCCGGAAGGTGCGGATGTGGTCCTCGGCGAGGGTCTCCAGCATCGACGACCGGGTCAGCCGGGCGAACGCCGCGGCCTCGATGAGGGCGAGCGAGACCCAGGGCAGCAGCAGGTTCCACGCCCACTGCTCGGGGTCGTCGGTGAGGTTCACGTACTGCGGGAAGGGCAGCAGGCGCAGTTCGCCGCAGACGACGATCAACAGGATGAGGCCGATGACGAAGACGGGGGTGGCGGTGCCGGCCAGGGTGAGGGCGGTCAGCACCCGTTCGGAGAGCCGTCCGCGTCGCCAGGCCGAGAGCACACCGGTGCCGACGCCGAGGACGAGCCACAGCACCATCGCACCGAACACCAGCGAGAGACTGACCGGGAGCTTGGCCAGGATGAGCCGGGTGACCTGCTGGTCGCTCTGGTACGACAGCCCCAGGCAGGGCGCCGGGCAGTGCTCCACGGAGGTTCCGGTCGAGTAGTCCTGGCCGGCCAGGAGTCCCTGGAGGAAGTGTCCGTAGCGCACGTACAGCGGGTCGTCGAGGCGCAGCTGCGCGGCCACCTGGTGGACCTGGGCGGGCGAGCAGCGCGGGCCGCAGGTGATCTGGGCGACGTCGCCGGGGGTGGCGTAGAAGACGACGTAGACGATCACCGAGAGGGCGAACAGGGTGAGCAGCGTGCCGATCGCCCGGCGCGCGAGAAAGCCGCCGAAGCCGGTCATACGGAGTCCCCCCGACTGCCCGTGTCGGCCTTCGTCTCGCGTCTGCGGCCGGTGCCGACGCGCAGCCGGGACGCGGCGCGCGGGTCGAGCGCCGTGCGTACGCCGTCGCCCAGGACGGTGAGCGCGAGGACGGTCACGAACAGGGCGCCGGCCGGGAGCAGCAGGTACTGCGGGGCCGCCTGGTACCAGACGTCGGCGGCGGTCAGCATCTGTCCCCAGGAGGGCGTGGGCGGTTTCACGCCGACGCCGAGGAAGGACAGGGCCGCCTCGACGGTGACGTTCTGGGGCACCAGGAGCGCCGCGTAGGTGAGGACGGGCGCGGCGAGCCCCGGCACGAGTTCCCGGCGGGCGATCCGCCAGGCGCCCCAGCCGCTGAGCCGGGCGGCGGCGACGTGGTCGAGTTCCTTGAGCGTGAGCGTCCGGGCGCGGACCACCTTGGCGATGTTGCCCCACGAGATCAGCCCGATGACCAGGGTGACCAGGACGGGGCGCGGGAAGGCCGGCGGGACGATCGCGAGCAGCGCCAGCGACATGATCATCAGGGGCATGGCGACGAAGATGTCGGTGATCCGGCTCAACAGCTCGTCGACCCATCGGTTGCCGAGCCCGGCGGCGATGCCCAGGACTACCCCGAAGGCGATCTGTACGACGGTCGCGGCGAGTGCGACGCCGAGCGAGACCCGGGCGCCGTACGCGAGCCGCGCGAACAGGTCGCGGCCGGTCTGCGGTTCGATGCCCAGCCAGTGGTCCGGGCCGATGCCGCCCAGCGGGCCGGTCGGCACACCGCCGCGGGCGGAGTCGATGAGGGCGGGGTGGTAGCTGGTCGGGTCCTGACCCTCGATCGCGGTGAGCAGCGGCGCGGCGAGCGCGACCAGGACGAGCAGCGCGACGACGACCGCCGCGCCGAGGGCGGCGCGCTGCGTCCGCAGCCGCCGCCAGAACTGAAGGCCCCCGGAGGCGGCCGGGACGAAGACGTCCGTCCCGGCCGTCCGGGAGGCGACAAGTGCCTCGCTCACGGTTCTACTTGACCGCGACCTGCGACGGGTCCAGCACGCCGTCCCAGTCGCTGATGACGATGTTGCGGATGTCCTTGCCGTACAGCCGCTTGTAGACCGGGTGGAACAGCGGGACGGTCAGCGCCTGTCCGGCGATCTTCTTGTCCAGTGCGCCCCAGCGCGCGGCGGCCGCGTCGAGATCGGTCAGCTTGTTGATCGCGTCGATCTCGGTGTTGACCGTCTTGTCGTCGAGGAAGCCGGTGTTGAAGTTGGCGCCGTCCTTCACGATCTGGCGGCCGTCGAAGATCGGGGCCAGGAAGGGGCCGCCGGAGGGCCAGTCGGCACCCCAGTGGGCGAGGAAGAAGCCGGGTTCGGTCCTGGCGCCGTGGACCGTGTCGGAGTAGTCGTTGTCCTCCAGGCCCTTCAGCTCGACGGTGATGCCGGCCTTCTTGAGCGCGTCCTGGATCGCGGTCGCGATCTCGGGGCTGGTCTCGAAGTCCTTGCTGTTGGAGTGGGTGAGCGTGACGGTCAGCCCGTTCGCGTACCCGGCCTCCTTCAGCAACTCCTTGGCCTTGGCCGCGTTGCCGGACGCGCCGGCCGGGAACAGGTCGTAGGGCTGGTAGCCGTAGGACTTCTGGTTCGGCAGGAAGGTCGTCGCCGCCTCGGCCAGCGACGAGCCGCCGGCCGCGTTGACCACGGACGAGCGGTCGACGGCGTACGAGATCGCCTGGCGCACCCTGACGTCGTCGAACGGCTTCACCTTCGGGTTGAACGCGATGTAGTTCGTGTAGCCGAAGCGGCCGGTGCCGACCCGGGAGGCGAGTGCCTTGTCCCCGGTGACCTGGGCGAGTTCGGCCGGGCCGAGGTTGGTGTCCGTGGTGATGGCGGCGGCGTCCGCGCCCTGGGAGGCGGACAGCCGCTGGTTGATCACGGAGGAGTCGAGCCCGGAGCGTACGTCGATGCGGTCCGGGTAGGCCTTGCGCTCGGCGTCGGTGGCGGCCGACCAGTACGTGTTGCGCTCCAGGACGAGCCGCTCGCCGTCGTTCTCGTTGCTGACGACCTTGTAGGGGCCGGACGAGACCGGGTGCTCCTCGTACTTCGTGCCGGTGTCCTTGGCCTTCGGCACGGGTGTGAACTGCGTCTGGGTGGCCAGGTAGGGGAACTCGCCCTCGGGCTTGTTCAGATGGAAGACGATGGTGCGCGCGTCCGGGGTCTCGATCGAGTCGAGGCTCTTGCCGCCCTTGTAGGGGCCCTGGTAGTCGGCGCCGCCGATCAGCCAGTCGCGCAGGTAGGGGGCGCCGCCGGAGAGTTCGGCGGCGAAGGAGCGCTCGATGCCGTACTTGATGTCGGCCGAGGTGATCGCCGTGCCGTCCTCGTACTTCAGGCCCTCCTTCAGTGTGTACGTCCACACGGTCGCGTCCTTGTTGGGGCGGCCGGTGTCGGTGGCCAGGTCGGGGACGACCTGCGCGCCGGCCGCGCCGTTCTCGCGGTTGCGGGTGGTGAGCGTGCGGAAGACGAGGGAGGGGATCTTGCCGCCGCCGGTGGTGTAGAGGCGGGCGGGGTCGAAGTCCTGCTGAGGGTTGCGGTTGAGGACCGTGAGCGTGCCGCCGCGGTGGGGCGTGGAGTCGCCGCGGGAGGCCTGGGAGCCGTTGGCATCGTTGTCCTTCGGCCCGCAGGCGGCGGCGCCCGCTGCCAGGACCAGGCTGACGGATGCCGCTGCCACGCGGCGCGCTATGACGGACGGATGACGCATCGGAAGGACGACCTCTCGAATGATGAGACAGAATGACGAGGAGTGAGACGAATGAAGACAGACGTCGGCCCGGCGCCAGGTCGTCGAGAAAAGGTCGCAGCCGGCCGTGACCCGGTCACGGCAGGGGAGGGAGTTCGCGACGCGCGCGCCAGGGGGCGGGCGTCAGCGACAGTCGATGTCGGCCACGCAGAGCGCGGTCACACCGATGAGCGCCAGCTCGATGGCGGCGCGCGCGGCGGTGTGACGGAACGACATGCGCTGAAATATGAACGAACTTTCCGTCCATGTCAAAGCGATAGGTCGACGGTCCGTCAACCGTTCGGATAAGCCCAGGGGTTGGGCTTGCAGGTGATGCCGTCGTGGTCGAGGAACTTGGTCTGCTGCTGCATGACCGGAGCGAGCTCGCCGTTCTTGCCGCAGGTCACATGGCTGTAGCCGAGGCGGTGGCCGACCTCGTGGTTGATCAGCATCTGGCGGTAGGGATGGATCGCGTCACCGTAGGTCTTCGAACCCTGTGCCCAGCGGTAAGCGTTGATCATCACGCGTTCCGTGGAGGCCGAGTCGCACGACACGTTGTCCTCGGTGGTGTCCAGACCGGACTTGGCGCACCAGACGGCGGTGGTGCCGGGGCTGGCGAGGGTGATGACGAAGTCGGGCTTGCCCGAGTCGATCCGTCCGAAGGTGCGGGCGCCGTCGTGGGCCCAGCTCCGGTCGTCGTTGAGCGTCTTCTGCACGGCCTGCGCGAAGAGTGCGCCGTCGAGGCCGAGCCCTTGTTCCACGTCGACGCGGTAGGTGTACTTCTTGCCCTTCCCGGGCGCCTTGTCGACGCCGGGGACCGTGTCGAACTTCCCCGAGCCCTTGAGTGTGGCGCTCAGCGGGTACTTCTGGGCCATCTTCTGCGCGTACGTCAGCGGCACCACCTGGGGTGACGCGGAGGGACCGGTCGCCGCGGAGGGCACGGAGTCGTCGGCCCGGCCCGTGAGGGGCTGCGACCGTACGGCGGTGTCTTTGTCGTGGCCGGTGAACTGGCCGGCCACGACCACGGCCAGCACGGTGGTGACGGCGGCGGCCGCTATGCCGGCGAAGGCGCGGCCCTTGACCCCGCCCTCCCGCGTGGGCTCACCGGACGGCGGCGCGTTGTCGTCCGCCACGTCACCTGCGGTCCTGCCGCCGATGTCGGTGGCGGCAGCGCCGCCCGTGGCCGTCCGGAGGGTGCCCGCGGCCCGGCCGGCACCGCGCGCGTTCGGATCCGTGGCGAGCGCGGAGGCGGTGGCGCGGGGCGCGAAGACGTCGTCGTCGGTGAAGGCGTCGAGGTACTCCTGCCGCGGGCCGCCCGGCGTGGCCGCCCGGCGCTGGCGCGGGATGGCGGGACCCTGCCCGCCGCCCCCGGGGGCGTTGCCGGGACGATCGGCCGCCGAGCCCCTCGACGCGCCGTGCTCGGCCG
>NZ_VJZD01000308.1 GCF_009377175.1 Streptomyces adustus
GGATCCAGGTCAGCAGCAGGTCGAGGGCGAGCAGGACGCAGATGCCGGCGTCGATGCCGATCGGGAAGACATAGGAGAAGTTCCCGAAGCCCTTCTTGATCGCCAGCTCGCGCACGGCGGCGTACGAACCGGCGAAGCCGATACCGGCGATGATCAACGCGCCCGTCACGACCACGCCTATGAGAACGCGGTGCATCCGAGTCAGCTGGATTGGCGCGGCCACCCGTGCTCCTCCCCTTGCGTGTTGTTGCGCGCAACAGAGTGGCACATGTGTACGGCGGACGTGTTGCCGGTAGGCCAGGAGCCCGGCCCCGAAAGGGCCGGGCTTCCATAAAATGCCTGAACGAGCGCGGATTTGACCGTCGAGTGTGACAGTCAGCTCTTCTTCGACGCTGACGTGGACGGGGACGCACTCGCGGCCTTGGACGGCGACGACGACGGCGACGCGGACTTCGACGCCGACTTCGACGGCGAGGGACTCGTCGTGCCCGCGCCGCCTGCCGTGCCGCCGGAGCCGGAGCCGGTGTCGACGCCGTTCGCCGACGCCACGGCCGTCGTCGCCTCCTTCGCCGCCTGCTGGGCGGCCTTCACCAGGTCGTCGGCGTTCGGGGTCTTCTCGCCGGCCAGGCCCGCGCCGTTGTAGTCCAGCGTCACGACCACGTTCGCCACCCGGGCCACGACCGTCTGCTGCTTGAAGGCGCCTTCCTTCTTCTTCAGGTCGTAGCGCACGGTCGTCGCCTCGTCACCCGTGCCGGCCAGCGGCTGCGACGCCGCGTTCTTCGCCTCCGGCACCGCCCGGGCGTCCTGCACCTGCTTGGCGTAGAACGTCTGCGCCTGCTTCTCGCCGCTGCCGCGCGCGGCGTCGGAGTCGAAGCGCAGCAAGGAGACGTTCAGCCAGCGGAACTGCGAACCCTTCACGCCCTTGTTCTCCAGGCTGCTCCAGGAACAGCTCGCCCGTGACGTCGCGTCGTCCGAAGTGCCCTCCTTGGCCGACTTCACACCCTTGGGCACCAGTTCGGTCAGCGTCTTCGTCGACAGCACCCCGCACGCCTTCGGCAGCTTCTGGAAAGCCGCGGCCTGGATCGTCGGGGACGCGCTCGCCGAGGGGTTCGCGCCCCCGGAGCCCTGCTGCGTGCTGTCGCCGGAGCCGGAAGCGGATCCGGAGTCGGAGCCGGAGTCCGAGGAGCAGCCCGCCGCGACCAGGATCACGGGGACCGCCGCCGCACCCACAAGGGCGCGGCGAAGACGCTTCGTTCGCCGGACTCGCTGCTCGTACTGGCCGTCTCGCTGGGCTCGTCGCTGCATGGTTCCTTCACTCATGACGCTCGTGGTTCCTGCGGTCGGATCGGGTCCGAGGGGCCACGGTACGCGGTGAAGAAGAGGCCCGGTCGTGCTTCGTCCGCTTTGCGGACCGCACCGGCCGGGCCCCGAAGAGGCCTCAGCCGGGCAGCGAGTCGGCCAGCTGCGCGGCCAGTTTCCGGGCCCTGTCCTGCATTTCTGCGCTGTCGGGCACGACCCCGACCATCGCCGGCTGCTCCTCGTACACGACCGTCACGATGACGTTCGACGTGCGGAACGCCACAGTCACCGTGCGCTGTTTGGCCGTCGAACCGGAGCTGCTGAGCGCGTCGTCGAGATACGCCTCGTCGCCGAGACCGTCGAGAACCCGGGGCTGGAGGTCGGTCGGAGTCGCGGAGGACGAGGCGGACGGGGAGGACGTGCCCGAGGGGGACGCCGAGGACGACGGGGAAGAGGACAAGGACGGCGCCGAAGTCGCCTCCGCGCTCGGGTCGGCGGGCCCGCCGGCCGCCCCGGTCCGGGCGCTGCCGGAACTGGAAGCGGCCGGCTCCGGAAGGTCGGCCGCCGTCACCTTCGTCGCGAAGAGCTGCTCGGCCTGGCTGTCGTCGCTCACCGTGTTGTCGTACGACACCACTCGCTCGAAGTCGACGAAGAGATGGTCGGTCGCGTCCGGGGAGTCGATCTTCCAACGGCAGCCGACCTTGCGGTCGTTGTCGTACGTCAGCGTCGCCTGGCCCTGGTAGGCGGTGTCCCGCTGCGTCTCGTCGGTGATCTGCGCGATGCCGGGGAGCAAGGTGTCGAGGGTGCCGTGACCGATCGCGCCGCACGGCTCGGGGAGCGTGCGGTACTTGCCGGGCTGGGCCTCGGCGGTCACCGCGCCGGCCTCCCCGGGGTTGGAGTTGTCGGTGCTGTTGCCCTCGCCGGAGCTACCGGTGCAGCCGGCCAGCACTGCCGCGAGGAGCGCGGCGACGCCGGGTACGTACGCCTTCCGCTGCACGGTGAGGCTCCCTTCGACGGTGTCTCGGTGGGGGTCGGTCCCGGGAACGGTCCCGGGCCTGCCAGTGTCCCCGCTGGATATTCGCTTGCCGCACGGGGGCGGCCCCTGGAGACAATGTGTATCGCACGCACTGCCGTGGACGCCGGTCCGTTGTCCCATACGTCGACCTTGGCGCCGGTTTTGCGATTTCAGGCTTTTCTTTTGATTCCGGGGGAATGAGGACGATATGTCGTACGTGGAGATGCCGGGCGCGAAGGTCCCGATCCGTATGTGGGCCGACCCCGCTGCGGTCGAGGACGTGGCACTGCGCCAGCTCCAGAACGTCGCGACCCTGCCCTGGATCAAGGGCCTGGCCGTGATGCCGGACGTGCACTTCGGCAAGGGCGCGACGGTCGGCTCGGTCATCGCCATGCAGGGCGCGGTCTGCCCCGCGGCGGTGGGCGTCGACATCGGCTGCGGGATGTCGGCGGTCCGTACCTCGCTGACGGAGAACGACCTGCCCGGCGACCTGTCCCGGCTGCGCTCGAAGATCGAGCAGGCGATCCCGGTGGGCCGCGGCATGCACGACGACCCCGTCGACCCGGGCGGCTTCCACGGCCTGGCGACCGCGGGGTGGGACGACTTCTGGGGCCGGTTCGACGGGATCGCGGACGAGGTGAAGTTCCGGCAGGAACGAGCCACCAAGCAGATGGGAACGCTGGGCAGCGGCAACCACTTTGTTGAAGTCTGCGTGGATACATCCGGTTCGGTGTGGCTCATGCTCCACTCCGGGTCCCGCAACATCGGCAAGGAACTGGCCGAGTTCCACATCGGGGTGGCACAGAAGCTCCCGCACAACCAGGGACTGGTCGACCGCGACCTCGCGGTCTTCGTCTCCGACACCCCGCAGATGGCGGCCTACCGCAACGACCTGTTCTGGGCGCAGGAGTACGCGAAGTACAACCGCACGCTCATGATGGCGCTCCTCAAGGACGTCGTCCGCAAGGAGTTCAGGAAGGCGAAGCCGACCTTCGAGCCGGAGATCAGCGCACACCACAACTACGTGGCCGAGGAGCGCTACGACGGCATGGACCTGCTCGTGACCCGCAAGGGCGCGATCCGGGCCGGCTCCGGTGAGTACGGGATCATCCCGGGCTCCATGGGCACGGGTTCGTACATCGTCAAGGGCCTCGGCAACGAGAAGGCCTTCAACTCGGCGTCGCACGGCGCCGGCCGGCGGATGAGCCGCAACGCGGCCAAGCGCCGCTTCTCGACCAAGGACCTGGAGGAGCAGACGCGGGGCGTGGAGTGCCGTAAGGACTCCGGTGTCGTGGACGAGATCCCCGGCGCCTACAAGTCGATCGAGCAGGTCATCGACCAGCAGCGCGACCTCGTCGAGGTCGTGGCGAAGCTGAAGCAGGTCGTCTGCGTGAAGGGCTGAGCAGCTCCGACGCCGAGCCGTCCCGACCTGGGGCGGCGGGGCCGCGGGAACCGGAGACGGTGTCGGGTCTGTCTTGGCGTACAGGTCCGACGCATCGATACGGGGGTAATCACGATGAGGCGTCAGCGCATACGTGCCGCGGCCGGGGCCGCCGGTCTGGTTCTGGCCGCGGGGGTCGTGCTCGCGGGCTGCTCGCAGAGTTACGACGACCAGCGGGGCAAGGGGGACGCCCCGGTGAAGGGCAAGGCGGGCGACGACACCCCGGCCGAGGTCTTCAACATGCCGGACGGCTTCGGGAACCTCGCCACCAAGTGCGTGGGGCACGGCTTCCGCGCCTACGTCACGACCAACGCCAGCGGTCCGTCGAACGTGCAGATCGTGGCGGACAAGACGTGCGCCTCCTGAGCCGGCGCCCCGGGCGGGCGGCCGCCGGCTGCGGCGCGCTGCTGCTCGTCGTGCTGCTGGGCGGCTGTTCCAGGGAGCACTACCAGGAGCGCGGCAAGGCCGACGCCCCCGTGGCCGGACGGGCCGGGGAGGACAGCCCGGCCGAGGTGTACAACTTCCCGGACGGCTTCGGCAACCTCGCCACCAAGTGCGTCGGGGACGGCAGGCGGGCCTACGCCACCACCCGGTTCGTGCAGGAGGACGACGACGATGTCGTGATCATCCCGGCCAACGCGGTGATCGTCGACGACCCGGACTGCTCGAAGCCCTGAGGCTCACTTCGCGTGGCGCACCGCGTAGATCATCACGAACGCGACGATGTGGATGCCGAACAGGAAGTACGCCAGGAAGATCCAGACCCGGCGTTCGTCCTTGGTCTCCTGGGCGAGGCGGCGCTGCTCGGCGGCGCCGGCGGCGTCGTCGGCCGCCTGCTCCGGCAGGCTCTCGCGGTCCACCGTCACAGCTCCCGGTGGACCTTCGTGTTGGAGGCCTGGGCCCGCGGGCGGACGACCAGCAGGTCGATGTTGACGTGGGCCGGGCGGGTCACCGCCCAGGTGATGGTGTCGGCGACGTCGTCGGCGGTCAGCGGCTCGGCGACGCCCGCGTAGACCTTCGCCGCCTTCTCCTCGTCGCCGCTGAAGCGGGTCAGCGCGAACTCGTCGGTCTTGACCATGCCGGGCGCGACCTCGATGACCCGGATCGGCCTGCCGACGATCTCCAGGCGCAGGGTCTCGGCGAGGACGTGGGCGCCGTGCTTGGCGGCGACATAGCCCGCGCCGCCCTCGTAGGTGCCGTGCCCCGCGGTGGAGGAGACGACCACGACCGTGCCGTCGCCGCTCGCGTCGAGCTTGGGGAGCAGGGCCTGGGTCAGGTTCAGCGTGCCCAGGACGTTCGTCTCGTACATCGTGCGCCACTGCGCCGGGTCGCCGGTGGCGACCGGGTCCGCGCCCAGCGCGCCGCCCGCGTTGTTGACCAGGACCCCGATGGTCTTGAAGGCGCTCGCGAACTCGTCGACGGCCGCGCGGTCGGTGACGTCCAGCTGGTAGGCGGTCGCCGCGTGGCCGGCCGCGGCGATCTCCTTCGCCAGCGCCTCGATGCGGTCGGTGCGGCGGGCGGTCAGGACGACGCGGTAGCCGGCCGCGGCGAGCTGCCGGGCCGTGGCGGCCCCGATTCCGCTGCTCGCACCGGTGACGACGGCGATGCGGGAGGCGGCGGACGGTGCGGCGGTGGCCATGGGCTGCTCCTCGGGCGTGCGGACGGCTCGGGCCCGCGGACGACTCGGGTCGGTGGGTGGTGCGGCTGGTGCCCGCTCGTGGGCCTGCGGCTGGCGCGGGCTCGCGGGCGGTCCTTCCCGCTCAGGGTAGGCGACGGGTGGGCTCGGGCGGACGGGCGTTTCGAGGGACGGGCGGTTCAGCCGCCGTGCCTCGGCGCCCACATGATCACGGCCATGCCGGCCAGGCAGATCGCGGCGCCCGTCAGGTCCCAGCGGTCGGGGCGGAAGCCGTCCGCGACCACGCCCCACAGGATCGAACCGGCGACGAAGATCCCGCCGTACGCGGCGAGGATGCGCCCGAAGTGGGCGTCGGGCTGGAAGGTGGCGACGAAGCCGTAGGCGCCGAGCGCGAGGACGCCACCGGTGATCCACAGCCAGCCGCGGTGCTCCCGCAGGCCCTGCCAGATCAGCCAGGCGCCGCCGATCTCCAGGAACGCGGCGGCGACGAACAGGGCGGCGGAGCGGGCGATCGACATACGTGCAGCCTGGCACGCCCCCCGGCACGGCCGGCACCGGGGCGTCACCTGTTGGAGGGCGCCTGCCGTCGGCCGTACGTGGGATACATCCAGGCGACACCCCTGCGACCGGGGTGGAGCGAGCGGAGTGAGGAGTGGTGTCGGCATGCGGAGGCCACGCAGGGCACGCGGAACCCGGCGGACCCGGGAAGAGCGGTGGGTGCGGAGGTCGTGCCGGGCGCGCGGGGCGCGGGGCACCCGGGGGCTCGTGGTGTGCGGGGTGGCGCTGGCGGCCGTCGGCGGTACGACGCCGCTCGCGGGTGCCGCGGGCGCGCCGGAGGCCGACCTGTCGTACCACGGTACGGCGGTGCTGCGCCGCGGCCTGCTCGACGTACGGCTGACCCCGTACGACCACGGTCCGGCCGCGGTGCCGGACGCGACCGTGCGGCTGAAGTGGTCGGCGCCGCTCGCGGACCGGCAGCGGCTGCCGGGCGGGTGCGTCCGTACGGGGGTGCGTGAGGTGGTGTGCCGGACGGGCGCGCTGGCCGCGGACGGGGTCGGCGAGCGGATCGCGCTGGTGCTGCGGCTGCGCGGCCGGCCGCAGGAGGTGACGCTGGCGCTCGACACGGTGTGGGGCGGCGGAACGGTGGACCGCAACCGGGCGAACGACCGGCAGCGGGTGCTGGTCCTGGACACGGGAGACCCGTACTCCTTCTGAGTGAGGTGCCGAGCGAGGGGCGTGCCCCTGGGACGGGGCGCGGCTTCCTCCGGGGGTGCGGGGATCGCCCGGATTGCTGCTAGACACGTGTGTGTCGGACTGTTTCCGGCCGGTCGGCCGGACTGTCCGGTCGGTCGCGGCGCGCTCTCTGCGTCGTACGATCTCTGCACGGCGCAGGTGAAGAGGAGCGGGCATGTCCGGGTCGGAGAACGAGCGGTCGCGGCTGTTGGACGAGCTGTCCACCGTCTCCCGTCGCTACATGGCCTCGTACGCCCTTTTCAACCAGGCCGTCGCCGACCATCTCGGCCTGCATCCCACCGATCTCCAGTGCCTGAACCTGCTCACGCTGGAGGGCGGTCCGGTGACCACGGGCCGGGTCGCGGAGCTGACGGGCCTGACGACGGGGTCGGCGACCCGGCTGGTGGACCGGCTGGAGAAGGCCGGGTACGTGGTCCGGCAGCGGGACGCAGGGGACCGGCGGCGGGTGCTGGTGGCGACCGTGCCGGAGCGGATCGCCGAGTTCGGGCAGATGTGGAACCGGCTGGCCGGCGGCTGGAGCGCCCTCTTCGACGGCCTGGACAACGCCGAACTGGCCCTGATCATCGGGCACATGCGGCGGACCGTGGATTTCAGCGGGGAGCAGATCACCCGGCTGCGGGAGGGGCGGGTCTAGGCCGACAGAGCCTAGGGCAGCCCTTAGGGCGCGCTCGGGGCGTCGGTCTCGGTGTCGTAGCGCTCCCGTGCCGTGTGGACCTCGTCGAAGTGGGTCTCCGCCCAGGCCTTCACCGCGGTGAGCAGGTGGGCGAGGCTGCTGCCCAGCGGGGTGAGCTCGTAGTCCACCCGGACCGGGACGGACGGGGTGACCGTGCGGGTGAGGATGCCGTCGCGTTCCAGTGAACGCAGGGTCTGCGTGAGCATCTTGGGGCTCACTCCGGCGATCTTGCGGGCGAGATCGCTGTAGCGCAGGGGACCGGCGGCCAGTGCGGCGACGACGAGGCTGACCCACTTGTCGCTGATGCGGTCGAGGAGCTGGTTGGTGGGGCAGCTGCGCAGGAAGGCGTCGTACTCGAAGCGCGCCTGTTCGCGCCGCTGGGCCGCTGTCGTGGTCGCCATGGCTCTCCTCCGGGTGCGGTAGGCACCTTCAGGTAACTACTACCCAACAGATAGTAGCTCTTCCTAGGGTTGCGGAAGCGGCACGGGGACGGCGCGAAGGCGCCGCACCTGTCGCGAATCCGAGAGATCCGAGAGATCCGAGAGATCCGAGACACCGGAAGATCCGGGAATGCGGGGAGAGTTGTGATGATGCGTGCCGTGGTGGTGACGTCCTTCGGCGGTCCCGAGGCCGTGCGGGTCGTGGAGACCGAGGTGCCCGAGCCGGGTGCCGGGCAGCTCCGGATCAAGGTGGCGGCGGCCGCGCTGAACCCGGTCGACGCGGCGGTGCGGGCCGGTGTGTTCGGGGGCGCGGGCGGGCGGATCGGCCTCGGCTGGGACGTCGCGGGGACGGTGGACGCGGTCGGCCCGGCCACCGAGTGGCGCGTGGGCGACGAGGTGGTGGCGCTCGCCCCCGGTGTGGCCGAGCCGCTGGGTTCGCACGCGGAGTACGTCGTCGTCGGCGCGGACGCGGTGGCCGCGGCGCCCGCGACGGCCGACGCCGTGTTCGCCGCCACCCTGCCGCTGAACGGGCTGACCGCCGTACAGGCCCTGGATCTGCTGGAGTTGACGCCCGATCGGTCGCTGCTGGTGACGGGCGCGGCCGGTGCCGTGGGCGGCTACGCCGTCCAACTCGCGGCCCGCCTGGGGGTGTCGGTGACCGCGCTGGCCCGCGCGGAGGACGAGGAGCTCGTCCGATCCTTGGGGGCCGAGCACTTCACGGCCGGGGAGGTCGAGCCGGCGGGCTTCGACGCCGTGCTGGACGCGGCGGTGCTCGGCGGTGCCGCCCTGGCGTGGGTGCGGGACGGGGGCGCCTACGCCGGGGTGATCCCGGGGGCCACGCCCGCCGCGGTGCGGGGCGTGCGGACCGGCACGGTCGAGGTGCGCGCCGACGGGGAGCGGCTGGCGGAGCTGGTGCGGCTGGTGGACGAGGGGGCGCTGACCCTCCGGGTGGCGGGGACGTACACCCTGGACGACGCGGTCAAGGCGCACGCCCGGCTGGCGGAGGGCGGGGTGCGGGGGCGACTGGTCCTCCTTCCCTGAGTCGGCGGGTCCCGGTACGTCTCACGGGTCTCCCTCGGAGCCCGGCCGCCGGGCTCAGTGGCCGTGCTCCTCGGGCGCCCTGCGCGGCAGGAGGCGTACGAACGGCAGGCACAGGGCCATGGCCCCGGCGACCACGGTGAGGCTCACCGTCATGGCGTGGGTCTCGCCGTGCTCGGCGGCCCGGAAGTAGACGGTCGTCACGGCGGCCGCGCCGAGCGCGTTGGCGAGCTGCTGCACGGCGTTGAGGGAGCCGCTCGCGCTGCCCGCCTCCTCGGGGGCGATGTCGCCGATCGTGACGTCGTAGACCGTGCCGAAGCAGGTGCCCACGCCGACGCCGACGACGAACAGCGGCGGGACCAGTTCCCAGGTGCCGGTCCGGCCGAGCGCGCAGAGCAGGAGCAGGGTCGCGCAGCCCGCCAGGATGATCAGCAGGCCGGTGGCGACGAGCCGGCGGCCGAAGGCGTGGATCAGCCGGTAGCAGGCGATCGAGGCGACGACGATCCCGGCGGAGAGCGGGACCAGGCCGAGTGCGGCGCCCGCGGGGGAGCGGCCGAGGCCCTGTTGCAGATAGAGGGAGACGGCGTAGAGCAGGCCGGAGACGGCGGCGAAGGTGGCGATGCCGAGGAGCAGGCCCGAGGTGAAGCCGCGGTGGCGCAGCAGCGACGGCCGCAGCAGGGGGTGCGCGGCGGTGCGCTGGCGGTGCCAGAAGGCCGCGGACAGCGCCAGGCCGAGCAGCAGGAGGGCGATCGGGCGGGCGGCCGGCCCCTCCCCGGACGGACCTCCCCCGGCCGAGGCACCGCGGGCCGCGCCGTCGATGAGCCCGCCCAGCAGGCAGAGCATCGCCCCGCCGAGCAGGGCGGCCCCGGGGCCGTCGACGACCGTGTCGCGGCTGCCGGGGTCGCGGGGCAGCAGCCGGACGGCGGCGAGCAGGGCGGCGCCGCCGAGCAGCAGGTTGATCAGGAACATCGGGCGCCAGCCGAGTCCTGCGAGGTCGGCGTCGACGAGGAGTCCGGCCAGCACCGGGCCGCTCACGGCGGACAGGCCCATCACCGGGCCGAACAGGCTGAACGCCTGGCCGATCCGGTCGCGCGGCCAGGTGGCGGCCAGGATCCCGAAGCCCTGCGGGATGACGAGGGCCCCGAAGGCGCCCTGGACGAGCCGGGCCAGGACGAGCGCGGTCGGGTCCGGGGCGAGTCCGCAGGCCGCCGACGCGGCCACGAATCCGGCGAGGCCGGTCAGGAACAGCCGCCTGCGGCCGTACTTGTCGCCGAGCCGGGCGCCGGGGACGAGCAGCACGCCGAGCGCGAGGGAGTAGGCGGCGCCGAGCCACTGCACGAGGCTCTGGCCGCCGCCCAGGTCGCGGGCGATCGTCGGGGCGGCGATGTTGGTGATCGTGCCGTCGAGGAGGTCCAGGACGTCGGCGGCC
>NZ_VJZD01000309.1 GCF_009377175.1 Streptomyces adustus
GGGGCAGTGAGCGCTTCGCACCCACTCCGAGCCGACGTCGGATTGTGAGCGATCACGGCCTCAACTCCCCATGTTCACACGGGTTCCCACGCCTTCATGCGTTCAACTCATCGCGATCGTAGGCGAATTCGAAAGCACAGTTGCTTCACAGCTTGACGACTGTGGTTCAGACCTTTAGGTTCCCGAACACCGCGGTTCCATGAATGCGCTCATCATTCATGGATGTGAACGCCCCCCACCATCAGCCTCCAGCGGAAGACTGTGACTTCCTGATGACCAATCGACTCCCGGCACGCTCCGTCGTGCTGCGCGGAACGCTGACCACCGCTCTGCTCGCGCTCTCGGCCGGCGCCCTCGGCACGGCCCCCGCCGCCGCGGCCACCGGCACGATCACCGGCCTCGCGGGCAAGTGCCTCGACGTGGCCGGTGCGAACCCGGCGAACGGTACGGCCGTACAGCTCTACGACTGCAACGGCACCGCCGCCCAGCAGTGGACGGTCGGCACCGACGGGACGGTCCGGGCGCTCGGCAAGTGCCTTGACGTCACCGGCAATTCGACCGCGAACGGGGCCAGGCTCCAACTGTGGGACTGCACCGGCGGCGCCAACCAGAGGTGGACGGTCTCCACGGCCCGCGACCTCGTCAACCCGCAGGCCGACAAGTGCGCGGACGTCACGGGCAACACCTCCGCGAACGCCACCCCGATCCAGCTCTGGACCTGCACCGGCGGCGCCAACCAGAAGTGGACCGCACCCGCGGCCGGAGGCGGCGGCACGACACCGTCCGCCCCGATGGCCGTCGCGCCGTACCTGTACAACGGGTGGGGAAACCCGCCCAGTCCCACCACCGTCATGAACGCCACCGGCGTCAAGTGGTTCACGCTGGCGTTCGTGCTCAGCAACGGCTACTGCAATCCGCAGTGGGACGGCAGCCGCCCCCTGACCGGCGGCGTCGACCAGCAGACGGTCACCACCGTGCGCGCGGGCGGCGGTGACGTCATCCCGTCGTTCGGCGGCTACAGCGGCAACAAGCTGGAGAGTTCCTGTTCCAGCGCCGGGGAGCTGGCGGCCGCGTACCAGAAGGTCGTCAACGCCTACGGTCTCAAGGCGATCGACATCGACATCGAGGCCGACGCCTACAGCAGCGCGACGGTCCAGCAGCGCACCGTGGACGCGCTGAAGACGGTCAAGGCCAACAACCCGGGCCTCAAGGTGTACGTCACCATCGGCACCGGGCAGAACGGCCCCGACACGAGTCTGATCAACCGGGCCGCGGCCTCCGGGCTGACCGTGGACAGCTGGACGATCATGCCATTCGACTTCGGCGGCGCGGGACAGAACATGGGCACGCTCACCCAGCGGGCCGCCGAGGGCCTCAGGACGGCGCTCAAGAACGCGTACGGCTACAGCGACGACCAGGCGTACCGCGACATGGGCATCTCCTCCATGAACGGGATCACCGACCAGAACGAGACGGTGACCGTCGCCGACTTCCAGGCGATCCTCGGCTACGCGCAGCAACACCACCTGGCCCGGCTGACGTTCTGGTCGGTCAACCGCGACCGTCCCTGCACCGGCGGCGTCGCCGACAGCTGCTCCGGGGTGAGCCAGCAGAACTGGGACTACACCCGCGTCCTCGCGAAGTACACCGGCTGACCCTCCGCACCGCCCGGCCCCGCACCGCCCGGGCCCCGCACCGCCCGGGCCCTGCACCATCCCCCCCACCATTCCAGGAGAGTTCCTGTGTCCAGATCCAGCAGTCCGCCGTCCGGCCGTCCCCGGACGGCGAGGGCGGTGTCCGTGGTCGCCGTCATGGCGGCGACCGTGTCCTGTCTGACGCTCGCCACGCAGGACCGGGCGTCCGCCGCGGCCGCCGCACTGCCCACCGGCTGGGCCACCGTCGTCAACGCGGGCAGCGGCAAGTGCGTCGACGCCCGCGCGGCCGGGACCGCGGACGGCACCGTGGTCCAGCAGTACGCGTGCAACGGCAGCCAGGCCCAGCAGTGGCGGGTGACGGCCACCTCCGGCGGGTACGCCCGGGTGGACAACCGGACCGACGCGACCAAGGCCTGGGACGTCACCGGTGTCTCGACGGCCGACAGCGCGCCGGTCCAGCTGTGGACGTACGGCGGCGGCGCCAACCAGCAGTGGCAGGCCGTTGCGGAGGCCGGTGGCGCCTACCACTTCGTGAACCGCAACAGCGGCAAGTGCCTCGACGTGCCGAGCGCGTCCACCGCCGACAGCGTGCAGCTCCAGCAGTACACGTGCAACGGCACGGCGGCCCAGTCCTTCCGTGTCACCTCTGTCGACGTGACCCCGCCGCCCGGCACCCCGGACCTCGGCCCGAACGTCACCGTCTTCGATCCGTCGACGCCCGCGGCCACCATCCAGAGCAGCCTCGACGCGGCCTTCGCGCAGCAGGAGACCAACCAGTTCGGCACCGCCCGCAAGGCCTTCCTGTTCAAGCCCGGCACCTACGACGCCAACGCCAACGTCGGCTTCTACACCCAGGTCGCGGGTCTCGGCCTCTCCCCCGACGACGTGAACATCCGCGGTTCGGTGCACGCCGAGGCCGACTGGTTCCAGGGCAACGCCACCCAGAACTTCTGGCGGTCCGCGGAGAACCTGTCGGTGACCCCGACGGGCGGCGCGGACCGCTGGGCGGTGTCGCAGGCGGCCCCGTACCGGCGGATGCATCTGCGCGGCAACCTCGCCCTGGACGACGGTGGTTGGTCCAGCGGCGGCTACATGGCCGACACGAAGATCGACGGACAGGTCAACTCGGGCTCGCAGCAGCAGTGGCTGTCGCGCAACACCGAGTGGGGCAGCTGGACCGGCTCCAACTGGAACATGGTGTTCGTCGGCGCCAGGAACGCGCCCGCGAACAGCTTCCCCAGCCCTCCGTACACCACCGTCGCACAGGCGCCGGTCACCCGTGAGAAGCCCTTCCTGTACGTCGACGCGGCGGGCGCCTGGAAGGTGTTCGTGCCCTCCGCGCGTACGGACAGCAGCGGCACGACCTGGAGCGCCGGCACCCCGGCGGGCACCTCGCTGCCTCTGTCCGACTTCTTCGTCGTCAAGCCGGGCGCCACCGCCGCGCAGCTCAACGACGCGCTCGCCCAGGGCAAGAACCTGCTGGTGACACCCGGGGTCTACCACCTCGACCAGACCCTGAAGGTGAACCGGGCCGACACGGTCGTCCTGGGGCTGGGCCTCGCGACGCTCGTCCCCGACAACGGGATCACCGCGGTGTCCGTCGCCGACGTCGACGGCGTCCAGCTCGCCGGCCTGCTGATCGACGCCGGGACCACCAACTCCGCGCAGCTCATGGAGATGGGCCCGAGCGGCTCCGCCGCCGACCACAGCGCCGACCCCAGCGCGCTGCACGACGTGTTCTTCCGGATCGGCGGCGCGGGCGTCGGCAGGGCGACCACCAGCCTGACCGTCAACAGCGACGACGTCATCGGCGACCACCTGTGGCTGTGGCGCGCCGACCACGGCAGCGGGGTGGGCTGGACCAGCAACACCGCCGACACCGGCCTGGTCGTCAACGGCGACGACGTGACGATGTACGGCCTGTTCGTCGAGCACTACCAGAAGTACCAGACGGTCTGGAACGGCAACGGCGGCCGCACGTACTTCTACCAGAACGAGATGCCCTACGACCCGCCCAACCAGGCAGCCTGGACGAACGGTTCCACGCAGGGCTACGCCGCCTACAAGGTGGCGAACTCGGTGACGAGCCATCAGGTGTACGGCTTCGGCAGCTACTGCTACTTCAACGTCAACTCCGCCGTCGCCGCCGAGCGGGCCATCGAGGCCCCGAACAACGCGAACGTGCGGTTCAAGGACATGGTGACGGTCTCCCTGGGCGGCACCGGCACGATCCGGCACGTCGTCAACGACCGGGGCGGGCCGTCCAACTCCGCCACCAACGTCGCCAACCTCGTCAGCTACCCGTGACCCGCGCGGAGAGGACAGTCAGCCGATGAGCACCTTCACTTCCGGTACGGCACGCGCGGCCCTGCGGGTCTGCCTGCTGCTGGCGACCCTGCTCACCCTCGCCGCGCCGCCCGCCGCCCGGGCGAGCACGGCGGCCACCCCGTTCAAGGTGCTGGCGCTGTACAGCGGCACCTGGGACGCGGCGCACATCGACTTCGACAAGGAGGCCAACGACTGGTTCCCGCGGCAGGCCGCGGCGAACGGCTTCACCTACACGGCCAGCACCGACTGGAACCTGCTGAGCAACGGCGGCGTCAACGCCTACCAAGTGGTGGTGTTCCTCGACGACCTGCCGCAGACGGCCGCCCAACGGGCAGGTTTCGAGCAGTACATGCGGGGCGGCGGCGGCTGGCTGGGCTTCCATGTCTCGGCCTTCACCACCGACGCGGCGAGCTGGCCCTGGTATCACAACCAGTTCCTCGGAAGCGGCAACTTCCGCTCCAACACCTGGGGACCGACCTCGGCCGTCCTGAAGGTCGAGGACCGCACCCACCCGGCCACCAGGAACCTGCCGGCCACGTTCACCTCGGCGGTCAGCGAGTGGTACAGCTGGTCCAACGACCTGCGCCAGAACCCGGACATCAAGATCCTGGCCTCCGTCGACCCCAGCAGCTTCCCGCTGGGCACCGACCCGAACCAGAGCTGGTACAGCGGTTACTACCCGATCCTGTGGACCAACACGAAGTACCGGATGCTGTACGCGAACTTCGGTCACAACGCGATGAACTACGACACGAACACCCGCCTGTCGTCGACGTTCGCGAGCGAGACGCAGAACCGGTTCCTGCTGGACGGGCTGAAGTGGCTGGGCGGGTCCGACGGCACGACCCCGCCGACCGGCCCGATCTCCGAGACGGCCTGGTACTCGCTGACGAACGACGGCAACGGCACCTGTGTGGACGCCCGTTCGGCCGCCACGGCGAACGGGACCGCGATCCAGCAGTACGCCTGCAACGGCACGCAGGCGCAGCAGTTCCGGTTCCGCCCGACCGACAGCGGCTACCGGCAGGTCGGCGTACGCGCCAACCCCGCGCAGGTCATCGACGTGACCGGCGTCTCGACCGCCGACAACGCACCGTTGCAGCTGTGGAGTTACGGAGGCGGACAGAACCAGCAGTGGCTGCCGGTCGAGGAGAGCCCCGGGCACTACCGCCTCACAGCGCGGCACAGCGGCAAGTGCCTGACGGCGGCGGCCGGCGCGGCGAACAGTGTGCAGCTCACCCAGCGCACCTGCGACGGCACCTCCGCGCAGCGCTTCACCCTGACGGCACAGCCCTGACCCTGCCCATCTGAGCCTGGGCAGGGACGGCGGAACGTCCGGTCGCGACCGCGACCGGACGTTCCGCGTGTGCGCCGCGAGGTGCCGTCGAGGCCGTCGGCTACAGCACGCCCGGTCCGGTCGCCGCGAAGGCGGTGGCCAGCAGGTCGGGAGCGGGGGCGCCGGGCGACAGCAGCGCGGCGACCGCCGAACCCGCCGTGCGATGCCAGCTGCCGCCCCGGCGGAGCATGGCGTGGTCGCCGTTCTTCACCAGCACGACGCCCGCCCGCGCGCCCGCCTCGCGGGCCCGGCGCACGTACGCCACCGACGCGTGCGGGTCGGTGGTGCGGTCGCGGTCCCCGTGCAGCACGAACACGTCCTTGCCCCGCAGCTGGGTCACCGGTTCGCCGTCCGGGCACCAGGGGGCCAGCGCCAGCACGGCCCGGACCTGCGGCGCGGCCGCGGCGCGCAGGGCCGCGCGGCCGCCCATCGAGTGGCCCACGAGGACCACCGGGACGTCGCCGACGAGCCCGGAGAGTTCGTCGAGTGCCCGCCGGGCGTCCCGCAGCGGATCCGCGTCCTCGCCGTTCCAGCCCCGGACCCGGTAGCGCACCTCTCCCAGGAAGACGCCGTCGTCGGACAGCGCGGCGGACACGGCCGCGGTGAACGGCCGCATCCGTACCGCCGCCAGATGCCAGGGCCGGGACCGGGTCCGGCCGTCGGCAGCGCCGCCGTGCAGGAACAGCACCGCGGCACGCGCCGTGGCCGGAGCCCGGCGGGCCACCAGCGCGGTGGGCGGACCCGCCGTGCCGGGAGCGGGTGTGTGGTCGTGCCCGGTCATCCGTCCTCCTTGCCGTCCGTGCGTGCGCCGACGCCCGGATCAGCAGTTGCTCACCGATCATTCCGGCCGGAGGTCCGGTGGCCCGGCCGGTCGGCGGGCGGGTCCGGGAGTCCCGGGCCCGCCCCGACCGCGTACGGTCCGTCCGTACGGCCGTGGCCGTCATGGCGAGGCCACGGCCGGGTGTCAGACGGTCAGCCGCACCGGCAGTTCGAACAGGTCGTTCTGGGTCACCACCGGCTTGTTGCGCAGGGCCGACGCCGGTACCGCGAGCTCCAGCCGCGGGAAGCGAGCGTACAGCGCCGGCAGCGCCACCCCGGCCTCCAGCCGGGACAGTGCCGCCCCCGGGCACACGTGCGGGCCGTGCCCGAAGGAGATGTGCCGGGTGCGCGTCTCGCGGGTGATGTCGAACTCCCCGGCCGTCGGACCGTGCGCGGCCTCGTCGCGGCCGAGCGCGCCGTACGACACGATGAGCGCGTCCCCGGCCGGGAGGACCCGGTCGCCGACGGGCACGTCCTCGGTGGCGAAGCGGATCAGCACGTGCGAGGTCGGGGTCGACCAGCGCAGCGTCTCCTCGACCACCGCCGACCAGTCCACCGTGCCGGACAGCACCAGGTCGCGCTGGTCGGGGTGGGTGGAGAGGTTGACGACCGCGTTGACGATGAGCGAGATGGTGGTCTCGTGCCCGGCCGCGACCATCAGCTGGAGCGTGGAGACGATCTCCTCGTCGGTGAGCCGGTCACCGTCCTCGGAGGCGAGGACGAGTGCGCTGGTGAGGTCGTCACCGGGTTCGGCCCGCTTGGCGGCGACCGTCTCGGCCATGATGCCGGCCAGCTCGACCAGGGTCGCGAGGACGTCCTCGGGCGCGGTCTGGGTCGAGAAGAACTTCTCGAACAGCTCCTTCAGCCGGGGCAGCCGGTCCTCCTCGATGCCCATGAGGTCGGCTATGACGTACATGGGCAGCGGGTAGGCGAAGGCCGCCTTGAGGTCGACGACGTCCGCGTCCGCGGGCAGCCGGTCGAGCAGTTCTTCGGTCAGCTGTGCGATCCGGTCCCGCATCTCCTCCACTCGGCGCGGGGTCAGCGCCTGGGCGACGAGGGTGCGCATCCGGCGGTGGTCGGCGCCGTCCACGGTCAGCATGGAGCGGCCCGGGTTGGCCAGGCCGATCAGCGGCCAGTCCGCCGGGATCTCGCCGCGCTGCCAGGCACCCCAGACGTCGATGTCCTTGACCAGCCGGGGGTCGGTCAGGAGCGCCTTCGCCTCGGCGTGGTGGGTGACGGCCCACACGGGAACCCCGCCGGGGAGTTCGACCTCCACCAGCGGGCCGGCGGCGCGCAGCTTCGCACTCTCGCCGTCCAGATCGGTGACGAACGGATCGAGCGCGATCCGTGCTGCTTCGGTGCCGGACGTCATGGTCGGTTGCCTCCCAGGGCAGGGGTGGGTGTGAAGCGCACGGGCAGTTCGGTCAGCCCGCGCAGCCACGGCGAGGGACGACGGCTCAGGCGTTCCGCCGGAACCGCCAGGTCGATGTCGGGCAGCCGGTCCAGGACCACCTCGATGCCCGTCCGGGCGATCACCTCGGCGACCTCCTGGGCGGGGAACGGGCAGCGGTGCTCGCCGTGCCCGAACGAGAAGTGCGCGTTGTTGCCGCCGGTGAGGGCGGAGGCGTCGGTGCGCACCTGCGGGTCGGAGTTGGCCGCCTGAAGGCCGAGCAGCAGCAGGTCCCCGGCGCGGATCCGGCGCCCGCCGAGGTGGGTGTCGCGGGAGGCCCAGCGGCCGGCCACGTTCTGGGTGGGGGTGTCCTCCCAGAGCACCTCGTTCATGGCCTCGGCGACGCTGTGGCGGCCGCCGAAGAGCGAGGCGGCGAAGCGGGTGTCGGTGAGCATCAGGCGCAGCGAGTTGCCGATCCAGTCGGCGGTCGGCTGGTGCCCGGCGGCCATCATCACCATGAGGTCCTGGGTGATCTCCTCGTCGGTGAAGCCGCTGTCGTCCGCCAGCATCCGGGAGACGACGTCCCGGGCGGGCGCGGCCCGGCGCCCGGCCACCAACTCCGTCATGGAGGTGGCCAGATGGATCTGGCCGGCCAGGGCCCGCTCGCGCCCGTCGATCATGTCGTTGAGGGCGGTGACCAGTCCGGGGCCGTCCTCGTCGGAGAAGCCGTACAGGCGGGCCAGGACGCGCACCGGCAGCAGCATGGCGTACTGGCCGATGAGGTCGGCCTCGCCCACGGTGCAGACGGAGTCGATCAGTTCGTCGGCGAACCGCTCGGCGTGGCGGCGCAGTTCGAACGGGTCGGCGCCCTCCAGGGCGTTGCTGATCATGGCGGCGCGTTCGCGGTGGCGTTCGCCGACGGTGTAGAGGATGGACGGCTGCTTTCGGCCGATCATCGGCAGCAGGGGCCAGTCGGCGGGGATGGCGTCCCACTGGCTCCACAGTTCCGAGTCGCGGCTGAAGAGGACCGGGTCACCGGTCACCTGGTGCAGTTCGCGGTAGCCGAGCACCAGCCACGCGGGGACGTCGCCGTCCAGCAGCACCGGGGTGACGGCGCCGTGGTCGCGTCGCATCTCCCGGTACAGCAGGGCGGGGTCGGTCTGGAATCGGGAGCCGCTGAGCGGCACGGCGTCGGTGGTCACACGAACTCCCGTGGGGGCGCGGCGGTCCGGGCCGACTGCCCGGCGTAGCTGTTCCTGATGTGCTGGACCAGGGTGATGAGGACGTCCTTGCTGGACTCTCGCGAGCGGGCGTCGCAGTCGATCAGCGGCACCTCGGGATCGAGGTCGAGCGCCTCGCGGACGGCGGCGTGCGAGTGCCGGCCGGAGCCCCCGAAGTCGTTGCAGGCCACGATGAACGGCGTGCCGTGCTGTTCGAGGCGGTCGATCGCGTACCAGGAGTCGTCGATGCGGCGGGTGTCGACCAGGACGACCGCGCCCAGCGTGCCGGAGAACAGCCGGTCCCACAGGAACCAGAAGCGCTCCTGTCCCGGCGCGCCGAACAGGTAGAGGACGTTGCGCGCGTCGAGGGTGATGCGGCCGAAGTCGAAGGCCACCGTGGTGGCGGTCTTGCCGCGCACCTCGCTGACGTCGTCCACCGACTCGCCGGCCCGGGTCATCGTCTCCTCGGTGTTGAGGGGACGGATCTCGCTCACCGAGCGGACCATGGTCGTCTTGCCGACGCCGAACCCGCCCACGATCACGATCTTCAGACCGTTGTCGGCGGTGGCACCCAGCGGGGTGCGGGCGTCAGATGTTGCGGAGTCCAACGAGCACCTGCTCCAGGATGTCGGGGTCGGGAAGGACCGACGTGCGGGGGTGGCGGGCGCTCACGCGGCCCGTCGCCAGCAGGTCGGACAGCAGGATCTTGGTGATGCTCACGGGGAGGCCGAGGTCCGCGGCGACCTCCACCACCGCGGTGGGCGACCGGGTCGTCCGCAGGATCGCGGCGTGCTCCGACTGCATGCCGGGGGACGGTTCGCACTCGGCCACCACCAGCGTGACCAGATCGAACGGGCTGTCCGGTCCGGCCCCGCTGCGCCCTCCGGTGAGGGTGTAGAGGCGGTCGGGGCTGTCGTCCCTGCCGGGGCGGCTCATGCGGTGCGCGGCGGGGCCGTCAGGTGCTCGCCGAGCTGTTCCACGAGCTCGCTCATGTTGTGTCCGATCAGTCCCGCGTCGGCGTCCTCGGTGGTCACCACCGCCAGGTGCGCGCCCTCGCCGGCCTCGACGATGAAGAGGGTTCCGCCGTAGAACTCGGTCATCGACGAGCGCACGCCGCCGCTGCCGTCGCCGAACTCCACCGAGGCGCCGTGCGAGAGCGCCTGGAGGCCGGAGGCGATGGCGGCGAGGTGGTCGGCCTGATCGACCGTCAGCTCCTTGGTGCGGCAGAGCTTCAGTCCGTCGCGGGAGAGCACGAGCGCGTGCCGGGCGCCGGGGGTGCGCTCCAGGAGCCCCTCGATGAGCCAGGTGAGCTTCTCGTCGGCGGTGGTCGTGCCGGTCATGAGGTGGTGTCGCCTTCCGGGTACGCGTGTGAGTGGGACGGGGTGTCGGAGGCCGTCTCGGGCGGGGCGGGAGCGGCGGTCCGCCGC
>NZ_VJZD01000030.1 GCF_009377175.1 Streptomyces adustus
GGCGACGGGGACGGGGGTGGTGCTGGACTTCACCCGGCACCTGAACCGGCTCGTCTCGCTGGACCCGCACGCGCGGACGGCCGTCGTGCAGCCGGGGCTCGTCCTCGACCGCCTCCAGGAGGCCGCCGCGCCGTACGGGCTGCGCTTCGGTCCGGACCCGTCCACCCACAGCCGGTGCACGCTCGGCGGGATGATCGGCAACAACTCCTGCGGCGCGCACTCGGTGGCCTGGGGGACCACCGCGGACAGCGTGCGCGAGCTGGAGGTGATCACCGCGCGCGGCGCGCGCTCGCGCCTCGGACCGGGCTGGGCCGGCGCGCCGGACGGTCTGCGGGAGCTGGCCGAGGGCGAACTGGCGCGGCTGCGCACCGGCTTCCCCGAGCTGCCCCGCCGCATCTCCGGGTACGCCCTGGACGCGCTGCTGCCCGAGCGGGGCGCCGACGTCGCCCGCTCGTTCTGCGGTTCCGAGGGCACCCTCGGTGTGCTGACGGAAGCGGTCGTACGACTGGTCGAGGCACCCCGCGCGGTCGCCCTCGCCGTGCTGGGGTACGCCGACGAGGGCGCCGCCGCCGAGGCGGCCGCCGGGCTGCTCCCGCTGGGTCCGCTGACGGTGGAGGGGATGGCGGCCGACCTGGTGCGCGGGACGGCCGGTCTGCCCAGGGGCGGGGCCTGGCTGTTCGTGGAGACGGGCGGCGACACGGCGGCCCAGGCGCACGCGCGGGCCCGAGAGGTCGTCCGGGCGGCCGACGCCGTGGACGCGCTGGTGGTGACGGACCCGGCCGGGCAGCGCGCGCTGTGGCGGGTCCGGGAGGACGCGAGCGGCACGGCCACCCGGATGCCGGACGGCTCCGAGGCCTGGCCGGGCTGGGAGGACTGCGCGGTGCCGCCCGCCCGGCTCGGCGCGTATCTGCGGGACTTCCGGCGGCTGCTGGACGCGCACGGACTGCGGGGCACCCCGTACGGGCACTTCGGGGACGGCTGCATCCATGTCCGTATCGACTTCGACCTGCTCACCGCGGCGGGTGTGGGCCGCTTCCGCCGCTTCTCCGAGGAGCTCGCCGATCTGGTGGTGGGCCACGGCGGCTCGCTCTCCGGAGAGCACGGCGACGGGCAGGCCCGCGCGGAGCTGCTGCCGAGGATGTACGGCACGGAGACGGTGGCGCTCTTCGAGCGCGCGAAGGCGGTCTGGGACCCGGACGACCTGCTCAACCCCGGGATGCTGGTGCGCCCGGCCCCGCTGGACGCGAATCTCCGTTTCTCCGTGCTGCCGCGCACCCCCGTGGACGTGGCCTTCGGCTATCCGGCGGACGGCGGCGACTTCGCGGCGGCGGTGCGCCGCTGCGTCGGGGTGGCGAAGTGCCGTACGACCGAGGTGTCCGGGCCCGCGGTGATGTGCCCGTCCTTCCGGGCGACCGGCGAGGAGGCGCACTCCACCCGGGGACGCGCCCGGCTGCTGCACGAGATGCTGGCGGGTGAGCTGGTGACGGACGGCTGGCGCTCCCCGGAGGTCAGGGACGCGCTGGACCTCTGCCTGTCCTGCAAGGGCTGCCGCTCGGACTGCCCGGTCGGGGTCGACATGGCCACGTACAAGGCGGAGTTCCTGCACCACCACTACGCCGGGCGCCGCCGCCCCATGGCCCACCACACGCTCGGACGGCTGCCGGTGTGGCTGCGCTGGGCCGCCCGGACGCGCGCGGTACGGGTGCTCAACGCGCTCGCCCGCGTACGGCCGCTGGCGTGGGCGGCGAAACGGCTCGGCGGGATCTCCCCGGAGCGGGAGATCCCCCGGCTGGCGGCCGAGCCGTTCAGCCGGTGGTGGCGGGGCCGACGGGCCACTGGTGGCCCGGGGTCCGGTGATGTGGGGTCGGGCGGTGCGGTGGCGGGCGACCCGGGGTCCGGTGACCTGGTCGTCCTGTGGCCGGACACCTTCACCGAGTACCTCTCGCCCGCCGTGGGACGGGCGGCCGTCCGGGTGCTGGAGGCGGCGGGCCTGCGGGTGGCGCTGCCGCCGACGCTGCGGTCGCCGCGGGGCCGGATCGCGGACGGCCGGACGAGGTCGGCGGCCGCTCTGCTGACGGCGCGTCACGACCGGGTCTGCTGCGGTCTGACGTACCTCTCCACGGGCCAGCTGGACCGCGCCCGCGCCGTGCTGCGCCGCACCCTCGACCTGATGGCGCCGGTGCTGGAGACGGCCGCCCCGGTCGTGGTCCTGGAGCCGAGCTGTGCCGCCGCGCTCCGCGGCGACCTGCCGGAACTGCTGGCCGACGACCCGCGCGCGGCCCTCCTCGCGGCCCGCGTCCGCACCTTCGCGGAGGTCCTCGAACAGCACGCTCCCGACTGGGTTCCGCCCCGCGTCGACCGCCCGGTCGTCGGCCAGACCCACTGCCATCAGCACGCGGTGCTCGGCGACGGACCGGACCGCCGGCTGCGTACGGCGGCGGGACTGACGGGCGAGCTCGGCGGCGGCTGCTGCGGACTGGCCGGCAACTTCGGCTTCGAGAAGGGGCACGAGGAGGTGTCGAGGGCGTGCGCCGAGGAACGGCTCCTGCCGTCGGTGCGGGCCGCGGCGGCCGGGACGGTGGTGCTGGCCGACGGGTTCTCCTGCCGGACGCAGCTGGAGCAGCTGGCCGGGGTGCGGGGGAGACATCTGGCGGAGGTGCTGGCGGAGAGCCTGCCGAGCGGACCGGACGGACGATCGGCGGGGCCGGACGGGCGATCGGCGGGGCCGGACGGGCGATCGGCGGGGCCGGACGGGGTCGGCTGAGCGCGGCCGGAGCGATGGGCCGACCGGGCGGGGGTGTGCGGCCGGGCCGGTGGGGCGGACCTCCCCGGTGGCCCCCGGACGGAGTAGTGGGCCCGCCGCCGGAGGGACCTCCGGGTGGAGCCTCCGGCCGGGCCCCGGCCGGGTCGTCGGCGCGGGCGGACGGAGCCGGCGGAGAGGACGGAGCGGGCGAGTGGCGCAGGACGAAGCGGGCGAGCCCTCCTAGGCTGGCCGATGAGCCGCGTATCGCCAGGAATCGCACGAGGGAGCCCCGCGCATGACCTTCCGCGTCCAGCCCATCAGCCGCGCCCAGCACCTCGCCTTCGTCTCGGCCCGCCCCTCCGTCAGCCATCTCCAGATCCCGTCCTGGGGTGACGTGAAGCCCGACTGGCGGGCGGAGAGCCTGGGCTGGTTCGACGAGGACGGGCGGCAGGTCGGGGCGGGTCTGGTGCTGCTGCGACCGCTGCCCCGGCTGAAGCGGTACCTCGCGTATCTGCCGGAGGGGCCGGTGATCGACTGGTCCGCGCCCGACCTGGAGCGATGGCTGCGGCCGATGCTCGACCGGCTGAAGGCGCGGGGCGCGTTCTCGGTCAAGATGGGGCCGCCCGTCGTCGTACGGCGCTGGAGCGCGGAGGCGGTCAAGGCGGCGATCGCGGATCCGGGCGTCCGGCGGCTGGGAGAGGCGGAGGCGACCTCGTCCGAGCCGCTCGCCGCGCAGGTCGCGGACCGGCTGCGCGGGATGGGCTGGCGGCAGGCCGCGGCCGGAGGGGAGGACGGGTTCGCGGCCGGGCAGCCGCGCTACGTCTTCCAGGTGCCGTTCGCCGGGCGGTCGCTGGAGGACGTCCACGGCGGGCTCAACCAGCAGTGGCGGCGCAACGTCAAGAAGGCGGAGAAGGCCGGGGTCAAGATCGTGCCGGGCGGGCAGGAGGACCTGCCGGTGTTCTACGAGCTGTACACCGAGACCGCCGAGCGGGACCGCTTCGCCCCGCGCCCGCTGTCGTACTTCCGGCGCATGTGGACGGCGCTCAACTCCGAGCACCCCGACCGGATGCGGCTCTACCTCGCCCATCACGACGGCGAGGTGCTGGCCGCGGCCACCATGCTGACCGTCGGCGACCACGTCTGGTACTCCTACGGCGCCTCCACCGCCCGCAGGCGCGAGGTCCAGCCCAACAACGCCATGCAGTGGCGGATGATGACCGACGCCCACCGGCTGGGCGCCTCCGTCTACGACCTGAGGGGCATCACCGACACGCTGGAGGAGTCCGACCATCTGCTCGGCCTGCTCCGCTTCAAGGTGGGCACCGGCGGGCAGGCGGTCGAGTACCTCGGCGAGTGGGACTTCCCGCTCAACCGGCTGCTGCACCGGACGCTGGAGCTCTACCTGGCCCGCCGCTGACCCGGCACCGCCACAAGGCGTTCGACGGGGCTGTCGATCTCGACATTCGGAACAGTCCCGTCAAGGGTTCACACTCCTGACGGAGTCCATTACCCTGGACTCGGAAGTGCATCACGATGAACGATCTCTGATCCGAGCCAGCCCCAGGACCGCCTGTGACCACCCCCAGCGCCACCACCCCCTCGTCCTCGCCGACTTCGGCGACGGACCCCGTGCCCGTCCCCACGGGTGGCGCGCCCCGCCGGTTCGGCTCGCTCGGGCCGGTCGGACTGGTTCTGGCCGGGGGCGTCTCGGTCCAGTTCGGCGGAGCCCTCGCCGTGACCCTCATGCCGCGGGCCGGCGCGCTCGGCGTGGTGAGCCTGCGACTGCTGGTGGCGGCTCTGGTCCTGCTGCTCGTCTGCCGTCCGCGACTGCGCGGCCACTCCCGCGCCGACTGGGGCACGGTCGTCGTCTTCGGCATCGCGATGTCCGCGATGAACGGCCTCTTCTATCAGGCCGTCGACCGCATCCCGCTGGGCCCGGCCGTCACGCTGGAGGTCCTCGGCCCGCTCGCGCTGTCGGTGGTCGCCTCCCGTCGCGCGCTCAACCTGGTCTGGGCGGGGCTGGCCCTCGCCGGTGTCTTCCTCCTCGGCGGCGGAGGGTTCGGCGACCTCGACCCGGTGGGCGTCGCCTTCGCCCTGGGCGCGGGCGCGATGTGGGCGGCGTACATCGTCTTCAGCGCCCGTACCGGCCGCCGCTTCCCGCAGGCCGACGGGCTCGCCCTCGCGATGGCGGTCGGAGCGCTGCTGTTCCTGCCCCTGGGGCTCGCCGAGTCGGGGACGAAGCTGTTCGACCCGGTGACCTTCGGCCTGGGCGCCGGGGTGGCCGTGCTCTCCTCCGTCCTGCCCTACACCCTCGAACTCCTCGCCCTGCGCCGGCTGCCCGCCTCCACCTTCGCGATCATGATGAGCCTGGAGCCGGCCATCGCCGCGGCCGCGGGCTTCCTCATCCTGGACCAGGCCCTGACCGCCCTACAGGCGGCCGCGATCGCGCTGGTCATCGGCGCGAGCATGGGCGCGGTACGCACCCAGGTGGGCCGCGGGAAGGCAGCGGTGCCGCCGAGCGCTTCCTGACGTTTTCCGGGGTGTGACCGTACGGCCGGGTACTAGAGTCGGGTTCGTGCCCCGAGCCGGCGCCGGCGCACGGCCGGCCCGTCGGTCGGAGACGTGAAGGGAACGGCGGATGGGTACGCAGCACAGCGAAACAGCCGGCGGCGGACCGCTGATCCCGCGACCGGAACGTACTCCGGGCGCTTTGCGTGCCGCCTGTGCCGTTGTCGCGCCGCAACTTCTGACCGTTTACGACCGGGCCAAGGATCAAGCCCTCGCCGAAGCCGTCGACCACGGTTCGCTCAGGCCGGTCCACGCCTTCCTCAACCACTGGGCGGCGCTGATCGAGATCGAGCGCCACCCGGAGACGGCGAAGGCGTACCACCGGGCCGAATACCTCGCCCACGTCGCGGTCAAGCCGGACGAAGCTCGCGAGCATCTGAGCACCGCGAGTGGTATCTACCGCGCCGCCTCCAGGACGGTGCTCGCCAAGTGACCTGGCGCTGGGAGTACGTCCCGGACGAGGAGACGGTGGCAGTCGGGGCGCCGCCCGGGTTCGTCGCCGAAGTGGAGAAGACGGCGGACGAACTGGTCCGGGCGGCCGAGGCGCTTCACCTCCACGGTCCCGCGTATCAGGGCGCCGACGAAGGCGCGAAGCACGCGTTCGTGGCAGATGGCTTCTTCGTGTACATGGTCACGCCGCGCTCGGAGCTCGTCAGCATCTGGCAGATCACCCCGGACCCGCTGTCCTGACGACCGTCCGCTGCTGTCGCGCGTTGCGCCGAGAGCTCCTGGGCTCAGGACGCCGTGGCGGCCCGCTCCTGCGGGCGTGAGTGAGGGCGGCGTCCCGTCCGAACAAATTCATGCAAGCATGCTTGATTGTTTCTGGGCCCGCTGGCATGCTCCCCGGCATGTCCGATCCGACGCCAGTGTTCGATGATCTGCGTGACGAGAGCGATGAACTCGACCGGCTTGTGGCCGGGTTGAGTCCACAGCAGTGGGAGCTCGCGACTCCCGCGCCCGGGTGGACCGTCGCCCACCAGATCGCCCACCTCGCCTGGACCGACCACTCCGCCCACCTCTCCGTCACGGACGCCGACGCCTTCCACGGCCTGGTCGAGAAGGCCCTCGCGGCGCCGGACTCGTTCGTGGACGAGGGTGCCGAGGAGGGCGCCCGGCAACCGTCCGACGTGCTGCTGGCAGGGTGGCGGGAGGGGCGCGCCGCGCTCGACCTGGCCCTGCGCGAGTCCCCGGCCGGGGCCCGATTCCCCTGGTACGGCCCGCCCATGTCGGCCGCCTCCATGGCCACCGCCCGGATGATGGAGACCTGGGCGCACGCCCAGGACGTGGCCGACGCGCTCGGCGTGGTCCGCGAGCCCACCGACCGGCTGCGCCATGTGGCCCGGCTCGGGGTGCGCACCCGCGACTTCGCCTTCGGCATCCACGGGCTCACCCCGCCCGCCGACAGCTTCCGCGTCGAGCTGGTCCTGCCCTCCGGCGCCGACTGGGCGTACGGGCCCGAGGGCGCCGCGCAGCGCGTCAGCGGCACCGCCCTCGACTTCTGCCTGCTGGTCACCCAGCGCGCCCACCGGTCCGACCTCGACCTGCGCGTCGAGGGTCCCGACGCCGACCGCTGGCTCGACCTCGCCCAGGCCTTCGCCGGGCTGCCCGGCACCGGACGTCCCCCGAAGGGCGCCGCGCGGTGACCCTGCGGATAGGCAACGCCTCCGGGTTCTACGGCGACCGCTTCGACGCCCTGCGCGAGATGCTCACCGGCGGCGAGCTCGACGTGCTGACCGGCGACTACCTCGCCGAACTCACCATGCTCATCCTGGGCCGCGACCGGATGAAGGACCCGGCCGCCGGATACGCCCGCACCTTCCTGCGGCAGCTGGAGGAGGGCCTCGGCCTCGCCCACGAGCGGGGCGTGAAGATCGTGACGAACGCGGGCGGCCTCAACCCGGCCGGACTCGCGG
Source organism: Streptomyces adustus (assembly GCF_009377175.1). GTDB lineage: Bacteria > Actinomycetota > Actinomycetes > Streptomycetales > Streptomycetaceae > Streptomyces > Streptomyces adustus. The sequence goes on from NZ_VJZD01000030.1 coordinate 7,225, forward strand.
ACGCCGTACGGCAGCTGGCGGACCGGCTGGGCATCCCGGTCCGGGTCGCCCATGTCGAGGGCGACGACCTGCTGGCCCGTCACCCCGGCGCCCTCGCCGCCCACGCCTACCTCGGCGGCTTCGGCATCGCGCGGTGCCTGCGCGAGGGCGCGGACGTCGTGGTCACCGGGCGGGTCACCGACGCGGCCCTGGTCACCGGGCCCGCCGCGGCCCACTTCGGCTGGACGCCGGACGACCACGACCGGCTGGCCGGGGCCGTGGCCGCCGGACACATCCTGGAGTGCGGGACCCAGGCCACCGGCGGCAACTACGCCTTCTTCCACAAGCGTGACCGGGCCCATGACCTGCGTCGGCCCGGATTTCCGCTCGCCGAACTCCACGCCGACGGCAGCTGCGTGATCACCAAGCATCCCGGGACCGGCGGCTTCGTCGACGTCGGCACGGTCACCGCCCAGCTGCTCTACGAGACCGGGGGCGCCCGGTACGCGGGCCCCGACGTCACAGCCCGGCTGGACACCGTACGGCTCACCCAGGACGGCCCCGACCGGGTGCGGGTCGAGGGCGTCACCGGGGAGGCCCCGCCGCCCACCCTCAAGGTCGGCCTCAACCGCTTCGGCGGCTTCCGCAACGAGGTCGTCTTCGTCCTCACCGGCCTCGACATCGAGGCGAAGGCCGCGCTGGTGCGGGAGCAGATGGCGGACGCCTTCGCCAAGTCTCCGCCCGCCGAGGTCCGCTGGGACCTGGTCCGCACCGACCGGCCGGACGCCGACACCGAGGAGACCGCGAGCGCGCTGCTGCGGCTGGTCGTGCGCGACCAGGACCAGACGTCCGTGGGACGGGCGCTGAGCGGTGCGGCCATCGAGCTGGCCCTCGCGAGCTACCCCGGTTTCCATGTGGTGGCGCCACCCGGGAAGGGCGCGCCCTACGGGGTCTTCGAGGCCGCGTACGTCCCTCAGGACGCCGTCGAACATCTGGCGGTGCTCCACGACGGACGCCGGGTCGCCGTGCCCGCCGCCCCCGACACCCTCGTACTCGACGAGGTGCCGGAGCCCGCCCTGCCCGAGCCGTCGCCGCCGGACGCGGCGACCCGGCGGGCTCCGCTCGGCCTGGTCGCCGGTGCCCGCAGCGGCGACAAGGGCGGCAACGCCAACATCGGGGTCTGGGTGGAGACGGACGAGGCCTGGCGGTGGCTGGCCCACACCCTCACCGTCGAACGGCTGCGCGAACTGCTGCCGGAGACCGCCGGTCTGCGCGTGGTCCGCCATGTCCTGCCCAACCTGCGCGCCCTGAACTTCGTCGTCGAGGGGATCCTCGGCGCGGGCGTCGCCGCCCAGCACCGCTTCGACCCGCAGGCCAAGGCCCTGGGCGAGTGGCTGCGCTCCCGTCACCTGGACATACCGGAGGTGCTGCTGTGACGGTCCTGCCGTCCGCGCTGGACGTCAACGGCCCGGACCACCGGGCGAACCGCGAGACCATGCTCGCCAAGCTCGCCGACCTGGACGCCGAGCACGCCAAGGCGCTGGCCGGCGGCGGCCCCAAGTACGTCGACCGGCACCGCGGGCGCGGCAAGCTGCTCGCCCGGGAGCGCATCGAGCTGCTGCTCGACCCCGACACCCCTTTCCTGGAGCTGTCGCCGCTGGCCGCCTGGGGCAGCGAGTACGCCGTCGGCGCCTCGCTGGTCACCGGCATCGGGGTGGTCGAGGGCGTGGAGTGCCTGATCACCGCCAACGACCCCACCGTGCGCGGCGGCGCCTCCAACCCATGGAGCCTGAAGAAGGCGCTGCGCGCCAACGACATCGCGCTCGCCAACCGGCTGCCCTGCATCAGCCTGGTGGAGTCCGGCGGCGCCGACCTGCCCTCCCAGAAGGAGATCTTCATCCCCGGCGGCGCGATCTTCCGGGACCTGACCCGGCTGTCCGCCGCCGGGATCCCCACCGTCGCCGTGGTCTTCGGCAACTCGACCGCGGGCGGCGCCTACGTCCCCGGCATGTCCGACCACGTGATCATGGTCAAGGAGCGGGCGAAGGTCTTCCTCGGCGGGCCGCCGCTGGTGAAGATGGCCACCGGCGAGGAGAGCGACGACGAGTCGCTGGGCGGCGCCGAGATGCACGCCCGGGTGTCGGGGCTCGCGGACTACTTCGCGGTCGACGAGCAGGACGCGCTGCGCCAGGCACGGCGGGTCGTGGCCCGGCTCAACCACCGCAAGGCCTACCCCGATCCGGGCCCGGCCGAGCCGCCCAAGTACGACCCGGAGGAGCTGCTGGGGATCGTCCCCGGCGACCTCAAGACCCCCTTCGACCCGCGCGAGGTCATCGCCCGGATCGTCGACGGCTCCGACTTCGACGAGTTCAAGCCGCTGTACGGGACGAGCCTGACCACCGGCTGGGCCACCCTGCACGGCTATCCCGTCGGCATCCTGGCGAACGCCCAGGGGGTGTTGTTCAGCGCCGAGTCCCAGAAGGCCGCCCAGTTCATCCAGCTGGCCAACCAGCGCGACATCCCGCTGCTGTTCCTGCACAACACCACCGGCTACATGGTCGGCCGGGAGTACGAGCAGGGCGGCATCATCAAGCACGGCGCGATGATGATCAACGCGGTCAGCAACTCGAAGGTGCCGCACCTGTCCGTCCTCATGGGCGCCTCCTACGGCGCCGGGCACTACGGCATGTGCGGACGGGCCTACGACCCGCGCTTCCTGTTCGCCTGGCCCAGCGCCAAGTCGGCGGTGATGGGCCCGCAGCAGCTGGCCGGAGTGCTGTCGATCGTCGCCCGCCAGTCGGCCGCCGCGAAGGGGCTGCCGTACGACGACGAGGCGGACGCCGGGCTGCGCGCCATGGTCGAGCAGCAGATCGAGTCCGAGTCGCTGCCGATGTTCCTGTCCGGGCGGCTGTACGACGACGGCGTCATCGACCCGCGCGACACCCGCACCGTCCTCGGCCTGTGCCTGTCGGCCGTCCACACCGCGTCCTTCGAGGGCGCGCGCGGCGGCTTCGGCGTCTTCCGGATGTGAGGTCCGTACACGTGATTTCTTCCGTCCTCGTCGCCAACCGCGGCGAGATCGCCTGCCGTGTCTTCCGTACCTGCCGCGAGGCGGGCATCCGGACGGTCGCCGTGCACTCGGACGCCGACGCGCACGCCCTGCACACCCGTACGGCCGACACGGCGGTACGGCTGCCCGGGTCGACCCCCGCGGAGACGTATCTGCGCGGCGACCTGATCGTGAAGGCGGCCGTCGCCGCCGGCGCGGACGCCGTGCACCCCGGCTACGGCTTCCTGTCCGAGAACGCCGACTTCGCGCGCGCCGTCCTGGACGCGGGCCTGGTCTGGATCGGTCCGCCGCCGGAGGCGATCGAGGCCATGGCGTCCAAGACCCGGGCCAAGGAACTGATGGGCCTCGCCCCGCTGGGCGAGGTCACCGAGGCCGACCTGCCCGTCCTGGTGAAGGCCGCGGCGGGCGGCGGCGGGCGCGGGATGCGGATCGTGCGCCGGCTCGCCGACCTCGACGGCGCGCTGGAGGGCGCGCGCGCCGAGGCCGCGAGCGCCTTCGGCGACGGCGAGGTGTTCGTCGAGCCCTACGTCGAGAACGGCCGCCATGTCGAGGTGCAGGTCCTCGCCGACACCCACGGCACGGTGTGGACGCTCGGCACCCGCGACTGCTCCCTCCAGCGCCGTCACCAGAAGGTGATCGAGGAGGCGCCCGCACCCGGCCTCCCCGAGGAGCTGGAGCGCGAACTGCACACGCTGGCCGTGCGCGCCGCCCGGGCCGTCGACTACGTGGGCGCGGGCACGGTCGAGTTCCTGGTCGCCGACGGCCGGGCGCACTTCCTGGAGATGAACACCCGCCTTCAGGTCGAACACCCCGTCACCGAGGCCGTGTTCGGCATCGACCTGGTCGCCGAGCAGATCAGGATCGCCGAGGGGCACGCCCTGGCGGGCACCCTGCCCCGCCCGGACGGCCACGCCGTCGAGGCCCGTCTGTACGCCGAGGACCCGGCCCGCGGGTGGGCCCCGCAGACCGGCATCCTGCACCGCCTCGCCGTCCCCGACGGCGTCCGCCTGGACACCGGCTACACCGACGGCGACGAGATCGGCGTCCACTACGACCCGATGCTCGCCAAGGTGGTCGCCCACGCCCCCACCCGCGCCGAGGCCCTCCGCCGGCTGGCCGGCGCCCTGGAGCGCACGGCGGTGCACGGCCCCGCCACCAACCGGGACCTGCTCGTACGATCCCTGCGCCACGAGGAGTTCACCGCCGGCCGGATGGACACCGGCTTCTACGACCGGCACCTCGCCGCCCTCACCGACGGCGCTCCGGCCGACCCGCACGCCCCGCTGGCCGCCGCCCTGGCCGCCGCCCGCGGCCGCTCTCGCTTCGGCGGCTGGCGCAACCTGCCGTCCCAGCCGCAGACCAGGCGCTACGCCATGGCCGGCGAGGAGCACGAGGTCCACTACCGGCACACCCGGGACGGCCTGACCGCCGACGGGGTGCGGGTCGTGCACGCCGACGCCGCTCTCGTCGTACTCGAAGTGGACGGTGTGCAGCGCAGGTTCGAGGTCGCGTGCTACGGCGATCGGGTCCACGTCAACGCCACCGCGCTGACCGCCCTGCCCCGCTTCCCCGACCCGACCGCCCAGCAGGCGCCCGGCTCCCTCGTCGCCCCCATGCCGGGCACGGTGGTGCGGATCGCCGAGGGGCTGGAGCCCGGCGCGGCCGTCGCCGCCGGTCAGCCGATCCTCTGGCTGGAGGCGATGAAGATGCAGCACCACATCACGGCACCCGCCGACGGAACCCTCACCTCCCTCCCCGTGACCGTGGGACAGCAGGTGCAGGTCGGCACGCTGCTGGCCGTGGTGCAGCAGGCCTGACGACGGGACGCGGGACCGCAGCCCGTGCGGTCCCGCGGCACGAGCGCGCCCGCCCATGACGAACCGCACTCGAAGGAGCACCATGAGCACCCTCATCGAGCCCGAAGAGCACCAGGACCTCCGCGCCGCGGTGGCCGCCTTCGGCAGGCGTTACGGCCGCGACTACCTCGCCCGGGTCGTCGCGGAAGGCGGCTACCCGAGCGAGCTGTGGCAGGAGGCCGCCAAGCTCGGCTACCTGGGCGTCAACCTGCCGGAGGCGTACGGCGGGGGCGGCGGCGGCATCGCCGAGCTGTCCATCGTCCTCGAAGAGCTCGGCGCGGCCGGCGCCCCGCTGCTGATGATGATCGTCTCGCCCGCCATCTGCGGCACGGTCATCGCCCGCTTCGGCACCGAGGAGCAGAAGCGGGAGTGGCTGCCCGCCCTCGCCGACGGCTCCCGCACGATGGCCTTCGGCATCACCGAGCCCGACGCCGGTTCCAACTCGCACCGGATCACCACCACCGCCCGCCGGGACGGCGACAGCGGGGACTGGCTGCTCAGCGGCCGCAAGGTCTTCGTCTCCGGTGTCGACATCGCCGACGCCACCCTGATCGTCGGCCGCACCGAGGACGCCCGTACCGGCAGCCTCAAGCCCTGTCTGTTCATCGTCCCGCGGGACGCCGAGGGCTTCTCCCGGCGGGCGATCGACATGGAACTGCACGGCGCGGAGAAGCAGTTCGAGCTCGTCCTGGACGAGGTGCGGCTGCCCGCCGAGGCGCTCGTCGGCGACGAGGACGCCGGGCTGCTCCAGCTGTTCGCCGGCCTCAACCCGGAGCGGATCATGACGGCCGCGTTCGCCATCGGCATGGGGCGCTTCGCCCTGGCCCGGGCGATCGAGTACGCGCGGGAGCGGACCGTCTTCAAGGTCCCGATCGGCGCCCACCAGGCCATCGCCCACCCCCTCGCACAGGCGCACATCGACCTCGAACTCGCCCGGCTGATGATGCAGAAGGCCGCCGCCCTGTACGACGCGGGGGACGACCTCGGCGCGGGCGAGGCCGCCAACATGGCCAAGTACGCGGCCGGGGAGGCCTGTGTGAAGGCGGTCGACCAGTCGGTGCACACCCTCGGCGGCAACGGCCTCACCCGTGAATTCGGCCTCGCCACATTGATAACAGCCTCCCGTGTGGCTCGTATTGCTCCGGTGAGCCGGGAAATGATTCTCAACTACATCTCCCACCAGACCCTGGGTCTGCCCAAGTCGTACTGATCCAGCACAACGTTGTGCGAGGAGGAACCGTGTTCCGCAGCGCGTACGCAGACGTCCCTGCCATCGAACTCCCCATCCACGAGGCGGTACTGGGCCGGGCCGCCGAGTTCGGGGACACCCCCGCCCTGGTGGACGGCACCGACGGCACCACCCTCACGTACGAACAGGTCGACCGGTTCCACCGGCGGGTCGCGGCCGCGCTGGCCGAGGCGGGGGTGCGCAAGGGCGACGTGCTCGCCCTGCACAGCCCCAACACGGTCGCCTTCCCGGTCGCGTTCTACGGCGCCACGCGCGCGGGGGCCTCCGTCACCACCGTGCACCCGCTCGCCACGGCGCAGGAGTTCGCCAAGCAGCTGCGCGACTCGGCGGCCCGCTGGATCGTCACCGTGTCACCGCTGCTGGCGAGCGCGCGCGAGGCCGCCGAGCTGGCCGGCGGCGTGCAGGAGATCTTCGTCTGCGACAGCGCGCCGGGGCACCGCTCGCTGATCGACATGCTCGCCTCCGAGGCGCCGGAACCGGAGGTCGCCGTCGACCCGGCCGAGGACGTCGCGGCCCTGCCGTACTCCTCCGGGACCACGGGCGTCCCCAAGGGCGTGATGCTCACCCACCGGCAGATCGCCACCAACCTGGCGCAGCTGGAGCCCGCGGTCGACACCGGCCCCGGCGAACGCATCCTCGCCGTGCTGCCCTTCTTCCACATCTACGGCCTGACGGCCCTGATGAACGCGCCGCTGCGCAAGGGCGCCACCGTCGTCGTCCTGCCGCGCTTCGAACTGGAGTCCTTCCTCGCGGCGATCCAGAACCACCGCATCACCGGCCTGTACGTGGCCCCGCCGATCGTCCTCGCCCTGGCCAAGCACCCGGCCGTCACGCAGTACGACCTGTCGTCGCTGAAGTACATCGTCAGCGCCGCCGCCCCGCTGGACGCCGAGCTCGCCGCGGCCTGCTCCCGGCGGCTCGGCCTGCCGCCGGTCGGCCAGGCGTACGGGATGACGGAGCTGTCGCCCGGCACCCATGTCGTCCCGCTGGACGCCATGGCCGACGCGCCGCCCGGGACCGTCGGCCGGCTCATCGCGGGCACCGAGATGCGGATCGTCTCCCTCGACGACCCCGGCAAGGACCTCGACGTCGGCGAGCCCGGCGAGATCCTGATCCGCGGCCCCCAGGTCATGAAGGGCTACCTGGGCCGCCCCGACGCCACCGCCGAGATGATCGACGCCGACGGCTGGCTGCACACCGGGGACGTCGGCCATGTCGACGACGACGGCTGGCTGTTCGTCGTCGACCGGGTCAAGGAGCTCATCAAGTACAAGGGCTTCCAGGTGGCCCCCGCCGAACTGGAGGCCATCCTGCTCACCCATCCCGCCATCGCCGACGCCGCCGTCGTCGGCGTCCGCAACGAGGACGGCAACGAGATACCGCACGCCTTCGTGGTCGCCCAGCAGGCCGCCGCCGGCGACCTCACCGAGGGCGAGGTCATGATGTACGTCGCCGAGCGCGTCGCCCCCTACAAGCGCGTCCGGCAGGTCACCTTCATCGACGCGGTGCCGCGGGCCGCCTCCGGGAAGACACTGCGCCGAGAGCTGAAGGAGCGGGCATGACCCTGGTCGGACGGACCCGAGAGCGGGGCGTGCAGACGCTCAGCCTCGACGCCACGGACACCCGCAACGCGCTCTCCGCGGCGCTCGTCGGAGAGCTCGCCGACGCGCTGGCCGACTGCGCCGGGGACGACGACGTGCGCGCGGTCGTCCTCACCCACACCGGCAACACCTTCTGCGCGGGCGCCGACCTGCGCGACCCGCCGCACCCGGACGCGCTGGTCGCCCTGCTGCGGGGCATCGTCGAGCTGCCCAAGCCGGTCGTGGCCCGGGTCACCGGGCACGTACGGGCGGGCGGCCTGGGCCTGCTCGGCGCCTGCGACATCGCGGCCGCCTCCCACGACGCCAGCTTCGCGCTCACGGAGGTGCGGATCGGGGTGGCCCCGGCGGTCATCTCGCTCACCCTGCTGCCCCGCGCCGACCCGCGCGCCCTCGCCCGCTACTACCTCACCGGCGAGCGGTTCGACGCCGCCGAGGCGGTCAGGACCGGGCTGCTGACCGTGGCGGGCGACGACGTGGACGACGTACTGGAGCCCGTCCTGGACGGGCTGCGCAAGGCCGCCCCGGGGGCGCTGGCCGAGACGAAAGCGCTGCTCACGGCTAGGGTGCTGGAGGCATTCGACCAGGACGCGGCCGACCTCACCGCGCTCTCGGCCCGGCTGTTCTCCTCCACGCAGGCCAGGGAGGGGATGACGGCCTTCCTCGAACGACGGGATCCCGCATGGGTGCTGTGACCACAGCCGACCGCGACCGCGCCCCCAAGCAGGACCGCAGCCGGGCCACCCGGCAGCGGCTGCTGGAGGCCGCGGTCGCCTGCCTCGCCGAGCACGGCTGGGCGGGCTCCACGGTGCTGGTCGTCGCCGAGCGCGCCGGGGTCTCTAGGGGCGCCGCCCAGCACCACTTCCCGACCCGCGAGGACCTGTTCACGGCGGCCGTCGAGTACGTCGCGGAGGAACGCTCCGGCGCGCTGCGCGCCCTCTTCCCCGAGGGCGCCGCCCAGGACCGGCGCGAGGTGGTGTCGGCCCTCGTCGACCTCTACACCGGCCCGCTGTTCCGGGCCGCGCTGCATCTGTGGGTGGCCGCCTCCAACGAGGAGCAGCTGAGCCCGCGGGTGATCGAGCTGGAGGCCCGGGTCGGCCGGGAGACCCACCGGATAGCCGTCGACCTGCTGGGCGCGGACGAGTCCCGGCCCGGGGTGCGCGAGACGGTCCAGGGCCTGCTGGACATGGCCCGCGGCCTGGGCCTGGCCAATCTGCTCACCGACGACCGCCAGCGCCGCGAACGGGTCGTGGCGCAGTGGGCGGCCGTCCTCGACGGGGCACTGCGGGACTGAGGCCCACGACGGGGCACCGCGGGCCCGAGGCCCGAGGCCCGGGTCGGTCACGGCGCCGGGCGCCGTGACCGGCCGGCTCAGGGGCTGAGCCGCTCCGTGCGCCAGCCGCCGTCCGCCTCCGCCACGTACCGCAACCGGTCGTGCAGCCGGTTCTCGCGGCCCTGCCAGAACTCCACCGTCCGCGGGGCCACCCGGAAACCGCCCCAGTGCGGCGGGACCGGGACCTGCTCGCCCTGCGGATAGCGGGCCTCCAGGTCGGCGTACGAGGCGTCGAGCTCGGCGCGGGAGGGGACCACACTGGACTGGGTGCTGGCCCAGGCGCCCAGCTGGGAACCGTGCGGCCGGGTGCGGAAGTAGGCGGCCGTCTCGTCCCGGCCGGTGCGCTGTGCCACGCCCTGGACGATGACCTGGCGGGCCATCGGGTGCCAGGGGAACAGCAGCGAGATGTTCGGGTTCCCGGCCAGGTCACGGCCCTTGCGGGAGTCGTAGTTGGTGTAGAAGACGAAGCCGTGCTCGTCGAACTGCTTCAGCAGCACCGTACGGGAGCTGGGCCTGCCCTCCGCGTCCACCGTCGAGACGATCATGGCGTTCGGCTCGAACAGGTGTGCCTCCGCGGCGGCCTGCCTGAACCAGCGGGCGAACTGCTCCACGGGCGTGGCGGCCAGATCGGACTCGGCGAGACCCTCGGCCCGGTACTGCTTGCGCATCGAGGCGGGATCCAGGGCGGCGGCGTCGTGGGCGGCGTTCACGCGGTCATCTTGCCGTATGCATGTCCGCCACCGGGTGCTGTCCCGGATCATCGGGGTGGCACTCAGTGCCGCAAGCACTCCCCAAAGGTGACACTCGGGGATATGGTGCTGATGGCGTCCTGGTTGGATGACCGCCGACCGCACGGGGCATCACCAGGAGGGGCGCCCAGGACCGCGAGCCGTCGCAGACGACCGTGGATCCGTGGGGCGTACGCCGACCCACCGTTTCGCCCGGTCCCCGGTCCCGGTTCTCGGTCCCGGTTCTCGGCCCCACAACATCATCCGTCGCACACATCATGAGGAGCCGCCTGATGTCCGACTTCGTACCCGGACTCGAAGGAGTCGTAGCGTTCGAGACGGAGATCGCCGAACCGGACAAGGAGGGCGGCGCGCTGCGGTACCGGGGCGTCGACATCGAGGATCTGGTCGGCCACGTCTCGTTCGGCAATGTCTGGGGCCTCCTCGTCGACGGCGCCTTCAACCCCGGCCTGCCGCCCGCCGAGCCGTTCCCGATCCCGGTGCACTCCGGTGACATCCGGGTGGACGTCCAGTCCGCGCTCGCCATGCTCGCCCCCGTCTGGGGCCTCGAACCGCTCCTGGACATCGATGCCGAGCAGGCCCGCGAGGACCTCGCCCGCGCCGCCGTCATGGCGCTGTCCTACGTCGCCCAGTCGGCCCGCGGCCAGGGCCGCCCGATGGTCCCGCAGCGCGAGATCGACAAGGCGCAGTCGGTCGTCGAGCGGTTCATGATCCGCTGGCGTGGCGAGCCCGACCCCAAGCACGTGGCGGCGGTCGACGCCTACTGGACGTCGGCGGCCGAGCACGGCATGAACGCCTCCACCTTCACCGCCCGGGTCATCGCCTCCACCGGCGCGGACGTGGCCGCCGCCCTCTCCGGCGCGGTGGGCGCCATGTCCGGACCGCTGCACGGCGGCGCCCCCTCCCGGGTGCTCGGCATGATCGAGGAGATCGAGCGCACGGGCGACGCCGAGGCCTATGTCAAGCAGGCCCTCGACCGCGGCGAGCGCCTGATGGGCTTCGGCCACCGCGTCTACCGCGCCGAGGACCCCCGCGCCAGGGTGCTGCGCCGTACGGCCCGCGAGCTCGGCGCCCCGCGCTACGAGATCGCCGAGGCGCTGGAGAAGGCGGCGCTGGAGGAGCTGCACAACCGTCGCCCGGACCGGGTCCTGGCGACCAACGTCGAATTCTGGGCGGCCATCATGCTGGACTTCGCCGAGGTCCCGGCCCACATGTTCACGTCGATGTTCACCTGCGCCCGTACGGCCGGCTGGTCGGCGCACATCCTGGAGCAGAAGCGCACCGGACGCCTGGTGCGTCCCTCCGCCCGCTACATCGGCCCCGGCCCCCGCGACCCGCGCGAGATCGAGGGCTACGAGGACATCGGCCACTGAGGTCGCCCGGGCCGTCGACCTGCCTCGGATCCGTCCGGGAACGCAGACGACCCGCGAGTCTGGCCCTCCGAAAGAGGGGCCGGCCGGACGTACCGGCGACTCGCGGGTCGGGTGACTGCCTGGGATTGGGCCGGCTGCACGCGTCTGTCACGCGCTGGTCCGGCACCGCACTCGGTGTGGTGGCGGGCCGCTAGCCCGCAGCCACCTCACGCGTCCGGGTTTCACTCATGTACCCGATCACCTCCCTTCGGTGTAATCCCCACCCTAAGAACGCCGCGGCGGACCTTCAACCTTTTTTCCGCCGCCCCTGCCGACCCTCGCCGTCGCGCGCGGGGCAATCCCGTTGACCGGCGGGCGGGGCCGCGATTCCCTGCTGCCATGACGGATCAGGTGGATCAGGTGGATCAGGTGGATCAGGCGGACCGGACGGACGCGGCGGACGCGGCGGTCCGGGCGGGGCTTCGGATGGCGCCCGTGGCGGGCGAGGCGATGGTGGAGCAGTGGCGGCACGTCCACAACGTGGTGGTGCCGCCCGCGGCGATGACCCCGGCCGAGGCGCGGGAGCGCGTCGGCCGCTACCGCCTGGTGAACGCCTATCTCGGTGACGTGCTGGTCGGCTGCTCGACCGTGCGGCCGCCCGAGGGCGCGGAGGCGGTCGCCACCGTCATCGCCCGGGTGCTGCCCGCATTCCGGCGGCGGGGCTTCGGCACGGCGCTGTACGAGGACGGGCTGGCCGAGGCCCGGACGCTGGGGGCCCGGACGGTCGAGGCCGTGATCCTGGCGGCCAACGAGGACGGTGTCCGGTTCGCCGAGGCGCGCGGGTTCGTCGAGGTCGAGCGGTATGCGCTGGACGGGGAGAGCGACCTGTGGCTGACGATGCGCCGCGAGTCCTGTGCCGGATAGACCCCGGCGTACAACGATTCCTTCAATCTTGTGGGAACTCGATGTGTGCTGCATCACGTTCGAGTTGAATGATGGCAAGTGACGCAGCCGGCAGGGGGTCCAGGTGAGTGCTTCCCGGCGTAGTGGGACCACCGACGAGCTGGGGCCGGACGAGCCCGCGGAGCCCGAGCGGGAGGCCTCGGGCGGTTCGGATCTGCTCGCCGCGCTGCTGGACGGCATGGACGCGGCCCTGTGCGCCTTCGACGCGGACGGGGTCGTCACCCACTGGAACCGTGAGGCCGAGCGGATCCTGGGCTGGACGGCGGCCGAGGCCGTGGGACGGCACGGGTTCGCCGGGTGGGCCGTACGCCCCGCGGACGCCGAGGAGGTCCAGGCGCGGCTGATGGCCGCCATGCGGGCCACCGGCCGTCAGGTGCACGAGTTCGCGCTGCTGACCAAGGACGGCGGCCGGGTGCTCGTACGGACCCAGTCGGCCGTCGTGCACGGCCCCGACGGCGAGCCCGCGGGCCTGTACTGCGCCTTCAGCGAGGTGCACGCACAGATCGACCTGGAGCGGTCCATCGCGCTGAGCGAGGCCCTGTTCGAGAACGCGAGCTGGGGTGTCGTCCTGGTCGACGCCGATCTGCGGCCCGCCGTCGTGAACGCGCACGCGGCCCGCGCACTGGGCATCGGGCGCACGGCGGCGCTGGGACGGCCGCTCGGCGAACTGCTCGCCCAGGGCGTCGAGGAACTGGAGAGCGCGCTCACCCACGTCCTGGCCGAGGGCGCGCCGCCCGCGCCCGCCGATATCTGGGTGGCCGTGCGCACGCCCGAGGGCGAGCGCCGGCGCTGCTGGCGCAGCGGCTTCCTGCGGCTGGCCTCGCCGCTCGCGGAGGAGCCGGTCCCGCTCGGCGTCGGCTGGCTGTTCCTGGACGTCACCGAGTCCCGGCAGGGCGAGCAGGAGGCGGCGCTGCTGCGCTTCCGCGGCAACCAGCTGCACCGGGCGGCCCGCGCGGCCGCCGAGTGCGAGGACCCGGCCGAGGCGGTCACCGTCCATCTCGACTTCGCGCTCGCCGGGTTCGCCGACCAGGCCCTGATCGACCGGGTGACGGAGTCGGCCGACGGGCCGGTACGGCTGGTGCGGATCGCCCAGACGCCCGCAGGCACCCCGGGGCCCGCCCAGCTCACCGGGCAGGCCGGGCTGCCCGTGTGCTACGGCCCGGGGCATCCGGCCCTTCAGTGCGTGGAGCGGACCGGGTCGGTGCGGTCCGCCGCCGGGACCGGGTCGGCCGAGGAGGTGCGGGAGTGGGCGCTGGCCCGGCAGTGGCCGCCGGACACGGTGCACGCGCTGTGCGCGGTGCTGCGCAGCCGGGGGCGGACGCTGGGCGTGGTGACGTTCCTGCGCGCGGGCGGCCGCAGCGCCTTCGAGCGCTCCGACACGGCGTACGCGGAGGACGTCGCGCTACGGATCGCGGGCGCCCTCGACCTCGCGGGACTGCTCGGGACGAAGTAGTCCGCGCCGCCGGAGCGCGCCGAGCCGCTCCGGCGGCTCCCGTCAGTGCTGGTAGAAGATCCGGTCCCGGTACTCCTGCATGATCCGGCGGTTCCAGTCGTGGCCGCCGTCGACGTTGCCGGAGCGCAGCAGCGGGGGCTCGACGCCCCGCTCGGCGAGGGTGCAGGCCGTGGTGGCCATGACCGCCTGGAGCAGCGCCGTGGTGACGACGGTGGAGGCCGGGGCGAAGGGGGCCGGGATGGTGTCCAGGCTGAGCTCGGCGTCACCGACCGCGATCTTCGAGTCGAGGACGAGGTCGCAGTGGTCCTTGAGGTACGTCCCCGAGGTGTGCCGGGACGACGTCTGCGCGGCGTACGCCACCGAGGTCACGCCGATGACCTTCACGCCGCGGGCGCGGGCGCCCATGGCCATCTCCACGGGGAGGGCGTTGCGGCCCGAGAGGGAGACGATCACGAGGACGTCGCCCGCGCGCAGCGGGGAGGAGTCCAGGACGACGTCGGCCAGCCCGTCGACGCGCTCCAGGGCGGAGCCGAGGGTGGCCGGCCTGACGTCGACGCCGACCATGCCCGGCACGGTGAGCAGGTTCATCAGCGCCAGGCCGCCGGCCCGGTAGACGAGGTCCTGGGCGGCGAGCGAGGAGTGTCCGGCACCGAAGGCGAAGAGCCGGCCGCCGTCGGCCACCGCGTCGGCGAGGAGCGTGCCGGCCGCCTCGACGGCCTCGGCCTCCTCGTCGCGCACCCGTTGCAGCAGGGTGATCGCGGCGTCGAAGAACTGGCCGGCCGGTGTGCTGTCGCCCATGCGATGCCCCTTCACAGCGTCTGGCGGCGTCTGTGCCGCCGATCACCGTGCGGTCTGGACCAGTGCCCTGTCAATACGGCGGCGCCGGTCGTGCCGACCGGGTGCACTCCGTGTCCGCCGGTGTCCGGTTCTCCTGGGCGGCCCGCGGGTGACCGCGCGTCACCCGGTCGACCGGCGGCCGCCTCGGGGAGCCCCGCGCTCCCGCGTAACCGTCCCGTTTCGCAGGCGCGGCACGGTTGTCAGTGCCATGCGTCAGAATTGAGCCCAGGGCCAGCGCACGCGCCGCGGAGCCAGCCGTGCTTCCGGCAGATCTCATTTAGGGGCAGGTATGTCCGGACTGATCGACACCACGGAGATGTATCTCCGCACCATCCTCGAGCTGGAGGAGGAAGGTGTGGTCCCCATGCGCGCCCGGATCGCCGAACGGCTCGACCAGAGCGGGCCGACCGTCAGCCAGACGGTGGCACGGATGGAGCGCGACGGGCTGGTGTCCGTGGCCAGCGACCGGCACCTGGAGCTGACGGACGAGGGCCGCAGGCTGGCCACCCGGGTGATGCGCAAGCACCGGCTCGCGGAGTGCCTCCTGGTGGACGTGATCGGTCTGGAGTGGGAGCAGGTCCACGCCGAGGCGTGTCGCTGGGAGCACGTGATGAGCGAGGCCGTGGAGCGGCGCGTGCTGGAGCTGCTGCGTCACCCGACCGAGTCGCCCTACGGCAACCCGATCCCCGGTCTTGAGGAGCTCGGCGAGAAGGACGGCGCCGACCCGTTCCTGGACGAGGGCATGGTGTCCCTGGCCGAACTCGACCCGGGCCAGGAGGGCAAGACGGTCGTGGTGCGCCGGATCGGCGAGCCGATCCAGACGGACGCGCAGCTGATGTACACGCTGCGCCGGGCGGGCGTGCAGCCCGGCTCGGTGGTGAGCGTGACCGAGTCCCCCGGCGGTGTGCTGGTGGGCAGCGGTGGCGAGGCCGCCGAGCTGGTGGCGGACGTCGCCTCGCACGTGTTCGTCGCCAAGCGCTGAGTGCGCCGAATCGCAGCGGTCCGCCGCTTCGCGTGCCAGGCTTGCTGTCGCACGAGGCATACGGGCTGAGGGGGCGGGGAGGATGTGCCGCGGAGACCAGGGTGGCCCCGGCGCCCGAAGGCGCCGGGGCCTGTCCTCCCCTGTTCCGACCTGGAGCCCCGAGCTCTCAAGGTCGATTCCCTCGGACCGTTTTCCCCGAGCGGTCCGCCTCCCGCTGAAGATCTCCCCTCGGCTGAGGCGATCATTCCTTGAGAGGGGTCACTCGAACGAGGGGTGTTGCCCGCGGAGAAGGCGTACTTCGAATACTTTTTCGATAATTTGCGGATGAGTCTGCGTAGAGTCCGTAGATGTGGATGAGGGAAAGCGGTACCACGGCAACGACGGCAGGCAGCAAGCGGTTCACAGGACCGGCCGGCGCGAGCGGTCCGAGCGGAGCTAGGGGGGTGCCAGGACCTATGGCGCGACGCATCGACGTGACCGGGGCGGGCGGCGTGCGCCTGGCCGCCTGGGAGTTCGGCGACCCGCCCAAGCGCGACCCGGCCGCACTCCTGCCGGAGCAGGCCGGACCACCCGGACCGGAGACCCACGGCCGGGACCCGTACGACCGGGGTCTGCCGGAGGAGAGCGGGGCCACGCCCGGCGTCCTGTTACTGCACGGACTGATGGGCCGGGCCTCCCACTGGGCGTCCACCGCCCGCTGGCTCTCCGAGCGGCACCGGGCCGTCGCCCTCGACCAGCGCGGCCACGGACAGAGCGGCAAGCCCCCACAGGCGTCCTTCACCCGCGAGGCCTACGTCGAGGACGCCGAGGCCGCCCTGGAACAGGTGGGCCTCACCCAGGTGGTCCTCGTCGGTCACGCCATGGGCGCGCTGACCGCCTGGCAGCTCGCCGCCAAGCGCCCCGATCTGGTGCACGGTCTGATCATCTGCGACATGCGGGCCTCCGCGCTCGGCGCGGCCTCGCAGCGCGAGTGGGCCGACTGGTTCAAGTCCTGGCCCGTCCCCTTCGCCACCCTCGCCGACGTACGCAAGTGGTTCGGCGAGGACGACCCCTGGGTGGAACGCCCCAACCCGGCCCGCGGCGAGTTCTACGCCGAGGTCATGCACGAGTCCTCCGACGGCTGGCGTCCCGTCTTCGAGCCCGGGCAGATGCTGAAGTCCCGCGAGACGTGGGTGTACGACGCGCACTGGGAGGAGCTCGCCCAGGTCCGCTGCCCCGCCTTGGTGGTCCGCGGCCAGGACGGCGAGCTGGGCCGCGCCGAGGCGCAGGAGATGGTCCGGGTGCTGCCCAGCGGGCAGTACGCGGAGGTGGCCGACGCCGGCCACCTCGTCCACTACGACCAGCCGGAGGCCTGGCGGGCGGCGATCGAGCCGTTTTTGGACGGCGTCCTCACCCCCTGACCCCGCCCGCGCCACCACCTCGCCCTTCGCCGACCGTCGTCCGCCGCCCGAGTCCGTGCCGATCGCGCCCGAGTCCCGGCCGACTACCGGCCGGGTGCCCGAGTCCGTGCCGACCGCCGACCGCCGTCTGCCGACCGCCGACCGCCGTCTGCCGTCTGCCGTCCGCCGCCGCCGTCCGAGTCCGTGCGCCCGGCGCCTCGCCCGTCTCAGCCCTTGCTGACCGCCGCCAGGATCTCCGGCAGTCGTGCGGCGGTGCGTGGGGCCGCCAGGCGCAGCCCGAGCGCGGTGATCGCCGTCCCGTACCCCGCGCCCACCGGCAGCAGCAGCCAGGTCCACGCATCGCCGCCCGCGCTGACGTTCAGCCAGATCGTCAGCGCGAGGACCGGGGCGCACAGCAGCGCGGCGGCGACCATGCCGCCGAGGATCGAGATCAGGGCGAGACCGCTCTGCCCCGGCGCCACGTTCTTGTAGCCCTCCTGCGGGATGGAGTACGGGAAGCGGGCCGAGGTCCAGGCGCCGGTCGCCAGCATCGCCCCCAGCAGCGCCAGGGACAGCCCCAGCACCTCCGGCAGCCGGCGCCAGTCGCCGAGCACCGCGGTCGTCAGGACGGTGACCAGGGTGGCGTACGGGAGGGTGATCAGCAGCAGCGCCAGCGCCCGGGCCCGCAGCTCGGCGTACGCGTCACGCGGGGTGGAGATGGTCAGCGCGACCATCCAGAACGCGGAGGTGTCCTGGCCGAACTGGTTGTACATCTGGATGCCGAGCATCCCCGCGGCGAAGCAGGCGAAGTAGATCGAGCCGGTGCCCTGCAAGGCGTTGAACACCGGCACGATCAGACCGATGGCCAGCGACGTCACCCAGGCCGCCTTGGTCTTGGGGTCGCGCCAGATGTAGCGCAGGCTGCGCTCCATGACGGTGCCGGTGCGGCCGGCCGGGAGCAGCCGGGCCGGAGCCCACGACGTAGCGCGCTCGCGGCCCTCGGACTCGGTCCGCTGCAAGGTCGAGCCGTCGGGGGAGGTCATCAGCCGGGTCAGACTGCGCGCCCACGCCGCCACCAGCAGCACCAGCGCGACCGTGGTCAGCGCGAGCTGGGCGGCGGCGACGCCGTACGCGCCCCGGCTCACCGAGTCCACCGCCCCGATCGCCGACGCGGGCGGCAGCCAGCGCACCACCGCGTACACCGGGTCGAGCGGTGCCAGACCCGACACGCCGAGCCGCTGCGCGCCGAAGTTGACGACCTGCGCGCCGACCGCGATGACCAGGCCGCTCAGTACCGCGAGATCGCGGCCCCTGCGGCTGGTCAGCAGCCGGATGTTGGCGATCGCGACCGCCCGCGCGAGGGCCACGCAGACCAGCAGGGCCAGGGCGACGGCCACGACCGCGACGACACCCGCCGCCGTCCCGTGCGCCACACAGACCGCGCTGCCGGCCAGCAGCATGAGGGTGACCAGCGGGCCGACGCCGACCAGGGACGCCGTCAGCAGCGCCCGTACCAGCGGCCGGGGCCGCAGCGGCAGCATCACCAGCCGGGTCGGGTCGAGGGTCTCGTCGCCGCTGGGGAAGAACAGCGGCATCACCGCCCAGCCCAGCGCCAGCACCGCCGTCAGCAGCCCGACCAGGGACGCGGCGTGCGCGTGGCCGCGCAGCGCGATCAGCCCGAGCAGTTGCAGCGCGGCGAAGAGCAGCGCGGCGACGGCGGAGACGACGAAGGCCGCCCGCCGCCCGCCGGACTGCCGCAGACCGTTGCGCAGCAGGGACAGCTTCAGCCGCACGACGGTGGCCGTGAGGCCGACGGGACGGGGGTTCGCGGGGGCCGTGGGACGGAGGTCGGCCGGATGCGTCATCGGGCCCCGCCGCCCAGCCAGTCGAGTTCGGAGCCGGTGTCGCGGCTGTGCGCGCCGACGAGTTCGAGGAAGGCCTGCTGGAGCGTGGGCGCCCCGCCGCGCACCTCGTCGAGGGTGCCCTGGGCGCGGATGCGGCCCGCGGCCAGCACGGCGACCCAGTCGCACAACGACTCGACCAGCTCCATCACATGGGAGGAGAACACCACCGTGGCGCCCGAGGCCGTGTACCGCTCCAGGACGCCCCGGATGGTCTGCGCGGACACCGGGTCGACGCCCTCGAACGGCTCGTCGAGGAAGAGGACTTCGGGGTTGTGCAGCAGCGCGGCCGCCAGCCCGATCTTCTTGCGCATGCCGGTCGAGTAGTCGACGACCAGCTTGTGCTGCGCGCCGGTCAGGTCGAGGACGTCGAGGAGCTGGGCGGCGCGCTTGTCGACCTCGGCGCCGGGCAGCCCGCGCAACCGGCCGGAGTAGCCGAGCAGTTCCCGCCCCGAGAGCCGGTCGAAGAGCCGAAGCCCCTCCGGCAGCACCCCGATCCGGGCCTTCACCGCGACCGGGTCCTGCCACACGTCGTGCCCGACCACCTCGACACGGCCCTGGTCGGGCCGGAGCAGCCCGGTCACCATGGACAGGGTGGTGGTCTTCCCGGCCCCGTTCGGCCCCACCAGCCCGATGAACCTGCCCGCGGGCAGTTCCAGGTCGATCCCGGCGACGGCGACCTGCTGCCCGAACCGCTTCCAGAGCCCCTGCACGCGTACCGCGGCTGCGCCCACCCCTGCTCCCTGCGTCATGGATGCACCCTACGACCGTACGCAGCGCGCGGGTGGCGCGGGACGGGCCCGCCCTACCGGTCCCGGCCGCACGCGTACGCCAGCGGCGAGATCAGCTCCTCCGCGTCCGGCAGCCACCGGTTGGCCGGGGTGGGCCGGCACGCCCACTGCACGGCCCCCCGGGAGCCGAACCGGGTGGGCGGCCCGGCCACGTACGCCCCCTCCCCGAGCGCGACCAGGTCCAGCGAGGCCGGCGCCCACCCCAGCCGGCGCACCAGCTCGGGCACCTTCGCGCACGCCCCGGGCAGCACGAAGAAGTACATCCGCCGGTCGGGCGCCGACGTCACAGGACCGAGCGTGAGCCGCATCCGCTCCATCCGGGCCAGCGCCAGGAAGCCGGCCGACTCCGGCACCGAGATCGCGTCGAACGTACGGCCCGTCGGCAGCAGGATCGACGCCGTCGGCTGCCACTGCCACATCCGGCGCACCACGCTCGCGCTGCCGGTCGCCTGCGTCGCCCAGTCCTCGCGCGCGGGATGCGCGCCCGGCGCGCCGCATTCGGCCCGGCCGCAGGAGCAGCGCTCCACCCCCGCGACGGCTTCCAGCCAGGTGCCGGGGACCACTTCCCAGTGGCGTTCCTCGGCGTAGCGAACGGCGGTCTCCAGCAGCGATTCCCTGCGCTGCTGAGGAATCTGGGCGGCTTCGGCGGCCGGGATCGTCTCTTCCACGCCCACTCAACTTCCGCACACACCTCGGGTTACGGCCCCGGGGCTTGTTCCGGCGCGCGCGGGGGAGGAGCACTGCTTCCGTGTCCGGGGCGCATGGATGCACGTGTGGGGGCGCGCAGGAGGATCCACGGCGGAAGTGGGTAGCCACGAGTGGGGTCGGCTTCCACCTTTACCCCGGCAATCCTCGCATGTCTGGCATTTTCGCTATGTCCGTTGGGCATTGATCTTCGAGGCCGGATCCGCTCGGCGGATCCGACCGGGTCCGGCCAGTGAAGACACGTCAACTCGGTGCGTGGGCAGGCACCGCAGCCACAGGGGGTTCAGCCATGGCCGCAAGGCCTCTCGTCGCCCGGCAGCCGAACGAACGGTTGCAGGCGCTCATCCAGGAAGCGGGTTGCTCGAACGCCGGGCTGGCCCGCCGGGTCAACATGTGCGGCGCCGAACACGGCCTCGACCTGCGCTACGACAAGACGTCCGTGGCCCGTTGGCTGCGGGGCCAGCAGCCGCGGGGACGGGCCCCGGCGATCATCGCCGAGGCGCTCGGCCGCAAGCTGGGCCGTACGGTCACGATCGACGAGATCGGCATGGCCAACGGCAAGAACCTCGCGTCGGGGGTCGGTCTCCAGTTCTCGCCGACGGTACTGGGGGCCATCGAGCAGGTCTGCGAGCTGTGGCGCAGCGACGTCGGACGCCGGGACTTCCTGTCCGGGTCCTCCGTCGCCGCGTCCGCGCTGGTCGAGCCCAGCCGTGACTGGCTGATCTCCGTGCCGGACTCGCAGGTGGCGCGGGCGGCGGGTCCCCGCGTGGGCCAGTCCGACGTGACGGCCGTACGGGCCATGACCCAGGCGCTGGTCGACCTGGACCACCAGTACGGCAGCGGGCATGTGCGCCCGGTCGTCGTGCACTACCTCAACAGCGTGGTCTCCGGGCTGCTGGCCGGCTCGTACCGGGAGGCGGTGGGCCGCGACCTGTTCGCCGCGGTGGCACGGCTGACCGAACTCGCCGGCTACATGGCCGTGGACACCGGGCAGCCGGGTCTCGCGCAGCGCTACTACATCCAGTCGCTGCGGCTGGCCCAGGCGGCGGGCGACCGCGGGTACGGCGGCTACGTGCTCGCCGCGTCCATGAGCCATCTCGCCGCGCAGCTCGGAAACCCGCGGGAGATCGCGCAGTTGGCGCGAGCGGCCCAGGAGGGGGCGCGGGGCAGGGTGACCCCGCGGGCGGAGGCCATGTTCTGCGCGGCGGAGGCCCGCGGGCACGCGCTGCTCGGCGACGCGCGAGCGGCCCAGATCGCCTCGGGGCGCGCGGTCTCGGCGATGGAACAGGCGGACGCGGCCTCGGGCGACGACCCGGCGTGGATCGCGCACTTCGACGAGGCCTATCTGGCCGACGAGTTGGCGCACTGCCACCGCGACCTGGGACAGGCCGAGGCGGCGGCGCGGTGTGCGCAGGAGTCCCTGGCCGGGCACCCCGAGTCGCGGGCGCGCCGACGGGCCATCGGCTATGTGCTGCTGGCCACCGCCCAGGTGCAGCAGCGCGAGATCGAGGAGGCCTGCAACACGGGCCTGAAGGCGGTGGAGTTGCTGGAGACGCTGCGTTCCAACCGGGGCGCCGAGTATCTGGAGGACTTCCAGCAGCGGCTGGATCCGTACCGTGACGAGCCGGTGGTGCGGGAGTTCGGGGCGCGACTGGAGTTGCCGGTGGCCGCGTGAACACGGAGGGCGCCGCCGCGTGAATCTGCGGGAAACGGCCCGCCGGTGCGCGGGATCCGGCATGAACAGCGTACGGCGCCCCGGATCTGTTACTGACGTCACAAGGAGGCAGGTCAGGTCCTGAGCTGCGTAGCACCCGGTTCCGGGGACCCGGTAGCGTGAGCCGACGATCCCGAAGGTCCCCCATTCGTAGGAGTCCCGGTGACGCAGAGTGGACAGGGCGAGGAGCCCTCGGCGCGGTCAGCGCGCGAAGGCATCGTGCTGCCCTCCGACGGAGGCGAGCCGGTGCTCCCCGGCATGTCGGCGCAGCCCGCCGGCATGCCCTACCAGAGCTATCAGGACAGCGCTCAGCAGTACGGACAGACGTACGGTCAGGACACCGCCGGCGCGGCACCGGCCGGCGGGCAGGCCTGGGGCGGGGCGTGGGGTCCCGGCCAGCACCCGGGGGCGGCCCAGCCGCCCGCCGCGGACTGGCCGCCCGCCGCACCCGCCGAGCCGGCCTGGGGCGCGCCGGAGGCGGCGCCCGCCGCGCCGTCCTGGCCGCAGGCCTCCGGCGGCGCGGGCCCGATGCCGCCGGAGAACCCGCAGCCGCCGCACGCGGCGTACGGTGCGCCGCTGCCGCCCGCCGCCCACGAGGGCGCCACCCAGTTCATTCCGCCGGTCCCGCCCGCGCCGGGCGGCGTCGAGGGGGCCACGCAGTTCCTGCCGCCCGTCGTCGCGCCCGCCGTGGACGAGGGAGCGACGCAGTTCATACCGCCGGTGGGGCCGGGGGCCCTGCCGCCCGAGGCGGCGCCTGCCGGGATGCACCCCGACGCCCAGGCGACGCAGTACATCGCGCCGGTGCCCGCCGACCCGTCCGCCGGACCGTACGGCGGGGGTCTGCCGGGTGACGGCGGCGACCGGCAGCCGCCCGCCGAGTTCGACAACCTGTTCCGCAACGACATGGGCGGTGACGTTCCGGCCGGGTCCACGCAGCAGCTGCCGCGCATCCCGCAGCACGACGCCGGACCCGCGGCGTACGGCGGGCCGGGCGGCTACCCCGCGCAGGCCTCGTACGCCCCGCCCGCCGGTCCCGCCGGTCCCGGCGCGGGCCGCCGCGGCGCCCGGGGCGACGACGGCTGGGGTGCCGGCCACCCGGGCGAGGGCGGGGCCGGGGGCGGCCGCAGCCGTTCCCGGGTGCCGTTGATCGCCGGTATCGGCATCGCCATCGCCGTGGTCGGCATCGGCGCGGGCTCGCTGCTCGGCGGCGGGGGCGACGACAAGGGCGAGGCGGGCGCGACCGTCTCCGCCTCGGCGTCCGCGAGCCAGGGCGCCGCTCCCGCCGCCGGCGGCGACGGGGCGAAGGCGCAGGCCGCGGAGCTGGACAAGCTGCTGGCCGACAGCGGCAGCAGCCGGGCCTCGGTCATCGCGGCGGTCGCCAGTGTCAAGTCCTGCGACAACCTCGGCCAGGCGGCCGCCGACCTGCGGGACGCGGCCAAGCAGCGCAACGAGCTGGTCACCAGGCTGTCCGGGCTGTCCGTCGACAAGCTGCCCGACCACGATCGGCTGACCGGCGCGCTCACCGAGGCGTGGAAGGCGTCCGCGTCGGCCGACACCCACTACGCGGCGTGGGCGGACCAGACCGCGGGGAACAAGAAGGCCTGCAAGCACGGCCAGGCCCGCAACACCGGCGAGGCCCAGGCGGGCAACGTGGCGAGCGGCAACGCCAGCGCGCAGAAGAAAAAGGCCGCGCAGCTGTGGAACACGATCGCGCGGAAGTACGGCCTGACCGAGCGCCAGTCGACCCAGCTGTGAGGATCGCGGGCCGGGATCACCCCTCCCGGCCCCGGTCCGTCGGCTGAGTTCCGTCGGCCGGGCTCCGTGGGCCGGGCTCCGTGGGCCGGGATCCCCCTCCCGGCCCTGGTCCCTCGGTCGTGCCCCGTCGGCCGGGATCCCCCTCCCGGCCCTGGCACGTCAGCTGAGCTTCGCGGCCTCCAGCGTCCCGGTGACGTCGATGAAGCCCTTCCTGGCCGAGACCAGCCGCCCCTTGGTCACGACCTGGACGGTCACGTCGGCGTTGGTCAGGCGCGGGAAGCCGACGGAGGCGAGACGGTCCTGGAACCGCCACCGCAGGGTCGGTGTCAGCCCGCCCGTACCGACCTCCAGGCCGTCGTCCAGCGCGTGCCGCACGGTGTCGGCGGACACCTCGCCGCCGGCCAGCGACTCGACGATCCGCTTGAACACGGTGTACGCGATGTACGTCGTCTGCACGCCGGCGTCCGCGGGGTCGATCCGGTTGTCGGAGAAGGCCTGCTCGCTGATCACCTTCTTCATGTTGTCCCAGCGCCCGTCGTTCGCGGGCGGGTACCAGCCGGTGATGTACGCGCCCTCGTACGGGCCCGAGGCCCCGCCGGACGCGTCGATCACGGTCTGGTCGACGCTGCCGAGCACGGTGGCGGTCCGCACGGCCGGGTAGTCCTCGCGGTCACGCCGGAAGGAGTCCATGAAGGTGCTGGTGGCGTCCCCGAGCGCGGGCACCACACACCCCTGGTCGTTCTTCCCGCCGCCGGAGGTGGCGACCTCGCGAAGAGCGCTCTGCGACTGCGTGGAGTACTCGGTGGCGTCGTCCTCGGCCAGCACGTCGACCGTCGGCGCGTGCTTGCCGGCTGTCAGTCCCGAGTTGAGCAACTCGGGCAGCGAGTCCCCGGCGACATTGTCGGGGCGCACGAGCGCGACGGATCCGCAGGCCGACGCGAGCTCCTTGCCGAGGCCGGCCAGCAGCACCGCCTGACCGCCGTTGACGGGGTAGGAGAGCGGGCTGGTGAACTCGGAGTTGGTGATGCCGTAGCCGCCTATGTAGGGGATGCCGGCGCCCTCCAGCGGCGGGAAGAACGAGTCCGAGTACTGGCTGTAGGAGCCCAGGACCGCGACGGCGTTCGCCTTCACGGCCTGCCGGGCGCACTTCGCCGCGGTGACGGAGTCGTTCTTCTCGTTGCAGGTGAGGACTTTCAGCTTGCGGCCCCCGGCCAGGCCGCCGTGCGCGTTGATGTACCGGGCGTACGCCGCCGCGAAGGCGGGCATACCGGGCTTGTTGGTGGCGTTCGTGTCCTGGGGCGCCCAGGTCATCACGGTGATCGGGTCGTCTCCCGATGCTCCGTCGGTGCCGGGGAGGGCCCCGCAGCCGACGGTGAGGGACGCGCATGCCACCAGCACACCCAGGGTGCGGCGGACAGCTCTGGCGCGCCGGCTGGTGTGGGGAGGAAAGGTGCTGCGCGTGTGTTGCCTGCCAGTCATGAGCATGCACGATTCCGCCACATCGCTAACCGTGGAGTGACCTCGGGTCAACGAGCGGTGACGTCAAGGTGAATTGCAGGGGGTGTCGAGGGGCCGGAGCGGAAGAACGTACGATCGGTGACCGTGCAAGGTTCGGAGAACTCTTCCCGTCGCGGCCGTCGCTCATCCACCATGGGCGGCATGCCACTGAACGACATGCCCTGGTGGCGCTGGCGCAGCAACGTGCGTTCCGCGCTGCACATGCTCTCCGATCCGGTGTTCCAGCGGGACGTCTGGCTGGCCGGCGTGGACGGCTACGGTGACGTCACCGACGCCGTGTACCGCCTGGTCGAGGACACCTGGCTGGACAACTGGTCGGCCGAGAAGTACGTCGGCACGATCTTCCGCGACTCCCAGGAGGCGGCGCTCGTCGACACCGCCGTGCTGCGGGTGCTGCGGATCATGCACCAGGTCGGCCCGGACGCGCCCGTCTCCGCCTACGTCGACCACGAGGCGTGGCCGGAGGCGATACGCGCGGCGCGCGACGCCCATGTGCGCCTCGCGGTGAGCGACGGGGACGACCCGGACGCGCCGCCGCGCACCCTCGAAGTGCTCCAGATCATGACGCGGTCCGCGTAGCGGACGGTGCTCGGCCGGTGCGGGGCGGATATGGGACCCTGTCCTGCATGAATGAGCAGTCCACCCGAGCCGCGGCCCCGGCCGACCAGTACGTCCTCATCCTGTCCTGCCCCGACAAGCAGGGCATCGTGCACGCCGTGTCGAGCTACCTGTTCATGACGGGCTGCAACATCGAGGACAGCCAGCAGTTCGGCGACCACGACACGGGTCTGTTCTTCATGCGCGTCCACTTCACGGCGGAGGCGCCGGTGACGCTGGACAAGCTGCGGGCCAGCTTCGCGGCGATCGGTGACACCTTCCGTATGGAATGGCAGATCCACCGGGCCGCGGAGAAGATGCGTGTCGTCCTGATGGTCAGCAAATTCGGGCACTGCCTGAACGACCTGCTGTTCCGGGCGAGCACGGGCGCGCTGCCCGTGGAGATCGCGGCCGTGGTGTCCAACCACACCGACTTCGCCGAGCTCGTCGGCTCGTACCACGTCCCCTTCCACCACATCCCGGTGACGAAGGAGACCAAGGCCGACGCGGAGGCCCGGTTCCTGGACCTGGTGCGCGAGGAGAACGCCGAGCTCGTCGTCCTCGCCCGCTATATGCAGGTGCTGTCGGACGACCTGTGCAAGGCGCTCAGCGGCCGGATCATCAACATCCACCACTCCTTCCTGCCGAGCTTCAAGGGCGCCAAGCCGTACCACCAGGCACATGCGCGCGGGGTGAAGCTGATCGGTGCGACGGCGCACTACGTGACCGCCGACCTCGACGAGGGCCCGATCATCGAGCAGGAGGTCGAGCGGGTCGGCCACGACGTCACGCCGGACCAGCTCGTCGCGATCGGGCGCGACGTGGAGTGCCAGGCGCTGGCGCGGGCCGTGAAGTGGCACGCGGAGCGCCGCATCCTGCTCAACGGCCGACGGACGGTCGTCTTCGCCTAGGGCGTGTTTCGAAAGTCCCGTCTGCCCGCGCGGTCCCGTGCCGCGGGCGGCTACATACGGCTCAGCGAGGCCGCGGCCAGCAGTACGTCCCTGATCGCCTCGCGGTCCCCGACCTGCCCCGCGGCCGCCTCCTCCGGAGGCACGTGTCCGGCCGCGAGCCGGCAGAACTCCACGCCGTCCAGGGCGACATGGGCCACCTCGTGGTCCGGTGAGGTGGTCGCCGCGGGGGAGTCCAGCGGGATCAGCCACTGCCCGCCGCCGTTCCCCTCGATCTCCAGCCGCAGGCTGCGTCCCGGGGTGCCGGCCGGGACCAGATGCCGTCCCGGGCCCGGCGTGGCGAGTCCGGCGCGGCGGCGCTCGGCCAGGGCGAGCGGCAGCATCCGGGCCGCGAGGTCGATCATGCGGTGCAGATGGCGCGGGGACGGCGGGTCGTAGGGGTAGTCCACCGCCTCCGCGATGTCCTCCGCGTGCACCCAGCACTCGAAGGCGCGGTCCAGCATCGCGTCGCGCAGAGGCAGCGCGATCTCGCCGCCGTCGCCGGTGCCGCCGTAGGACACCGCCAGCTTCCCGGCGCTCCCGCCGGTGAAGGACACCGTCCGGACGATGTCGTGGCTCAGCCGGCGCCACGGGGTGCGCACGGAGCGGGTGGGCGGGAAGTGGGACGCCCGCCAGTACGCCTCCGTGCGGGTTCCCGGTGACGCGGTCCGGTCGGCCGGGAGGCCGGCCACCGGGTCGTCGAGACCGAGGGCGGTCGCGACGAGGCCGTCGACCGCCAGCAGATGCGCGATGACCCCGGCGACGGTCGTACGGCGGCTCGCGGTGGCGGTCCCGTCGAACCAGCGCAGCCGCACCGGCGCGTGCCACTCGGCGTCCCCGAAGTCCTGGAGCAGCGCGTCGAGGCGGGCGGTCTCGGCGTCGTAGGCGTGGGCCCAGTCGGGTACCGGGATGCGCGGCGGGCGCCGGGCCAGGCAGCCGGCCAGCACCCGGGTGCGCAGCCCCGGGTCGAGGTCCAGCGGTTCGGGCGGGTGCAGCAGGCCGACCGCCTCGCGCAGCCGCCGGGCCTCGTCCGCGCAGGAGCCGCAGTCGCCCAGGTGCTCCTCGACGGCCGCCGTCTCCTCGGCCGAGCAGGCCGCCAGCGCCCAGGCGCCCAGCAGTGACTTCAGGACCGGGTGCTCCAGGGCGAGCGGGGCGGCGCCGGGCGCAGGGTCGGCGGGCGCGGGCAGCGGCAGCCCGGTGTCCTCGACGGAGGCGCGGGGCGTGGGTATGCGCAGCCGGCCCTCGTCCGGCACCCGTCCGCCGTCGGGGCCGCCCGGTCCGCCGGACCCGCGTTCTCCCTGCTCGTTCTGCACCGGTTCGCCCTCTGCGTTCTTTCCGTCCCCGTCCTGCCCCCCGTGCCCTTCGAGGTCCTCGTGCTTCTCGTGCGCGCTCTCGTCGCCCGGGTCGAAGCGGTCCGCCCCGCTCACGCGGCACCTCCGTATTCGGGTGGTGCCCCGGAGGCGCCCGCGTCATGGGCGGTGGAGAGCAGTTGCAGGCCCAGGCGGAGCCTGCGGCGGGCCTCGTCCTCGGTGACGCCGAGGTCGGCGGCGGTCTGGCGGTAGTCACGGCGCTGGAAGTAGGCCAGGTCCAGGGCGGCCCGCAGGGGCGCGGGCATGGACTGGACGATGTAGTCGGCGCGGGCGGCGACCGAGGCGTGACGCACCTTGAGCTCCAGCTCCGCGGCGCTCGCCCCGCCGTCCTCGTCGGTGAGCGCCGCGGTTCCGGTGGCGCGCAGCCGCTGTACGGCGAGACGGTGGGTCAGGGCGGCCACCCAGGTGCGCAGGGGTCCCGTCTTCGGGTCGTAGGCGTCCGGGTGTTCCCAGACATGGGTGAAGACCTCGCGGGTGACACTGTCCGCGGCTTGGTCGTCTTCGAGCACGCGATGAGCGAGACCGTGCACAAGTGAAGCGAAACGGTCGTAGAACTCGCCGCGGGCGAGCCGCTGCTGCATCTTGCGGTCCCAGCGGGGCGGTGCGTCCTTCTTCGCCATCGTGCCCCTCTCGCCGGTTCGTCCCTGAGATCAGCGTGCGCCCACCGTCTCCTCGAATGTAGTCGGCACGTCCGACAACGCACGCCCCTTTGTTGCAATGTGCGCCCCTGGAGCGGCCGTGAGTGGTAGCGAACCCGGCAGGGGCCCGCATGGAAAGGCTTCGATCGCCCGGTTCCCCGAAATCCGGGTGATCAGACTCGATCGAACAGGATCGAAGACGATTGAAACAAGCCGACTTCGGTCAGTCTTCGTTTTTTGGTCGGTGTTTCAGGGAACAGCCCGCTGGGCAGCCGCGCTGCAAGGAAGTGATGGGACAGCTTCCGTTTGGCGGACGAAGGGCGTGGTGGTGGCGTTCAAAGTGACCGACGGCACACAGGGAGACTGGGCCGTGCTCCATGTGTCGGGCGAACTGGATCTGGTGACGTCGCCCACGTTGCGACAGCGGGTGCACGACGTGGTGGCCGACGGCCGCCACCGGCTCGTCCTCGATCTGTCCGGGGTGTACTTCTGCGACTCCAGCGGGGTCGGCGTCCTCATCGCGGCCCGCCGGCTGCTGCGCTCCTGCCAGGGCCGGCTGCGGCTGGTCCTGCCCGCCCAGGGCGCGGTGGAGGGCTCGCACGTCAACCGGGTCTTCGGCGCGCTGGGCGTGCGGCGGCTGTTCGACGTCCATCCGGACCTCGACGCTGCGGTCGCCGCCGAGGAGTCGAGCCCGCTCTCCGCCTGAGCGCCGGCGCGCGGTCTCCCCGCCCGCACGGCGGCGGTGGGCTGCCGCCGGCGGTCGTACCGTTGTCCCGGAATTTCCCCGGTCTTGGTGCAAGCGCCGTTTTCCCCCTCCCGGACGGCCTCCGGCGTCGTACGCTCCCGGTCAGAGGCACCCGATGCACCCGACGTGAGGTAAGGCGGACCGAGAAGACATGGTCAGCAGCGAGTACGAGCGCAGGATCGCGGCCCGGTTCGTCGTCTTCGACCAGGACGGCAACGGCTACATCGACCGCGAGGACTTCAGCACGGCGGCCAAGGCGCTGCTCGCGGAGTTCGACACGGCGGCCCGCTCCGACAAGGGACAGGCCCTGTACGCGGGTGCCGAGGCGTTCTGGCAGGGCATGGCCGGCATGGCCGACCGGGACGGCGACCAGCGCATCACCCGGGAGGAGTTCGTCAACGGCGCGGTCAAGCGGCTGCGCGACAACCCCGAGCGGTTCGGCGAGATCGCCCGCCCCTTCCTGCACGCGGCCCTGGACCTGGCGGCGGCCGAGGACGGCACGGCAGCCGTCGCGGACACGGCGCGGGTGCTGATGATCCTGGGCGTGCCCGAGGAGATCGCGCGTACGACGGCCGCCGAGCTCGACATCGACGGCGACGGCCGAGTCGGCGAGGCGGAGATCGTGCCCGCCTTCGCCCGCTATTTCACCGTCCCCGAATAGCGCTCCCTGAGCCGGTACTTGAGGACCTTCCGCAGGGTCTCGTTGCGCGGCAGGGCGTCCACCACCTCCAGCTGCTCCGGCAGCTTGTGCACCGACAGCCCTGCCTCGCGCAGATACGACGTCACCGCCTCCAGCGTCAGCCGGGCGGCGCCCGCGGGCTGTTCGACGACCGCGCAGACCCGCTCCCCGCGTTCGGCGTCCGGCAGCCCGACGACCGCGACGTCCCCGACCGCCGGGTGGGCGTGCAGCAGATCCTCGATCTCCTTGGCGGAGATGTTCTCGCCCTTGCGGATGATGACGTCCTTGAGCCGGCCGGTGAGGACCAGATGGCCGCTGCCGGTGAGATGCCCGAGGTCGCCGGTGCGCAGGAACCCGTCGTCGTCGAAGGCCTCCGCCGTCTGCGCCGGGTCCAGATAGCCCTGGCAGACGGCCTCCCCCTTCAGCCGCACCTCCCCGTCCACGATCCGGATCTCCATGCCCTCCGGGGGCCGCCCCTCCGTCGTGGCCAGGTTCTCGGCCGTGTCGTCCGGCGCCCCCATGGTGATCATCGGCACCTCGGTCATGCCGTAGCCATGGGTGAGCTGCACCCCCATCTCGTGTACGACGCTGTGGTAGAGCTCGGGCGGTTTGGGCGCTCCGCCGCCCGCCAGCAGCCGCAGGGTCGGGATGACCTTCTCGTTCGGCCGCTTGCGCTGTTCGGCGAGGAACATCGAGTAGAACGCCGTCGAGCCGCCCGCCACCGTCACCCCGTGCCGGCGGTACTCCGCCAGCGCGTCCGGCAGTGCGAACTGCTCGAACAGCACGGCCGGGAAGCCGTACAGCAGCAGCATCACCGTGTAGTCGGGGCCGGCGATGTGCGCGTACGGGAAGGCCATCGAGCCCACGTCGTGCGCCGACAGCCGCAGGGCGTGGGCGAGACAGGATCCGCCCGCGAGCAGCGAGCGGTCCGTGTGCAGCACGCCCTTGGGGTCGGAGGTGGTGCCGGAGGTCCAGTAGATCCAGCGCACCGAGGTCCCCTCGGCGGGCGGCGGCGGCAGCACGGCCGGATCGCCGTCGGGCAGGCTTTCGTCCTCGTACACCTCGAAGACGTTCTTCGCGCCCAGCCGCCGGGCCATCTCCGTGTGGTCGAAGCCGCGCAGGACGCCCGGAACGGCGAAGAACTCCGCCCGTGACTTGCGCAGGGCGAAGCCGACCTCCCGGTCCCGGTAGAACGGGATGACCGGGGTCTGCACGGCGCCCAGCCGGGCCAGCGCGAAGGACAGCACGGCGGTCTCGACGCGGGTGGGCAGCTGCCAGGCGACCACCGTGCCGGGGCGCACACCCCGGCCGTACAGCCCGGCCGCCACCCGCTCGGCCCGTGCCCGCAGCCCGCCGAAGGTCAAGGAGCGCTCGCCCTGGAGGAACACCGGCCGGTCGGGGGTGAGCCCGGCGCGGCGGACCACCAGGTCCCACAGGGTGCGGGCGGAGCTCAGCGTGTGTGCGGTGTCGTCCACTTCGGCCCCCACAGATAGCTGACGATGCGTCAAATGGTGGGCAGAGCGTAGGCCCGGCCGCCTTGTCGGTCCAGGGGTGCGCGGCTAGCCTGCTCGGCAGCGACTATCTGACGGACTATCAGACGGGTGGCGTATGGACCTCTCCCACACGCCCGAGGAGGAGGAGTTCCGCGCGGGGCTGCGGGCCTGGCTCGCGCGGGTGCTGCCCGCGCTGCCGCCGAAGCCGTCCCCCGGCGACTGGCCGGCGCGCCGGGCCTACGACCTCGGCTGGCAGCGGATGCTTTACGACGCCGGGTACGCGGGGCTGGACTGGTCCGCCGACGCGGGCGGCCGGGGCGCCACCCCCACCCAGCAGCTGATCTTCCTGGAGGAGACCGAGCGGGCCGGGGCGCCCTATGTGGGGGCCAACTTCGTCGGGCTGCTGCACGCGGGGCCGACCATCGCCGCCGAGGGCACGGCCGCACAGCGGGCCCGCTGGCTGCCGCCGGTCCTGCGCGGCGAGGAGGTCTGGTGCCAGGGCTTCAGCGAGCCGGGCGCCGGGTCGGACCTGGCCGCGCTGCGCACCCGCGCGCACCGCGACGGCGACCACTACGTGGTGAGCGGATCCAAGATCTGGACCTCGCACGCCGAAGTCGCCGACTGGTGCGAACTGTTGGTGCGCACCGACCCGGCCGCGCCCAGGCACCGGGGTATCACCTGGCTGGCCCTGCCGATGGACGCCCCGGGCGTCACCGTACGGCCGCTGCGCACGCTCGCCGGGTCCGCCGAGTTCGCCGAGGTGTTCCTCGACGAGGTGCGGGTGCCGGTCGCCAACCGGGTCGGGGCGGAGAACGACGGCTGGCGGGTGACCATGGTGACCCTGTCCTTCGAGCGCGGCACGGCGTTCGTGGGCGAGGTGGTGGCCTGCCGCCGGGTGCTGGACGAGCTCGCCCGCGCGGCCCGCGACAACGGCCGCTGGGACGACCCCGGGCTGCGGCGCAGGCTGGGTCTGCTCAACGCCGAGTTCCGCGCGCTGTGGCGGCTGACCCAGTGGAACGTGAGCGAGGCGGAGGCGGCGGGCGGAGCGGTGCCCGGCGTCGGGGGCTCGGTCTTCAAGCTGAGGTACTCGCACGCGCGTCAGGAGCTCTACGACACCGCGGCCGACGTGCTGGGCGCCGACTCGCTCGACCTCGACCGGCCCTGGGTGCTCGACCGGCTGTCCTCGCTGGCCTACACGATCGCGGCCGGCACCTCGCAGATCCAGCGCAACATCGTGGCCGAGCGGATCCTCGGACTGCCGAAGGGACGGTGACACGGACCGTGCGATTCCGACTCACCCGGGACCAGGAGGCGTTGCGGGCCGGCGTGCGCGAGCTGCTGACCCGGCGCTTCGGGGCCGAGGCGCTGCGCGCGGCCGTCCAACGGCGCGACCTGGACCGGAGGCTGTGGCGGGAGTTGGGCGCGGCCGGGTTCTTCGCGCTGCGGGTGCCGGAGGCGGACGGCGGGGTCGGACTGGGACTGCCCGAGGCGGTGTTGGCGTTCGAGCAGGCGGGGCGGTTCCTGCTGCCGGGTCCCCTGGTGGCCACCCATCTCGCGGCGGGCACGGTGCCCGGGGCGGCCGCCGGGGAGGTCGTCGTGGCGGCCGTCGACGGCGTGCTCGTGGAGTGGCTGGCGGAGGCGGACGTGGTGCTCGGCGACGTGGCGAAGGCCGTGGCGCTGACCTCCGTGGACCCGCTGACGCCGCTGCACCGGGTGCCCGCGCCGGACGGCCCGGAGGCCGCCCCCGACCCCGTCGCGGTGCTGCTGACGGCCGCCGAACAGCTCGGCACGGCCGTGCGGGTGTGCGAACTGGCGGTGGAACACGCCCGGACGCGAGAGCAGTTCGGGCAGCCGATCGGGGCCTTCCAGGCCGTCAAGCACCTGTGTGCGCAGATCCTGGAGCGGACCGAACCGGCCCGCGCGGCGGTCTACGCGGCCGCCGTCACCGCCGACCCCGTCGACATCGCCGCGGCCCGGCTGCTGGCCGACGAGGCGGCCGTACGAGGCGCGCGCGACTGCCTCCAGGTGCACGGCGGGATGGGCTTCACCTGGGAGTCCGAGGTGCATCTGCACCTGAAGCGGGCGTGGGTGCGGGCCCGGCGCGCGGGCGGCGGCGCCCAGGGCGCCGAACTGCTCGCCGCCGATCTGGCCGCCGAACCGGCCTGAGGACCGCCCTTCAGGGGGTGCGCCGCGCCGGAGTGCCGCGGATCGTGGCATTCCGGGACTACGGAGCGTCGATATCGGGTTGTGTCCAGGGGCGGGCTCGTCACGGCCCGGAGTCGGCACCTTGCTCCGGTACCTTGTGTGGGATGCGAGTGGTTCCGGGTACGAGCCATGCGGGTGCCGCCCCAGGGGTGGCCCCGGATCCGGCGGTGCGCATCACTGCCGGCAAGGCAGAAAGGGCTTGCCCCGAGCGGCGTTTCCCCACCTGTTCGACTTCCGTGGGCATCGGTCGCACAGTATGCCGGACAGGTACTCCTTGGCGCTGGAATATGCCCGAAGCGCTTGTTGGCGTGACTGTACGTCAACCAAGCTGTCCTACAAGGGATTCACGATCAGTGATCCTGGCTGCGGCCATTGTCCTGGCCATGCTGAAAATGGCTACGATCGTGGCCCTCGTCATGGCCCTCGTCGTGGCGCTCGCGTGGCGCGAGGCCATGTGTCCGCCGGTTCGGATGGTGTGAGCGGTGCAGGTGCTACAAGTGCAGCTGGAGATCCGGCCCGACCCCGCCGAGGTCGGGCGCGCCCGCAGGTGGGCCCGCTCGCGGCTCGCCGGGTCCGGGATAGAGGCCGACGAACCGCTCGCCGAGACCCTCGTGCTCCTCGTCTCCGAGCTGGTCACCAACGCCGTCGTGCACACCGGCCGGCCGGCCGTGCTGCGCCTGTCGCTGGCCGCCGTGGCGGCCGAGGTCGCCACCGTCCGGCTGGAGGTGGCCGACGCCAGCGACCGGGCCCCGGTGCCCCGCTGCGCCGACGGCGACGCGACCGGCGGCCGCGGTCTGGCCCTCGTGGACGGCCTCGCCGACCGCTGGGGCTGGAGCCCCGAGGGCGCGGGCAAGCGCATCTGGTGCGAGGTGGACCGGCCCGAGGAGGCCGAGGACCCGAAGGCGGCCTGCCGCCGCGTGGCGGCGTGCGAGGGCTACGAGGGACTCGTGTACGGGGCCTACGAAGCCGTGTGACCCGCGCCCGTCGCCGTGACCGTGACCGTGCCCGGTGCGGGCGCGCAGGGCGGGCGCACGGCGGACGGAAACCCGTTGCCGCTGGTGCCCGGGTGTGTGAGGCGTCGTCGTCCGGTGAGGGCCGGGACGGTGTGCGCCCGGATGTGCTTCCGTGCGCGCCCAGGGCAAAGCGGGTCGTAAGCGATAAATCCCCGATCGGGTGTTGACGCGGCGTGTCCGTTTGATCACGCTTGTGGCAGCGATTCGCCGGGGGGACGGCGAGGGCCCCGGTGACGGGGGCCCTCGGCGCGGGCGGGTCGTGAGTTCGGCGCCGTTCTTCTCAGGGCAGAGGGACCGGGGCGGGTGCGCCGAGGTCGGATGGCGGCGCGCGGTGCCGTGCTCGGGGCGGGCAGCGGCGCGCCGCCAGCCGAACCCGTCCGGCGGGCCCCGCCCGTGGACGGCCGGACCCGCGTATCGCCTGTGGGCCCGCGCCTGTGGGCCCGCGCCTGTGGGCCCGCGTCTGTGGGCCCGCGTCTGTGGGCCCGCGTCTGTGGGCCCGCGTCTGTGGGCCCGCGTCTGTGGGCCCGCGTCTGTGGGCCCGCGTCTGTGGGCCCGCGCCTGTCGGCCCGCGTCTGTGGGCCCGCGTCTGTGGGCCCGCGCCTGTCGGCCCGTGCCCGGCGGCCCGCGCCTGTGGGGCCGTGCCTGTCGGCCCGTGCCCGGCGGTCCGCGCTCGGTCAGAGGATCGCGACCGGGGCCACCGGCGTCCCCGTCGCGCCGGCGAACGGCTCGGGCATCGCCGAGAGCAGGAACGCGTAGCGCCCTTCTTCTCCACAGGCTGTGGACAACTTTTCGAGATCCCAGTTCTGGCCCTGGAGCATGCCCATCTCCACCAGGTCGAGCGCGTGCACGGGCAGCCAGAGGTCGTCGATCTCGGGCGGGAACACCTCGAAGGTGAGGGTGTCGTTCGCGACCGCGGCGACGTCGCGCGCATGGAACCACTCCGGCGTGCGCACCGAGAGGCCCGGCGACGGATGGGCGTACCCGTGCCGGTCGCCCGCGAGGCAGAGCCGGACCTGCCCGGTCCGCACCAGCACGATGTCCCCGGCGCGCACCCGGGTGCCCGCCAGTTCCTCGGCCGCCTCCAGGTCCTCCGGGGTGACGGCGTGTCCGCCGGCCAGCCGGTCGACGCCCCGTGCGCGTGCCACGTCGAGCAGCACCCCGCGCGAGACGATGTGCTCCGCCTTGTCGATGCCGGCGAACCCGGCGCCGCCGTGCGCGGTGACCGTGCCGGCCGGGCGGCCGTTGTAGAGTCGGCCCGAGTGCGAGACGTGCGGCAGCGCGTCCCAGTGGGTGGCGGCCTGGAGCCCCATCGTCACGGCGTCGTCGCTGCACGCCACCGTCCCCGGCCCGAAGATCTCCTGGTTGATCTGCACCATGACGTGCAGCGGGTCGATCCGCCCCGGGATCATCCCGGTCTGCACGCCGTCCTGCCGCAGCGGCAGGGCGAGGGGGACACGCCGCCCGGTGCGCACGCACCCGGCCGCCTCCCGGACGACCTCGTCGGTGATCAGGTTGAGGGTGCCGCGCTCGTCGTCGGCCCCCCAGCGGCCCCAGTTGTTGACGCGCTTGGCGATCTCGTGGAACTCGTCCGGCAGTGACATGGGTGCTCCCCGGGGCTTGTCTCCAGGCATCCGACCGGTCATAAAATCTAACGGTCCGTCAGATAACGCGGGAAGGGGCCGGGCGTGGGGAACTTCGTGGCAGGCAAGGTCGTCGCGGTGACGGGCGCCGGACGCGGGATCGGCCGCGCGGTGGCGCTGGCGGCGGCGGCCGAGGGCGCCAAGGTCGTCGTCAACGACTTCGGTGTCGCCGTGGACGGCGCCGCACCGAGCAGCGAGGTCGCCGAGACCGTCGTCAAGGAGATCGAGGCCGCGGGCGGGACGGCGGTCGCGGTGGCCGACGACATCTCCACCATGGCGGGCGGACAGCGCGTGGTCGACACGGCCGTGTCGGCGTACGGCCGGCTGGACGGTGTCGTCTGCGTGGCCGGGATCCTGCGCGAGCGGATGCTGTTCAACATGTCCGAGCAGGAGTGGGACCCGGTCGTCGCCACCCATCTCAAGGGCACCTTCACCGTGTTCCGGGCGGCCTCCGCGGTGATGCGCGCGCAGCGTTCCGGCACCCTGATCGGTTTCACCAGCGGCAATCACCAGGGCTCGGTCTCGCAGGCCAACTACAGCGCCGCCAAGGGCGGGATCATCTCGCTCGTGCGCAGCGCCGCGCTGGGTCTGCACAAGTACGGGGTGAGCGCCAACGCGGTGGCCCCGGTGGCCCGTACCCGGATGTCGGCGAACGTGCCCATGGAGCTCACCGAGATCGGCGAACCGGAGGACGTGGCCGCGCTCGTGGTCTATCTGCTGTCCGACCGGGCCAGGGAACAGCGCATCACCGGCCAGGTGTACACGATCGCCGGACCCAAGATCGCGGTGTGGGCGCAGCCCAGGGAGCTGCGGGCCGCCTACGCCGACGGCGCCTGGACCCCGCAGCGGATCGCCGACTTCCTGCCGGGGACGGTGGGGACCGATCCGATGCCGCTGCTGGAGCGGGTCGAGGCGATGGAGCGGGCGGCGCGGGACGGAGCCCGGCCGAACGCCTGACCGAGAACGGTCCCGCGTCCCTTCCGAGGAGGTCACCGTGGAGTTCGGGTTCACGCCGCAGGACGAGGAGTTCCGCGCCGAGGCACGGGCATGGCTCGCCGCGCACGCGGGCGACGCCCGTGACCGCCGTAGCTGGGAACGCGCCCTCGGCAAGGCGGGCTGGATCGGCCTGGGCTGGCCCGAGGACGGCTACGGCAACCGCACCGCCACCCTCACCCAGCAGGTCGCCTGGGCCGAGGAGTACGCCCGCTCGGCCGCGCCCCCGCGTTCCGGGCACATCGGCGAGAACCTCCTCGCCCCCACCCTGCTCGCCCACGGCACCGACGACCAGAAGGCCCGCTTCCTGCCCCCGATCGCCGCGGGCGACGAACTGTGGTGCCAGGGCTACAGCGAACCCGGCGCGGGCTCCGACCTGGCGGGCGTGCGCACCGCGGCCGCCCGTGAGCCGGCCGGCACCCACTACCGGATCACCGGACAGAAGATCTGGACCTCCCTCGCGCACGAGGCGGACTGGTGCTTCGTGCTGGCCCGTACCGAGCCCGGCTCGCACCGCCACCACGGACTGAGCCTCCTGCTCGTGCCGATGGACCAGCCGGGCCGTATCGAGGTCCGCCCGATCCGGCAGCTGACCGGCACGAGCGAGTTCAACGAGGTGTTCTTCGACGGGGCACGCGCGCGCGTGGAGCACGTCGTCGGCGGCGAGGGCGGCGGCTGGCGGGTCGCGATGAGTCTGCTCGGCTTCGAGCGGGGCGTCTCCACCCTCGCCCAGCAGATCGGGTTCGCCGCGGAGCTGGAGCGGGTGGTGCGCACGGCCGTGGAGACCGGCACGGCGGACGATCCCGTCGTACGGGACCTGCTGGTGCGCCAGTGGGCCGAGCTGCGCGCGATGCGCTGGAACGCGCTGCGCACCCTCGGCAGCACCGGCGACGCGGGGGCGCCCAGCGTGGCGAAGCTGCTGTGGGCGGGCTGGCACCAGCGGCTCGGGGAGCTGGCCATGCTGGCGCGCGGCGCGGCGGCGACCGTCGGGCCGGTGGACTGGTCGCCCGCGGCGCCGTACGAACTCGACGCGCTCCAGCACCTGTTCCTGTTCTCCCGGGCCGACACCATCTACGGCGGCTCGGACCAGATCCAGCGCACGATCATCGCCGAGCGCGTGCTCGGCCTGCCCAGGGAGCCCAAGGGAGCCGCGTGATGCGAGGCGTGATCTACGACGGGAAGCAGGTCCGGGTCGCGGACGACCTGGAGGTACGGGATCCCGGACCCGGGGAGGTGCTGGTCGCGGTCTCCGCCGCGGGCCTGTGCCACAGCGACCTGTCCGTGCTGGACGGGACCATCCCCTTCCCCGTGCCCGTGGTGCTGGGGCACGAGGGCGCGGGCGTGGTCGAGGCGGTGGGCGCGGGGGTCGGTCATGTGGTGCCCGGGGACCACGTGGCCCTGTCGACGCTCGCGAACTGCGGGACGTGCGCGGACTGCGACCGGGGCCGGCCGACGATGTGCCGGCAGGCCATCGGCCGGCCCGGGCGGCCGTTCTCCCGGGACGGCCGCCCGGTGTACCAGTTCGCCGCCAACTCGGCCTTCGCCGAGCGGACGGTGGTGAAGGCGGTGCAGGCCGTGCGCATCCCGAAGGACATCCCGCTGCCGTCCGCCGCACTGATCGGGTGCGGGGTGCTGACCGGGCTGGGCGCCGTGCTCAACCGCGCGCGCGTGGACCGCGGGGACAGCGTGCTCGTGATCGGCACCGGCGGGATCGGCCTCAACGTGCTCCAGGGCGCGCGGATCGCGGGCGCGCTGCGGATCGTGGCGGTGGACGCCAACCCGGAGAAGGAGGCGATGGCCCGGCGGTTCGGGGCGACGGACTTCCTCACCTCCACCGAGGGCGTGCGGGACGTCCTGCCGACCGGCGCGGACCACGCCTTCGAGTGCGTCGGCCGGGTGGAGCTGATCCGCGCGGCGATCGACCTGCTGGACCGGCACGGCCAGGCGATCCTGCTCGGGGTGCCCCCGGCGACGGCCGAGGCGTCCTTCAAGGTCTCCTCCCTCTTCCTGGACAAGGCGATCCTCGGCTGCCGTTACGGCTCCTCCCGCCCGCAGCACGACATCGCGCTGTACGCCGAGCTGTACCGGCAGGGCCGGCTGCTGCTCGACGAACTGGTCACGGCCACCTATCCGGTCGAGGACTTCGAGAAGGCACGCTCCGACGCGGAGGCGGGCCGGGTGGCCCGCGGGGTGCTCACGTTCTGACGGCGACCGGCAGTCGTCCACAGCCGTGGAAAAACCCCGGGGCGTCGTCGGCCCCGGCCCGTACCGTCTGCGCATGACCTATCGCGACATCGCCTCCAGGCGGGTACTGGCCTGGGCCTGTACCGCCGTCGGCGCCCGGATGCCGGTGGCCATGGCCCCGCTGGCCCTGGTCTTCCTGGCGCGCGAGCGGCCCGGCGGCTATTCCCTGGGCGCGGTCCTCGCGGCGGCGTACGTCATCGGTGAGATCGTCGGCGCCCCGGTGCTCGGGACGCGGCTGCGGCCGGAGCGGACCCGCGCCCAGCTGTCCGCCGGGCTCGCCGTCGGAAGCGCCGGCTTCCTGGGGCTCGGGCTGTTCCCGGCCGCCCCGGCTGCCGTCCTGGCCGGGTTCGCGTGCGTCGCCGGTGCCGCCCCGGCCGCCGTCACCGGCGGTCTGCGCACCTTGCTCACCGAGCTGGTCCCGGCGCGGGCTGCGGCCCAGGCGCTGTCCGTGGAGTCGATGCTGTCGGCCGGGGTGTGGGCGGTCTCCCCGGCCGCGGTCGCCGGGCTCGCCCTCGGGGTCGCGCCGCGGGTGCCGCTGCTGCTGGCGGCGGCCCTGATGGCGTCGTCGGTGGCCGGCCTGCGGCTGTTCCCGGCCGGCTGGGGCGCGGGCGGCGAGGACGCCCCGTACGACGGACGGGGAACAGGCGAAGGCGGCGGGCCCGGGGTGGAGCGGCGGCGGCCGCTGCTCGACGCCTGGCCGGTGTACGTCACGGGCGCGGCCAGTCTGACCCTGCTCGGCCTGAGCGAACTCGTCCTGCCCGCCCTGCTCGAACAGCGCGGCGTCGGCGTCGGCTGGTCCGGCCCGCTGCTGGCCGGGATGTCGGTGGGCGCCGGGCTGGGCGCGTTCGCCTACGGCCTGCGGAACTGGCCGGGACGGCTGCGTACCCGCAGTGTGGTGCTGATGGCGGGCACCTCGGTGTGCATCACGTTCGCCGCGCTGCTCCCGCATCCGGCGGGCATCGCGATCGCGCTGACCGTGGGCGGCGCCCTCCAGTCCGGGGCGATGCTCACCCGCAACCTCTCCCTGCGCGAGGCCCTTCCGCCGGGCGCCCTGGCCGCGGGCTACTCGGTCATGTACGCGGCCGCGGGCGCGGGGTACGCGGCCACCGGCTCCCTGGCCGGCGCCCTGCTCCGGTTCGTGGCGCCGTCGACGGCGATCCTGGCCGGGGTGGCGCTGACCCTCGTGCTGACGGCGCTCGGCTGGTGGGGCGAGGCCCGGCGGGACGGCCGCTCAGTGCGCGACGCGCAGGTCGGCCTCGCTGCCCGCACCGGCGCCGACGGGGCTCCCGTCGCCGACGGCGTCGTCGCCGGGCCGCACGTCGTCGCCGCTGCCGCCGACCCGGAACGTCCGCCGGTACGCGGTGGGGGTGACCCCGAGCGCCGTCTGTAGGTGCTGGCGCATCGACTGGGCGGTGCCGAAGCCCGCGTCCCGGGCCACCTGGTCGACCGACAGATCGGTGGACTCCAGGAGGTGCCGGGCCCGTTCCACCCGCTGCTGGGCCAGCCACTGCCCCGGGCTGACGCCGACCTCCTCGCGGAAGCGGCGGGTGAAGGTGCGTACCGACATGGACTCCTGGGCGGCCAGGTCGCGCAGCTGGAGCGGCTCGTGCAGGCGGCCGAGGGCCCAGGCGCGGGCGGCGGTCGTCCCCGACACCTGCGGGTCGGGCACGGGCCGGTGGATGTACTGGGCCTGCCCGCCGTCCCGGTGCGGCGGTACGACGGTCCGGCGGGCCACCTCGTTGGCGACCGCGGTGCCGTGGTCGCGGCGGACCATGTGCAGGCACAGATCGATGCCGGCCGCGACCCCCGCCGAGGTCAGCACGTCGCCGTCGTCGACGAACAGGACGTCCGCGTCGACCTTGATCCTGGGGAAGAGGCGCGCGAAGTGCGCGGCGTCGGCCCAGTGCGTGGTCGCCGGACGGCCGTCGAGCCGGCCGGCGGCGGCGAGGACGTAGCCGCCGGTGCAGATGGAGGCGAGCCGGGTGCCGGGCCGGATGTACGCGAGCGCGGCGGCCAGTTCGTCGGTCAGCACGCCCTGCTCGTAGACCGGTCCCAGTTCGTACGACGCCGGGACGACGACCGTGTCGGCGGTGGCCAGGACCTCCGGTCCGTGGGCGATCTGGACGGCGAAGTCGGCGTCGGTCTCGACCGGGCCCGGCGGCCGGACGGAGCAGGTGACGACCTCGTACAGGTGCCGTCCCGCGGCGTCCTTGGGCCGTCCGAAGATGCGGTGCGGGATGCCCAGCTCGAAGGGGAGCAGCCCG
The DNA here is from genome assembly GCF_009377175.1 of Streptomyces adustus. Taxonomy (GTDB): domain Bacteria; phylum Actinomycetota; class Actinomycetes; order Streptomycetales; family Streptomycetaceae; genus Streptomyces; species Streptomyces adustus. The sequence goes on from NZ_VJZD01000030.1 coordinate 49,237, forward strand.
TCGAGGGCGAGCACGACGACACGGTGGGGGCGGAACGCACGCTCACGGGTCATGGCCCGATCCTAGCGAATGCTGTCCTTCCGGCCACTCGTTTGTCATGGTCGCGCACTGGATGCTCTACGACGTGACCCAGACATCCGAAGCCGCAGCCATCGTGGCGGACACCCCGCCCGCACGCCGGTCCCGCATCCATCGCGCGTGGTTCGTCGCCGCCGTCACCTTCGTCACGATCATCGGCGCGGCGGCCTTCCGCTCCCTGCCCGGTCTGCTCATCGACCCGCTGCACCAGGAGTTCGGCTGGTCGCGCGGCACGGTCGGCGCCGCCGTCTCCGTCAACCTCGCGCTGTACGGGCTCACCGCGCCCTTCGCCGCCGCGCTGATGGACCGCTTCGGCATCCGGCGGGTGGTCGCGGTCGCGCTGACCGTGATCGCGGTCGGCTCCGGCCTGACGGTGTGGATGACGGCGGCCTGGCAGCTGATGCTGTGCTGGGGCCTGCTGGTGGGCCTCGGCTCGGGCTCGATGGCGCTGGCGTTCGCGGCGACGGTCACCAACCGCTGGTTCACGGCCCGCAAGGGCCTGGTCACCGGCATCCTCACCGCCGCCTCGGCCTCCGGCCAGCTGATCTTCCTGCCGCTGCTGTCCTGGATCGTCGAGAAGCACGACTGGCGGCCGGCCGCCGTCACGGTGGCCCTCGCGGCCCTGGCCGTCGTCCCCTTCGTCTGGCTGCTGCTGCGGGACCACCCGGCGGACGTGGGGCAGAAGCCGTACGGGTCCGCGGAGTTCGTGCCGAAGCCCGAGCCCGTCCCCGGTGCCGCCCGCCGCGCCGTGACCGTCCTGCTCTCGGCGGTGCGCACCGGCCCCTTCTGGCTGCTGGCCGGCACCTTCGCGATCTGCGGCGCCTCGACCAACGGCCTGGTGCAGACCCACTTCGTGCCCGCCGCGCACGACCACGGCATGCCCATCACCGCGGCCGCCTCGCTGCTCGCGGTGATCGGTGTCTTCGACGTGGTCGGCACGGTGGCCTCGGGCTGGTTCACCGACCGCTTCGAACCCCGCCGCCTGCTGGCCGTGTACTACGCGCTGCGGGGCGTCTCGCTGCTGTTCCTGCCGATGCTGCTGGCGCCCGCCGTGCACCCGCCGATGATCTTCTTCATCGTCTTCTACGGCCTCGACTGGGTCGCCACCGTGCCGCCCACCCTGGCCCTGTGCCGGGAGCAGTACGGCGACGACAGCGCCATCGTCTTCGGCTGGGTGCTCGCCTCCCACCAGGTGGGGGCCGCGCTCGTCGCCTTCCTCGGCGGTGTCGCCCGGGACGCCTTCGGCTCGTACGACGTGGTCTGGTACGCGTCCGGCGCGCTGTGCGCGGCGGCGGCGCTGATGGCCCTGGTGATCAGGCGGCGGCCGGCGCCGATGCCGACGCTGCCGGCGATGGCCTGAGAGCCGGCGGACCGGCTCCGACGGGTCAGCGGGCCGGTCCGAGCCGCGCGAAGCGCCCCCGGTGGAACAGGAGCGGTCCGCCGCCCCCGTCGGGGGCCTCGCCGGTGCCGAGGGCGTCCACCCGTCCGACCACGATGAGGTGGTCGCCGCCGGTGTGCACGGCGTGCACGGTGCAGTCGACCCAGGCGAGCGCCCCGGCCAGGCGCGGTGCGCCGGAGACCGGGGCCGGTTCGTGCGCGACCCCGGCGAACTTGTCGGCGCCGCTCACCGCGAACGCGCGGCACAGCTCGTCCTGGGACTCGTCCAGGACGTTGACGCAGAAGACCCCGGCGCGGGCGATGCGCGGCCAGGTCGTCGACGTACGGCCGACCATGAAGGCGACCAGCGGCGGGTCGAGGGAGAGCGAGGAGAAGGACTGGCAGGCGAAACCGGCGGGGGAGCCCCCGCCGTCCGCGGCGGGCGCGGTGATCACGGTCACGCCGGTCGCGAAGTTCCCCAGCACCCGCCGGAACTCGGCGCTGTCGACCGGCGCCCGCTCGTCCTCGCCGACACACCGCAACTCCGGCCGCGGCAGCGCCTCCACGTGCGCAGCCGGCGCGGCCTCGGCCGACCTGAGCCAACGGACGGCGGCTGCCGCCATCCCCGCGTGTCCCATCACATCCACCATTGAAGCTGACGATGCGTCAGATGGGAAGGGGTGTGCGGGGCACCGGGAGCCGTTTTCGAGGAGGTCAGCGGCCTCGGAACCCGGGCCCCCGCCGCTCCACGAAGCTCGCCACCCCCTCCCGCGCGTCCGCCGTGGTCATGTTGATCTCCTGCGCGGCGGCCTCCGCGGCGAAGGCGGTGGCGCGGTCGGCGTCGAGCGAGGCGTTGACGAGCTGCTTGGTCAGGGCGAGGGCCCGGGTCGGACCGGCGGCGAGCCGGTCGGCCCAGGCCCGGGCCGTCGCGGCCAGCTCCTCGTCCGGGACGACCCGGTTGACCAGGCCCAGCCGCTCGGCGTCCGGCGCGGTGAGGGCGTCGCCGAAGAACATCAGCTCCTTGGCGCGCTGGGGTCCGACCAGCCGGGGCAGCAGATAGGCGCCACCGCCGTCGGGGACCAGGCCGCGTCGTACGAACACCTCGATGAACCGGGCGGACTCCGCGGCGAGCACGAGATCGCAGGCCAGGGCGAGATGGGCGCCGAGACCGGCCGCCGTGCCGTTCACGGCGGCGAGCACCGGCTTCTCGCAGTCCAGGACGGCGGCGATCAGCCGCTGGGCGCCCAGCCGGAGCGTACGGGCGACATCGCCCGCGACCCGCTCCCCGGCCGGCGGAGCGCCCCGCAGGTCCGCGCCCGCGCAGAAGCCGCGGCCGGTGCCCGTGACCACCACGGCTCTCACCTGCGGGTCGGCGGAGGCGTCGGCGAGCAGCCGGATGACGCGCTCCCGCTGGTCGGGGGTGAGCGCGTTGAGGGCCTCGGGCCGGTTGAGGGTGATGCGGCAGACCTGGTCCTCGACGCTGTGCAGGACCCAGGACCCGGCGGATTCGGTCGCGCTCATCTCAGCGACACACCGCCAGGGCGTCCAGGGCCACCGCGCCCTGCCCCTGGGGCAGCACCAGCAGCGGATTGATGTCGAGCTCGGCGAGTTCGCCGCCGAGTTCCAGGGCCATGCGCTGCACCCGCAACACGACCTCGACCAGGGCGTCGACATCGGCGGGCGGGCGGCCGCGGACCCCGTCGAGCAGGGCCCGGCCGCGCAGTTCGGTGAGCATGGTCCTGGCCTGGTCCTCGCCGAAGGGCGGCACCCGCACGGCCGTGTCCCGCAGGACCTCCACCAGCACCCCGCCGAGCCCCACGGTCACGGTCGGCCCGAACAGGTCGTCGTGGGTGACGCCGACGACCATCTCCACGCCCCGCTCCACCATCTGGCACACCAGCACGCCGTCCAGCGGCACGTCCTCGTAGCGGGCGATCTCCGTCAGCTCGCGGTAGGCGTCGCGGACCTGGCTGGCCGAGGTCAGACCGATCTTCACCAGCCCCAGTTCGGTCTTGTGGGCGATCCGCGCGCCGGACGCCTTCATCACCACCGGGTAGCCCACCAGCCCGGCCGCGCGCACGGCCGCCGCCGCGCTGGTCACCAGCTGTTCGCGGGGCACCCGGATGCCGTAGGCGCGCAGCAGCTGCTTCGCCGCGTGCTCGCTGAGCTGCTCGCCCGGCCGCATCAGGGCGCGCGCCTTGCGGAAGGAGGGGGAGGTGGTGCGCGGCGCCTCGTCGAAGGGCGAGCGGTAGGCGCGTACGAAACGGTGGTGGTCGAGGTGGGCGCGCACGGCCGCCAGACAGTTGCCGACGGTACGGAAGGTGGCCACCCGCGAGGAGCCGAGCAGCACTTCGCGGTAGGCCGGCTCGGTGCCGACCGGCGACCCCCACACCACGCACACCAGCTTGTCCGTCCGTTCGGCCGCGTCCACCAGGTCCTGGACCAGCCGGTCGCTCAGCGGCGGGAAGGGGCCGGTGACCGGGCAGATCAGCACGCCGACCGCCGGGTCGTCGAGGATCGCGTCGATGATCTTCCGGCCGCGTTCGTCGCCGACCGGATGCCCGCCGTTGTCGACCGGGTTGGCCACGCTCAGGTACTCGGGTATCCACTGGTGCAGTTCGGCCTGCTTGGCCTCGGACAGCACCGGCAGCCGCAGCCCGGCCCGGGTCGCCAGGTCGGCGACGTGCGCACCCGTGCCGCCCGAGATGGAGCAGACGACGACCCCGTCCGCGAGCGGGGCGCGGGCCCGGGCCAGCAGGGCGGCGGTGTCCTGGAGCTCGTCGAGACCGTCGACCCGGATCACCCCGAACTGCCGCATCGCCGCGTCCACCACCGCGTCCGAGCCGGTCAGTTTGCCGGTGTGGGAGGCGGCGGTGCGGGCGCCGGTCTCCGTGCGGCCCACCTTGACCGCGACGACCGGCACCCCGCGCCGGGCGGCCCGGTCGGCGGCGAGCAGGAAGGAACGGCCGTCCTTCAGTCCCTCCACATAGCAGGCGATGGCCCCGACCTCGGGCCGCTCGGCGAAGTACGAGATGAAGTCGGCGCTCTCCAGGTCGGCCTCGTTGCCGGTGGGCGCCCAGTGGGAGAGGCGGATGCCGAGCTCCTGGAGGGCGAACACGGGACGGCCCTGGTGGCCGGACTGGGTGATGAGGGCGATCGCCGGTCCTTCGAGGTCGTCCCGGAAGTGCTCGAAGGCGTTGAGGTTGGTGTTGGGTCCGAGCAGCCGCACCCCGGACCGGGCGGCGGCGTCCGCCAGCCGGGCCTGCGCGGCCGCGCCCGCCGCCCCGGTCTCCGCGAACCCGGAGGCGAAGGCCACCGCGAACCGCACCTTGGCCTCGGCAAGTTCCTCGACCACCGGGAGCGGATCGGCGACCAGGAGCACGGCGAGGTCGACCTGCCCGGGCAGCTCGGCGACGGACGGCAGGCAGGGGATGCCGAAGACCGAGGCGCGGGTGGGGTGGACCGGGTGCAGCCGCGCGCCCACCCGTTCCGCCCAGGCGAGCAACTGCCGGGTGATGCCGGTGTTGGGCCGGCCGTCGGCGTCCGAGGCGCCGACCACGGCGACGGACTCGGGCCGGAAGAGGCGGTCCAGGTCGGGGACGGCGGCGTACAGCGGGCGTCCGCCGACGTCGAGGTCGTCCACGTCGGCCGGGCGGCCGTGGACGGCCGGCGCCGGGGGCTCGCCGCACGCGATGACGCGGGCCCGGCGGGAGTCGGTGGTGAGGGTGCCGTGGGTTGATCCAAGCATCGGTCCGCCCGCTCCTGTGTGACAGCCAATAACTGACGCACTGTCAGATTACTGAATTGACGATCCGTCAGGAATGGCTGTGCACGCAAAGAACGGGCGGCCGCCCGCTCGCCGTGGGGCCGGGGCCGGACGGCGGGCGGGGCGTGCGCCGGTACCGGGTCAGTTCGGGAGGCGGGACACCTGCCCCGCCTCGGTGCCCGCCGCGCCGCCCGCGACGGCCTTCGCGATCTTCTCCGCGTCGATCGCCAGCTCGCGGAACATGCCGCTGATCGGGTTGGTGAAGCCGGTGAAGTACAGGCCGGGAGCGTTGCGCGGGGTGCGGGCGCCGTGCACGACCGGGCGGCCCCGGGCGTCGAGCACGTCGAGGTGGCCGACCAGGTCCTCCAGCGCGCGCAGATAGCCGGTGGCGGCGACGACGGCGTCCGGCGAGATGCGGCTGCCGTCGGCGAGCACGACCTCGTCGTCCTCCAGGCCGTCCACGGCGGCCACGATCTCGACCTTCCCCTTGCGCACGGCGTCGATGAGGCCGACGTCCTGGACCGGGATCGACCCCGCGGTGACGCGGCTGTAGAGGCCGGTGTCCGGGCGGGGCAGGCCGTGGGCGGAGAGGTCCGGCACGCTGAGCTTGCCGACCGGCCCGGCCAGCCGGTCGACGAGCCCGACCGGCAGTCGCCGTACCAGTACACCGGTGTACTGGGCGGCCCAGCCGGCCGTCGAGCGGCGCAGGATGTGCGGGGCCGTGCGGACGGACAGCCGTACCCGCTTGGCGCCGCCCTCCACCAGGTCCACGGCGATCTCGGCGCCGGTGTTGCCGATCCCGACGACCAGCACGTCCCGGCCCGCGTAGGGCTCGGCGTTGCGGTACGCGCCGGCGTGCAGTAGCTCGCCGGTGTAGGAATCGCGGCCCGGCCAGTCGGGGATGTGGGGCGTGTGGTTGAAGCCGGTGGCCACGACCACCGCGGCGCCGGTCAGTTCACGGCCGCCGGTGGCGTGCAGCAGCCAGGCGGTGCCGTCGGGCGAGCGCTCGACGCGGGAGACCTCGACTCCGGTGACGATCTCCAGCTCGTGGTGTTCGGCGTACTTCTCCAGATAGCGCACCACGTTGTCGCGGGACACCCAGCGGCCGAAGCGGCGCGGGATGGGCAGCCCCGGCAGGGCGGACAGCCGCCGGGTGGTGTGCAGGTGGAGCCGGTCGTAATGGCGCCGCCAGGACGCGCCGACCTGGTCGGACTTCTCCAGGACGACGGCGCGGACGCCGCGGGCGCGCAGCGCGTACGCGACGGCGAGCCCGCCGGGGCCGGCGCCTATGACGTACACGGGCCGGTCGGCGGGAACGGCCGGAGCGGCGGAGGCGGCGGGAGCGGCGGG
>NZ_VJZD01000310.1 GCF_009377175.1 Streptomyces adustus
GAGAACGGGTGGGGGTGGACAAGTGGGGCACCTCCGGACGAGGCCGTACGCGATCCGTGAGCACAGTAGGCCCATACGATCTGCCGCCCGGGGCGGAGCACCCGGCGGCGCGCGCCGGTGTCGCCCGTTCGCGGTAACGTGAGCACCGATGAACGCCAAGTCCGACGTGCAGCTTCCCGCCGTTTCCGTGATCATGCCCGTCCTCAACGAGGAACGGCATCTCCGGCAGGCCGTCCGAGCGATCCTCGCCCAGGAGTACGCGGGCGAGATGGAGGTCGTGATCGCCATCGGTCCGTCCACGGACCGTACGGACGAGATCGCCGCCGAGCTCGTGGCGGAGGACCCGCGGGTGCACACCGTGCCCAACCCGACCGGTCGTACGCCCGCCGCCCTCAACGCCGCGATCAAGGCCTCCCGCCATCCGGTCGTGGTCCGCGTGGACGGCCACGGCATGCTCTCGCCGAACTACATCGCCACCGCCGTACGGCTCCTGGAGGAGACCGGCGCGCAGAACGTCGGCGGCATCATGCACGCCGAGGGCGAGAACGACTGGGAGCACGCGGTCGCCGCGGCCATGACCTCGAAGGTCGGCGTCGGCAACGCCGCCTTCCACACCGGTGGACAGGCCGCCGCGGCCGAGACGGTGTACCTGGGCGTCTTCCGGCGTGAGGCGCTGGAGCGGCAGGGCGGCTACAACGAGGAGTTCATCCGCGCCCAGGACTGGGAGCTGAACTTCCGGATCCGGGAGGCGGGCGGCCTCATCTGGTTCTCGCCCGAGCTGAGGGTGTCGTACCGTCCGCGCCCCAGCGTGAAGGCGCTCGCCAAGCAGTACAAGGACTACGGCCGTTGGCGGCACGTGGTCGCCCGCTACCACGAGGGCTCCATCAACCTGCGCTACCTCGCCCCGCCGGCCGCGGTCTGCGCGATCGCGGCGGGCGTCGTCGTGGGCGCGGCCCTCACCCCGTGGGGCTTCGTCATACCCGCCGGCTACCTCGCCGCGATCGTCGCCGGGTCGGTGCCCGCGGGCAAGGGGCTGCCGCTGAAGGCACGCCTCCAGATCCCCGTCGCGCTGGCCACCATGCACATGTCGTGGGGCTGGGGCTTCCTCACCAGCCCGCGGTCGCTGGCCAGGAAGGTCATCGCCTCCCGGCGGCCCGCGGTCGTCGGCGCCGAGGCGTAGAGCCTGCCGCTCGGACATACGGCTCGGCCCGGACCGCTCTCCCGCGGTCCGGGCCGATGTGTGTCCGGGGACTGCCGTCCTACCAGGTGTAGGCCGGGTTGACCTGCATGCACTGCGAGGTGTCCGAGGCGTTGATCGCCTGCGCCGTGTCGGGCGTCTTGTCCTCGTCCGCCGGCGCCTTGTACGTCGTACCCGACCGCCAGTCGGCTCCCACCACGAGCGTGATCCCGGAGACGGAGGTGGACTTCTCCACCGCGCTCACCGGGATGCCCAGGGACTTCGCGACCCGCTCGGCGTCGCCCTTGAGGTCGGCGCTCGGGTAGCGGATCAGGGTGGTGGCCTCGGCCGTGGCCGCCGAGGTGTCCGCCTTGGCCTCGGTGAAGCCCTTGCCGGTCAGCAGCTCGGTCACCGCCTTGGCGCGGCCGGGGACCGGGGCCAGGGCGTCGGTGGCCGTGCCGTTGCGGACCTGGACCGCGATCTGGTCGTCCGCGGCTGCCGGATCCGCGGTCGCCTCCGCGGTGGCGGTGGCGGCGGTCTTCTTCTTGTCCTTGCCGTCGAGGGCGATGTCCTCGCGCACCATGCGGAACAGCTTCGTGGCGTCCGCCGTGGGCTTCACGCGCGCGCCGACGTATTCGTTCGGCATCGTCGTCATCGTGATGCGGTCCGTCGGGACCTTCTTGAGCTCTTCGGCCAGGTCGTACATCTTCGTGATGGTGCCCAGGCCGTCGTCGACGGTGATCGCCTTCGTGGCGGCCTCGGCGAGGCTCTGCAACTTGGTCGGGTTGGTCAGCTTCGCGCTGGCGCGCAGCTCGCGGACCATCGAGTTCATGTACATGTGCTGCGCCTTGGCGCGCGCGAGGTCACTGCCGTCCTCGAAGCCGTACCGGGTGCGCAGCCACTGGAGGGCCTGCTTGCCCTTGACCGACGTCGTGCCCTCCTTCAGCTTCAGGCCCGAGCCGTGGCCGGTGGAGGTGTGCGACCAGACGTTGGAGCTCACACAGACCGGGACGCCGCCTATCGCGTCCGCCATGGAGACCACACCCGAGAAGTCGATCATCATGAAGTGGTCGATGTGGATGTCGGTCAGCTTCTCCCACGTCGCCACCGTGCAGCCCGGACCGCCGCGGCCCAGCGACTGGTTCGCCATCACGGTCGTGGTGCTGGCCGAGTAGACCTTGCCGGTGTCCGGGTCCGTGCACTTGGGTATGTCGACCAGGGTGTCGCGCGGCATGCTCACGACCGACATGTTGGAGCGGTCGGCGGAGACGTGCAGCAGCATCTGGACGTCGGCGAGTGGAACGCCGCCGAAGGTGTCCTTGGCGCCGCCGAGCTTCTGGTTCTCCTCGGTGTCCCGAGCGTCCGAACCGATCAGCAGGATGTTCAGCGCGGTCTGCCCCGCCGCGTTCGCCTTCGTGCCGGCGGCTCTGTCCTTCTCGTCGCCGATGTTCAACGCATCCTTGTGGATATTGCCGTTGAGGTGGCGGTAATACAGGTACCCGGCGCCGGCCGTGCCGAGTATGACCACGGCCATCACCGTCGCCGACCAGCGCAGCACCCGGCGGCTGCGGCCCGCCTTCTTGGTGCCGTTGCCGCCGCCCCCGTTCAGTTCCTGGTCCGACAGTTCCTGGTCCGACGGCGTGCCCTGGCTCTGCGGCGTGAGCGACATCGTGTCGTCCACCGCAGACGCCTCCCCTCGCACAATGCTCTGCGCCAACTCCAGCCTCCCCACCCTGCGCCCGACAACGGGTCCACCCCGCGCGTTCTAAGACGCGAGACGGACCCGTTAGGTCACTTGGCGCACTCAACCTTGTCCGCTGTGGACGTGCTGACCGAGTCCGGCACCTTTGTCGCCGCGGTCAGGGACACGCCCGCACCCTTGAAGTCCTTGCCGAGAGTCAGCGTCATCGCGGGCAGACCTTGTGAGTTGGTCACGCTCTTGCCGGGCTTCAGCGCGGATCCGGAGAGACCCATGAGCTTGGCGAGCTTGCGTGCCTGGTCGGCCTGGTCGGGCGCGTACTCCAGCGTTGTCTTGCTCAGAGTCGCCGGGGCGTTGCCCGCGTTCTCCGACTTCGTCACGCCCTCATCATTCTGCAGCCAGTTAAGTGTTTCCTGTGCGCTGCCCGCCACGGCCCCGCCGTTCAGGATCCGCACCCGCACCTCGGAGGCCGCGGACTGGGTGCCCTCAAGGCGCTTGGCGGCCGCGGCGGCCTCCTTGCTCTTGGCCGCCTTCTTCTGCGCCGCCACCTCGGTGAAGGACACGTCCTCCTGGATCATCTGGAAGATCGTGGGCGCCGTGGTCTCGTTGAGGACGACCGTGGCCTTCACCTTCTCGGCCGGGTTGTCGAGCACCGGCACCGTGGTGAACGTCAGGTTCTTGGGGTTGAGCTTGCCCATCTCCAGACCGAGGTCCTTCAGCTTGCTGATGCTGTCGAGCTGGGAGTCCACGGTCAGCGCCTTGGTGGCCGCCTCGGCCACCTTCACCATCTTCGTCGGGTTGGTGAGGGTGGAGTTGGAGTTCAGCTTGCGCATCAGCGCGCTGAGGAACTGCTGCTGGAGCGTGATCCGGCTCAGGTCGCCGCCGAAGCCGACCGCGTGCCGGGTGCGCACGAAGGCGAGCGCTGTCTCGCCCTCGATGTGCTGGGTCCCCTTCTTCAGGTTCAGGTGCGAGTCGGGGTCCTTGATGTCCTTGGCGAGACACACGTCGACCCCGCCGACCGCCGTGGTCAGCGTCTTGACCGCGTTGAAGTCGGCGACCATGAAGTTGTCCGGGGTGATCCCGGTCAGCTCCGTGACCGTGCGCATGGTGCAGCTCGGTGTCCGCTCGTCCTGGCCGAGGCTGGTGTTGAAGCGGACGCCGTCCGTGCCCTTGATGACCTTGGTGGTGCCGTCCGGCTGGGTGGTCGGGCAGTCCGGGACGTTCACGATCAGGTCGCGCGGGATGCTGAGCGCGGTCGCGTTCGTCCGGTCCTTGGAGACGTGCAGCAGGATCGTGGTGTCGGCGTGGCCGACGCTGCCGGCGTCGCCGTAGCCCTTGTTGCCCGCGCCGGTGCGCTTGTCGGTGCCGATGACAAGGATGTTGATCGCCTTGTCCTTGTTGAAGCCACCGGTGCTCGCGCCGTCGTCCGGGGACGACTGGATGTTGCTGTTGAGGTGCTGGATGTAGAGGTATCCCGCTCCGGCGCCGGCGACCAGCACGAAGGCCATCGTGCCGCCGGTCCACAGCAGGATCTTCTTCGCACGCGACTTCTTCTTCCCCGGCCGCCGCCCCCTCCGTCCGGGCGGCGGTTCCTCGGGCACGCCACGGCGTCGGCGCGGTGCCGGGATCTCGGGATCCGGCACCTCCCTCTCCCGTCCGGGCGGCGCGGCGGTACGACTGCGCGCTGTGCTCTTGTTCACATCCGCGGCACCCGCTCCGCGTGGCGCGGATCGTCGAGGCCGGGGCACCGCTGATTGCGGAGCGGAAGGAGCCAGTCGCAGTTCGTATTCGCCGGTGTTCGGATTGAGTACCCACTGGTCTGCGGGGTCGATGTTGTCCGCCCGCCCACGGCCTTGCGCGTCCACGGTTGTCCGAATCCTCCGTCGGGGCCACGCGGCGCCTTTCCCCCCTCAAGGCGCTCGGGTCACGGTCACACAGTGCGCGACCCGAGGCAGGACCTCGCGGGCCAGGGCACCGGGATCGCTCACACTATCCGCCCAGTTCAGCGTCAGGCGACGGCCGTGACAAATTCCACGTTCCTACAAGCGGGCAATACGCCCATTTCCTTGAACTGGCGTTCGTAAAAGTACGCCAACTTGGCAAGCGCTTTACTTGCAGCTGTCTTCGGCGGCCGTGTTGCCCCGGAAGACGGGCGTGGCGGACGTGGGATCATTTAGGGCGGAATCGCCGGAATTCTTCGACGGATTCCGGGAGACCTTCACCGGCGCGTCCCGACGCAGCTTCTCGAACAGGCGTTCCGCTTGGGGTTCCACGAGCTGATCGCGGTTGGCGTCGTACACGTACGACCTCCGCGGCACGGTCAGGAACTGCATGCGCCTGGCGGGGACTTCGCGCAGCCCGCGCACGAGCTCGTAGAGGCCGCGCAGGCTCGCCAGGTCGGGGTCGGTGGTGAGCGACGACGTCGCCGCGTCCAGCACCGGGTAGAGCTTGCCGGGATCGAGCAGTACGTCGTCGCTCTGCACCTTGTCGACCAGCGCTCCGAGAAACCGCTGCTGGCGGTCCATCCGGTCGGTGTCGCTGCCGTCGCCGAGCGACTTGCGGGCGCGGACGTAACCGAGGGCCTGCTCGCCGTCGAGCGTGACGCGGCCGGCGGGCAGCCGCAGCCGGGCGGCCTTGTCGGCGATGGGGCCCTTCAGGCACACCTGGACGCCGTCGACGGCGTCCACCATGTCCTTGAACCCGGCGAAGTCGACGACGGCGTAGTGGTCGACGCGGATGTCGGTGAGCTTCTCCACCGTGCGCACCGTGCAGGCCGAGCCGCCCATCTGGAAGGCGTAGTTGAACATCGAGAACGTCGGCTCGGTGTGGCTGCCGTCCGGGCGCAGGCACGAGGGCACGTCCACCATCAGATCGCGCGGCAGGGAGACGGCGGTCGCGCTGTGCCGCCCGGCGGCCAGGTGCAGCAGGATGGTGGTGTCCGACCGCTCGGTCCCCGAGTCCCGCCCGTACTTCCCGTTCCCGGCGCCCGCGCGCGAGTCCGAACCGATCAGCAGGATGTTCTGCGCGCCGTGCACGAGGGCGGTGGGCCGCTCCTTGTCGTACCGGGCGAGTTCCGCCGCGGCGGCGTCGTCGGCCTTGATGTTGCCGCTCAGCTTCGCGTACACCGTCCACCCCGCCCCGACGGCACCGGCGACGAGCACCGCCACCCCGGTCGCGGCTCCGCGCAGCCACCGCCGCTGCCGCCGCCGTATCAGCCCGCTGCCCTCCGCGGTGGCCCCCGCTCCCGGCCCGAGACACCTCCCGGAGGACCGAGCCCCGTCGGCGCACCGGCCCCGGGCGACTTCCGCCGCGTCGTCGGTCACGTCCGGGTCCACCCCCTCATCGCGTACCAGGGTGCTGCTCCTACGACCATGGCGCGACCACCGCAGGGCTGCGGGCGGGAGTAGCCCGAACGGGCGACCCCCTAAGGGGCGCGGGGAACCGCGCACGCAGCCGCAGCCGACCCGCGGACTCCACCGGCCCTGCGGCAAAATCCCCAGGGGCGCGGGGAACTGCGCACCGAGCCGCAGCCGGCCCGCAGCTTCCACCGGCCTCCGGCGAACCGCCCCGCGCTAGCGGCCCGCGCGAACCGCCGTCACCCGCTCGCTCTCCACCCGCTTCGCCAGTCCGTCGTCCGAGAGTTCCTCCAGGTGCCGGCACAGCACCACGGACCCGCCGCTCGCCAGCGCCGCGTACAACCCGGCGCTCAGCCCCTCCCACGTGTCGTAGGGCAGCCCGGACAGCAGCCGGGCCCCGGGCCCGGTGAACCCCAGCCCGGCGGCCTCGTCCCGGGCCCGCGCCACGACCTCGGTCCCCGTGAACTCCGCCCCGGCCACGATCAGCGCGGGCTCGTCCGGGTCCACGGGCACGTACGGCGCGAACCGGTCGCCATGGGTCGGCACGTCCACCGCGTAGTCGGCGTAGCCGTCAGGGGGGCCCGGCAGGAAGCGGCGGCCGAGCGGCGCCAGCGACAGCGCGTACCGTTCCCCGCGGCACGCGAGCCCCGCCTCGAACCGCCCGGGTCCGGCCACGACGAAGTCCGCCCGCGCCGGATCCCCGGACACGTCCGCGACGACACCCACCGAGGAACAGGCCAGCAGCCACACCGCCGTCTGCCAGTGCGCGGGCAGCAGCAGCGCGACGCGGTCGCCCGGTTCCGCGGACAGTCCGTCCTGGAGGAGGTTGGCGGTCTTGGCCACCCAATTGGCGAAGGTGGCCACGGACAGTTCGACGCGTTCGCCGGTGGCATCGTCGTAGAAGGTCACCAGGGGGCGTGAGGGATCCGCGGCGAGCGCGGAACGCAGCAGGTCGGCAGGGGTGCGATCGGTGGCGTTCACCCGCGCAAGCGTACGCGGGCGGCGCCGCCCGCTCCCACCGGCGGCCCGGTCGCGGGACACCGGTTCGGCGGAACACGGTCCGACGGACCGTCAGTTCTCCGATGGACAGATATATATGACTATGTCCAGGATCGGCGACATGCGTGGATTGCTTGCTTCTTCGATCGGTGTCACCTGTGCGGCCGCCCTCGCCCTGCCGCTGAGCCCGCCCGCCGCCGCGGCGCCCAGGACGGTGTCCGCGAGCGCGCTCCCGCCCGGCGACGCGGCCGCCCCCGCGGCGCCGGACCTGCCCGGCAGCACCCAGTCGCTGCCCCTCGTCCCCCTCGCCCCCGACCACCGCGGTTCCACCACCCGCACCCCGGGCGCCCTGACCAAGGATCAGGGCCTGCCGCGCCGCGACGTGCACCGCTTCTCCCTGGTCGGCGTCGTCTGGGACGACCCGGACGCCGAGCTGCGCGGCCGTGTCCAGGTCCGCACCCGCGCCGCCGGCGCCCGTGCCTGGTCCGGCTGGCGGGACGTCGACACGCACTACGGCGACCATGGCGCCGACCCCGGCACCGCCGAGTACGCCTCGGTCCGGGTGCGGGGCGCCACCGCGCCCCTGTGGGTGGGCGATTCGGACGGGGTCGAGGTGCGCGTCCACGCCGAGTCCGGAGCCCACGGCCCGGCCTCCGCCCAACGGGCGGGCCGCAGCCTGCGCGCGGTGCCCCCGGCCGGCTCCCGCCCCCGGCTCCCCTCCGGGCTGCGCCTCGAACTCGTCGACCCGGGGCGCGCGAAGCCGGGCCCGGCCGTCGCCGCCGCGCGCTCCGGCCCGCGCCATGCCCCGGTGGCCGCGCCGCGCGCCGGTGCCGCGAAGTCCCGTACCCCGCGCGGAACATCGGACGCCGCGGTCCGGCTGACCGCCGCCGCGGCCGCCGCGTCGTCGGCCAACGCCGACCTGGTCCCGCTCGGCGCCACCGTGATCCCCGCGCTGACCCGGCGGCAGACCGTGGACGAACTGCGCACCCTGGCGGCCGCCGACCCGGCGCAGCGGCAGCGGGCGACGCCGTACATCGGCCCGCGCCCGCGCATCGTCACCCGGCTCGGCTGGGGCGCGAGCGAGACGCTGCGGGAGAAGGGGTTCGTCTACACGTCGAAGGTCAAGGCCGCCTTCGTGCACCACACGGCCTCCGGCAACACATACACGTGTGCACAGGCGCCGTCAGTCATCCGCGGTATCTACCGCTACCACGTCAAGAGCATGGGCTGGCGGGACATCGGCTACAACTTCCTCGTCGACAAGTGCGGAAACATCTACGAGGGCCGCGCCGGGGGAGTGACGAAGCCGGTCCGGGGTGCCCACACCCTCGGTTTCAACACCGACAGCATGGGGATCGCGGTCCTGGGCACGTACGGCACCACCGAGCCGGCCGCCGCGGCGGTGACGGCCATCGCCCGGCTGACGGCCTGGAAGCTGGGTCTCTTCGGGGCCAATCCGAGCGGAAAGACATATCTGACGTCCGGCGGTGGCAATCTCTACCGAAAAGGTAAGAAGGTACGACTGAACGTGATCTCCGGCCACCGGGACGGGTTCGCCACGGAGTGCCCAGGGCGGCAGCTCTACGGCAAGCTCGGCACCGCCCGCACGAACGCGGCCCGCTATCAGGGGCGCTGACGGCCGGAGCGTGTTCGGCGGGGCGCATTCACCGCCGTCGGGGGACAGCCGGGAACCAGGGGCGGACACCGCGCGGCAACCGAAGAAGCCAACGAGACGGTCTGCGTACACTGGCCGGCCGAAAGACAGTTCGGCCGGTCCCGGCAGGAAGCAGAGACGACAGGTGACAGAAGCCATCCTCCTGGTCGGCGGCAAGGGAACCAGGCTGCGCCCGCTCACGGTGCACACGCCCAAACCCATGGTCCCGGCGGCCGGGGTGCCGTTCCTCACGCACCAGCTGGCGAGAGCGAGAGCGGCGGGCGTGGACCACATCGTCCTCGCCACGTCCTACCTGGCCGAGGTCTTCGAACCGCACTTCGGCGACGGCTCCGAACTGGGTCTGCACATCGAGTACGTCACGGAGGAGGAGCCCCTCGGCACGGGCGGCGCGATCCGCAACGTCGCCTCCCGGCTGCACTCCGGCCCCGACGAACCGGTCCTGGTCTTCAACGGCGACATCCTCACGGGCCTGGACATCAGGGCACTGGTGGACACCCACGAGTCGACCGGCGCCGACGTCTCCCTCCACCTCACGAAGGTCACGGACCCGCGCGCCTACGGCCTGGTCCCCACCGACGGGACCGGCCGGGTCCTGGCCTTCCTGGAGAAGCCCCAGACACCCGAGGAGATCATCACCGACCAGATCAACGCGGGGGCGTACGTCTTCCGCCGCTCGGTCATCGACACGATCCCGCGGGACCGCCCGGTCTCCGTCGAACGCGAGACCTTCCCGCAGCTGCTCGCCGCCGGCGCCCACCTCCAGGGCCTGGTCGACTCGACGTACTGGCTCGACCTCGGCACCCCGGCGGCCTTCGTACGCGGCTCGGCGGACCTGGTCCTGGGCCGCGCCCCCTCGCCCGCCGTCCCCGGCCGCTGCGGCGACCGTCTCATCCTGCCGACGGCCAGGGTCGCCCCCGACGCCAAGCTGACCGGCGGGACGGTGGTGGGCGAGGGCGCGTTCGTCGCGGAGGGCGTGCGGGTGTTCGGCAGCACGATCCTGCCCGGTGCCGTCATCGAACCGGGTGCCGTCATCACCGACTCGCTCATCGGCACCCGGGCCCGCGTCGGCCGGCGCTCCGTCCTCACCGGCACGGTCGTCGGCGACGGCGCGGTGGTCGGCGCCGACAACGAGCTCCGTGACGGCGTCCGCGTCTGGTGCGACGCCCGCATCCCGGCAGGCTCGGTGCGCTTCTCCTCCGACCAGTAGCCCCACCACCCCAGGG
>NZ_VJZD01000311.1 GCF_009377175.1 Streptomyces adustus
CCCCCACCGGGGTGCGGCGGCCCTCGCGTGTGCCGGGGCGGACCCGCCGCCCTACCGCGTCCGTCGGCGCGGCATGAACGTGAACACCGCGCCGCCCAGCAGGATCGCCGTCCCCGCGACCAGGCCGAGGGCCTTCAGGGCGCCGTGGTCGCCCGCGCCCGTCTCCGCGAGACCGCCGGTGGAGGTGCTGCCGGAGGAGGTCGTGCCGGAGCCGGTGGACCCGGACGCGCCGCTCGCCTGCTCGGTGGTGTCCAGGGTCAGGGAGACCTCGGACGACGTCGGCGTGCAGGTCGTGGTCGTACCGAGGGCCTCGATCGTCAACACGCCCGGGGACAGCGTCGACTCACCGCTCGCGCCAGGCTTGTAGGTGCCAGTCAGGTCGGGGATCTCGATCGGGTCGCCCGACTTGATCACGTCCGCGTTCAGCGGCCCCTCCACGTGCACCGTGCCGTGGTCGGCGCCGCCGAGCACGACCTCCATCGACGGCTTGACCGAGCCCGCCGGGATGTCCGCGGGGCTGTCCATCACCGACTGCCCGAACTTCACCGTGAGCGCGAAGCTCCCGCCGTCCTTCTTTGCGTCGATCTGCACGGCCGAGGTGGCGTTCTTGTCGCCGATGGGCGTCTTGCACGCGTACGGGACCTGCACCTGCTTGCCGGTGAACTCGGTCTGCCCGGTGCCGTCGCTCGCCGACGCGGACGCGGAGGCCGAGGCGGAGGCGGATCCGGTCGGGCTCGCCGTGCCCGTCGGGGACCCCGAGGGCGACACGGTCGCGCTGGACGAGGGGCTCGACGTGCCCCCGCCGCCCGCCGACACCTCGATGGTCGCCGCCTGCGGCACCGTCGACGTCGGTGTGCACCTGGTGTCCGTCGACATGGCGTTGACGGTGTAGGCGCCCGGGGTCAGCGTCACCGTCCCGGCCGTCGTGAGCTTCAGGGTGCCCTTCATGTCGGACAGCACCATGGCGGCGCCCTTGGGGATCGCCGGGTTCTCGCGCGGCCCCTGCATCGCGATGTCGGCGCTCTGCGCGCCGGCCGCCTTGAGGGTGCCGGACGGCTGGACCGAGTTCGCGGGCAGGTCGATGATGTCGGGGTTCTTCGAGGCGGCCTGGACGAACTTCCACACCACCTCGACCGTGTCGCCCACCTTCGCGGTGGCCGGCGCGGTGATCTCGACCTTGGTGGTGCCGTCCACGGGGTCGAGCCCGGCGGGCGGCACGCAGTGGGTCGCGAACGACACCTCGGCGGCCTGGGCGGGCGTCGCGGCCACGCCCAGCAGGAGTCCCGCGCCGCCCAGCATCAACGCGGCCCCCGCCGCCCCGGCTCTGCGTATGCCGCCGGGGCGGCCGACCGGTGTGACTCTCCTTCGCATGCTCACGTGGGTCCCTTCGTGACGGGAGTCGTAGGACTCGCCGGGTTGTCGTCGTGCGGTGCGGAGAGCCGACCGGCCGCCGGGCCCGGAGCGGAGTCCGGGGTGAACCACGGCAGGGTCGAAGTCGGAGCGGACGCGGCGGCCGGCGCACCGGTCGCGGCGCCCATGGCGTACGACCCGTCCCGCGCGTCCGACGCGTCCGACGCGTCCGTACGGTCGCCGCGGCGCCGCCCCGGCAGCCGCGACAGACGGGCCGCCCGGCCGGGGGACCGCCCGGCGTGCGCCCGTCGCGGCCCCCGCGGGCGCCGTGGCCGGTGCGGCCGGACGCGGTCCACCACCGCCATCCCGACGCGGAACACCGCCACCGGTACGACCACGCAGAGCAGGATCCAGAACAGGGTCACGCCCCAGGGACGGCCGACGCCCCACGGCTGCTCGCCGAGGACCCGGCCGCCGTACGCGAGGGAGACGGTGTAGTCGCCGTGCGCCCCGGCGGAGAGCTCCACCGGCAGCCTGATCCGCGCCTTCCCGCCCGGCGCGAGGGTGCCCCGCCACTGCTGCTCGTCCCACTGCGGGGCGAACACCCCGTGGGAGACTCCGACCCGGAAGACCGGGTCCGTCACGGCGTCGGTGCCGACGTTGCCGACGGTGAGGACCATCGTGCGCGAGGGCGGGGCGCCGAACCAGGTCAGCACGCCGCTCGATCCGTCGAGCCGGATGTCGGTCAGGACGGACAGCCGTCCGGCGTCGGTCCGCGCGGGCAGCGGCCGCACCGGGTGCCCGGCCACCCGCAGGACCGCGTCGGCCTGTGCCTTGGCCCCCGTCACGGTGGCGACATGCACCACGCACGGACACGGCACCGGCGGTTCGGTCACCGGCAGCACGCGGCTGAAGCGGCCGTCGGCGTCGGTGGTGACGGCCCGCCCGTCGGCGTTGGCGCAGGAGTTGGTGCCGCCGAGGACGCCGCGCGAGGGCGCCGACTGCCCGCACACCAGCAGCATCAGCAGGGCGTGCGACCGCCAGCCGCTGCCGCTGACGGTGATCGAACCGCCGGTTCCGGCCTGCGCCCGCGACAACTGGACGGTGGGCCCGGCGGCCGTCGCCGGTGCCGTGGGGGTCAGCAGGAGCAGCGCCGCGCACACCGCCGCCAGCACTCCGATCCGCTGTCTGCCGCTCACCGCAGCCCTCCCGTCGACTCGACCTGCGTACCCGGCCGCCGCGCCGCGGGGCGGCCCGCCGTACGGGCCCCGCGCCGCCGAACGACGAGAAGCGCGGCGGCGGCCGCCCCCGCGGCGCCCGCCGTCCCGCCGACCGCGCCCCAAGGCACGAACCGCGCCGACCCGCTCGCCGTGTCCCGGGCGCCGCCCGCCGCCGTCGCGGTCACCGTCACGTCCACCGCGTCGAGGACGGGCCGGCCGGGCCAGGGTTCGCTGAGCTTCAGCCGGCGTCCCGGAGGCAGCTCGACGGACAGGGCGCGCGGGGCGCGGTCCAGGAGCCGGCGGCCGAACACTCCGCTCGCGCGCACCGCCAGCCGCGGGGTGAGCACCGTGGTGCCGCGGTTGACCAGTTCGTACGTGATGCGGTCGGCGTGCACGGCCACGTGTTCGACGGTCAACGCGGACAACTCGGGCCCGCCGACCCGCAGTCGCAGCGGCACGGTCGCCGTACGGCCGTCGCCGCCGCGCGCCACGATCGTGCCGGAGCGGTCGCCGGGGGCCGCGTCCGCCGGGACGGTCACCGTGAAGGGGACGTCGGCCCGGGTGCGGGCGGGGATGCGCACCTCGGCACCGGCGAACGTCACCGGCACCCCGGTCCCGCGCAGCCGTACGGTGACCGGCCGCCGTCCGCGGTTGGTCAGGGACACCGCGTCCTGCTGGACGGCGCCGGGCGCGCCCTCCACGTAGAAGGACGGGCGGCCGCCGCCGGCGGGCGCGGCCGACCAGCCGCCGTCGGCGGGCGCGGCACCCAGCAGCAGCAGGACGGACAGGGGCAGGACACGGGCGGCGTACGACATCGGCGGCTCCATCGGGCGGGGGCGTCGCGACGGACGGTCAGCGGCGTTCCCGCGCCGTCTGGTTCCTGCGGGTCAGCCACAGCACGCCCGCCGCGCCGGCCAGGAGCACCGTGCCGCCGAGCGTGCCGAGGGCGACGGCGGAGTCCGCGGGGCCGGTCTGCGGAAGAGCCGCACCGGAACCGCTGTCGCTGTGCGTGCCCCCGCTCGTGCTCCCGGTCGAGCCGCCGCTCGTGCCGCCGGCCGCCGAGGTCACGTCGAGGGTGAGCGAGGGCCCGGGGTTGTTGGCGGGCGTGCACGTGGTGGTCGTACCGAGCGCCTTTATGGTGAGCACGCCCGCCGTGAAGGTGACCTTGCCGGTCTTCTTCGGGGTGTACGTGCCGCTCAAGTCATTGATCTTTATCGGGGTGTTGGCCGGGATGGCGGCCTGGTTGGCGGCGCCCGTGACGGTGAGGGTGCCGCTGTCGGCGCCGCCCAGCCTGACCGTGGCGCTCGGGTTCATCGCGCCCTTGCCCAGTTCGACCGGGCTGGACGAGACGCCCTTCTGCCAGGACATGGTGATCCGGTAGCCGCTGCCGCTCTTGACGCCCTCGATGTCGATGGGCGAGACGGCGCTCTTGTCGCCGATGGGCGTCTTGCACTGGTAGTTGACGTTCACGACCTCGGCCCGGGCCGCCGGGGCGGCGAGCAGGACCGCCGAGCCGGCCAGGGCCGCGACGGACGCGAACGCGGCGGTTCGTTTCTGGTACGACACGGTCCCCTCGTTTCTGACGGAACATCAGATCGGCCGTCAAGGTACGCCCGGGGCCGCGAGGAGGGAAGACAAGGCGCACGCCGGAGTTGCGCCGGTCCGGTGGACGCGGAGCGAAGGCCGTGCGGGCGACCGGAGGGCCCGGACCGGGAGTACGGCCCGAGGGCCCGGCCTGAGGGTAACCGCGAGTAAGAGCCCGAGTGGCGCTCAGGGCCATGGAGATCGGCCGGGGCCCGCGGGGCGCTCAGGGGCATGGAGGTCGGACCGGGCCGAGGGGCAGCCAGGCCCATGGGAGGCCAGGACCCGAGGGGTCGTCAGGACCATGCGGGTCGGCCGAGGCCTGAGCCGTGGCCGGACCCCGAGGGCGGCGATGCCCCAGGGGCCGGGTGCGGCGGAAAGGTTTCCCACCGGCTCACGCCGGTGCGCCCAGCTCCGCCCACACGGTCTTGCCGGTCACGCCCGGCGCGCGGACGACACCCCAGTCCAGACACAGCCGCTGCACGATGAACATGCCGTGCCCGCCGGGCCGGCCGGCGCGGTGCGGGGTGCGGGGGGCCGGCTGACCGGTGCCACGGTCGGCGACCTCGACCCGGATGACCTTGTTGTCGCAGGAGATCCGGAGCGACTCGGGCCCCTCGGCGTGCAGGCAGGCGTTGGTGACCAGCTCGGACACGACGAGCAGCACGTCCTCGGCGGCCGCCCGGCGATCCGCGCTGGCGGCCGGCAACCAGCCCCACGCGTACAGCGCCTGACGGGCGAAGTCGCGGGCGAGCGGCACGACGCCGCTCTGGCCGTCCAGGCTCAGCCGGCGGACCTGACGACCCGTCGACGACGCGACCGCGTCCTCGCGGGACATGCCGCCACCTGGCACGTCACCCTCGGACGCCCCCGAAGCGCCGATCGGCTCCGGGCCGCGGTCGCCCGGCGAGCAGGGCCGGGTGGTGCTCATCAGCGCTTCACCTCACCGATTCACCAGTTCACGATTCAAGAGTCAGTACGTAGATCGACGGCGATTCCGTCGACGCGGCGCCGACACATTCAGGATGTCTCCTGCCCGACCGGGCCGACCGAACACCCCCCTGTCGGTACGAGCCGACGTCACCCGGGGACCCGTCCACGAGCGGACGCACGGGTTCACCCGGGTCGAGACGGCCGGGACGCAGCCGGACGCGAGGGCCGGGAACGCCGACCGCCGACCGGCGGACCGGCTCAGGCCGAGTCGCCGGACTCCCCCGCCGCACGGCCATCTCCGGTGCCCTTCGCCACATCACTGCCGTCGTCACCGCCGCCGTCACCGTTCGCGCCGTCGTCGGCCAGAGCCGAATCGACCGAGTCGTGGACGGTGAAGACCGCCTCGGCCCCGGTGATCTCGAACACGCGCGCCACCACGGGCAGCATCCCCGCGAGGTGCACCCCGCCTCCGGCGGCCTCCGCCTTCAGCCGCGCGCCCAGGAGCACGTTCAGCCCGGTGGAGTCACAGAACTCCAGGCGCGAGCAGTCCACGACCAGCTTGCTGAAACCCTTGGAGAGGCAGTCGTCGAGGGGGTCGCGCAACAGATCCGCCGTGTGGTGATCGAGCTCACCCACCGGCGTCACGACGGCGCTGGAGCCCTCTTCCCGCACCTCCACCAGAAGCCGGCCCGACTGCGCGCTGCCGACCGTCCCGCGGTCCATGCGTCTCTCACTCCCGAGGTCGTGACTGCTGACAGATGCTCTCGAACACTACGCCTTCTCCACACAACCTGACACCCGAACAACCGCCCATAAACGGACATTTACCACTGAATCGGACTTGCGGTGGACTCGGTGGAACGGGTAGGGCTAGTAGAGACACGCACCCGACACGGCCGGCTTTGGAGGCGCCGCACACCGCAGTGCGCACTGGCTTCGGCAGCCATATGCCGAGAACGATGGAGGACATCATGTCACCCCGGCTCGACGCGTCGCATACCCATCGGACGACGCCGACACCCCTTCCGGAACATCTGGATCCCATCGAGCGGAACCACCCCGCGCCCGTCCCGCAGGACGACGTGCTCGCCGGGCTTCCGGAGATTCCCCCGTACGAAGAGGTCGGCCCCGTCGACGCGCGGGCCCTGTCCAAGACGCTGTTCGAGCGGCTGGAGTCGCTGGAGGAAGGGACGCGCGAGTATTCGTACGTCCGCAACACCCTCGTCGAACTCAACCTCGCGCTGGTCAAGTTCGCCGCCTCCCGCTTCCGCTCGCGCAGCGAGCCGATGGAGGACATCGTCCAGGTCGGCACCATCGGCCTGATCAAGGCGATCGACCGCTTCGACCTGGCCCGCGGCGTCGAGTTCCCCACCTTCGCGATGCCGACCGTCATCGGCGAGATCAAGCGCTTCTTCCGCGACACCTCCTGGTCCGTGCGCGTCCCGCGCCGGCTCCAGGAACTCCGCCTCGACCTGGCCAAGGCCGGCGACGAGCTGGCCCAACGGCTCGACCGCGCCCCGACGGTGGCCGAGCTCGCCGAGCGCCTCGGCATCAGCAGGGACGAGGTCGTGGAGGGCATGGCGGCGTCGAACGCGTACACCGCCGCGTCGCTGGACGCGCAGCCCGAGGAGGACGACTCCGAGGGAGCGCTCGCCGACCGCATCGGGTACGAGGACCACGGGATCGAGGGCATCGAGTACGTCGAGTCCCTGAAGCCGCTGATCGCCGGACTGCCGCCCCGGGACCGGCACATCCTCTCGCTGCGCTTCGTCGCCAACATGACCCAGTCGGAGATCGGCGAGGAACTCGGCATCTCCCAGATGCACGTGTCGCGCCTGCTGTCGCGGACCCTGGTGCGGCTGCGCAAGGGCCTGACGGCCGAGGAGTGACGGGTGACCGGTGCCGCCCCAACCCCGCGCACCGGCAGCCACTTTGATTACCCGGAGATAACCCTTTACCCAAAGCCTCTCCTCCCTCACCATGGGCATCCCAAACTGGCTGGTACGTCAGGACGGTCGGGTGACCGTCGGGGGGCAAGGAGGGCCGGAGAACATGGCACAAGGCGGCGGCGAAGTCCACGCGGGGGCGTCCGACGCCCGGCTGACCGAACTGCTGCGCGCTGACACCGCGTCCGCCTATCCGGCGCTCCAGGAGCTCCGGGCCCGCCACCAGTCCTCGGTCCTCGCCTATGCCCGCCTGTGCGTGACGGGCGAGGCCGCGGCACGCCAGCTGGCGGCACAGACCTTCACCTCCGTGGCCCGCGAGACGGCACGCGGCACCGACCCCGACGTGCCTCTGCGCCACCGGCTCCTGCTGCTCACCGCGGGTTCGGCCGCGTCCTGGGCCACCGACGGGCGGGCCGCCGGCCTCGACTCCGGGCTGCTGCTGGTCCTGAACACCGCCCCGCCGGGCGGCCCGGTCCCGCCCATGCTCGCCGCGTTCCGCTCCCTGCCGTCCCGCGCGCAGGGCCTGATCTGGTACGGCGTCGTGGACCGGGAGCCGGAGAACCGGACCGCCGGATTCCTCGGGCTCACCGAATGGGACGTCCGGCACGGCGCACCGCAGGCGCTGCTGGCACTGGGCCAGGCCTGTCTGCGCGCCCGGCTGGCCGCCTCCGACGACCCGCGCTGCGGCGACTTCCGTCGGCTGATCGAGGAGTCCGCGCGACCGGACCACCCCCGCCACAGCCCCGACCTGCACGCCCACATGACGCGCTGTCCGCACTGCACGAGCGCGTACGAGGAGCTGTCCGCCCTGCGTGACGACCCGCGCACGGCGCTGGCCGAGGGGCTGCTGCCGTGGGGCGGCACCGCCTACGCCCGGAGCGACGCGGCTGCCGCGACGCGCGTCAACCCGCGCCTCGACGCGCGTGTCACGGATCCTTCCGCGCCCCGGACCTGGCCGCAGTCCCGACGCATCGTGCTGGCCTCGGCGGCGTTGAGCGTGGTCCTGGTGCCGCTGCTGCTGTTCCTGAACACGTCGGACGGCTCGCAGGACCGGCAGCAGTCGGCGGGCGCGGCGGCCCTTCCCTCCAGTCCCCCGGTGACGGTCACGGCGACGGCCACCTACTCCGCGCCGGCCCCGACCCCGTCCCCGACCCGCACCTCGCCCTCGCCGAGCCACAGTTCGGCCCGCCCGAGGCCGACCACCCACAAGCCGACGCCGACCCCGACCCCCTCGCCCGCGCCGCGGCCGCCGGGCGCGGCCTACGCCCAGGTCGTGAACGTGTCCACGGGCCGCTGTCTGGACGTCGGCGGGGACTTCGACAACGGCACGGACGTCGTCACCGCCCCCTGCTCCGGCGCGGACACCCAGCGCTGGCGGGTCGACGCGGACCGCGGTGTCCTCCAGTCGTACGCGGACCCGGACTTCTGCCTCGACAGCCGCGGCGACGTCGACAACGGCGTCGGTGTCTGGAACTGCGACTCGGTCGACGGCCGCAACGGCCGCAACCTCACCTTCACGGTCGACGACGACGGGGTGATCCGCCCCGCGATCGCGATCGAGACCGGGGTGACCCCGCAGTCCTACGGCGACGGAGTGTCGCTGGAGCCGCTGAGCGGCGGTCCGGTCCAGCGGTGGCGGGCGGGAGCCGCCTAGGTCCTGCCGGGCAGAGCTCAGAGCACCCGCGCGCCTCGCCGCCACACCCCGCTGACCAGGGGCACGCCCGGCCGGTAGGCGAGGTGGACATGGCTCGGCGCGTCGAGGAGGGTCAGGTCGGCGTACGCGCCGGGGCCGATGCGGCCGACGTCGTCGCGGCGCAGGGCGGCCGCGCCGCCCGCCGTGGCCGACCAGACCGCCTCGTCCGGCGTCATCCCCATGTCCCGTACCGCGAGCGCGATGCAGAAGGGCACGGAGGACGTGAAGGACGATCCCGGGTTGCAGTCCGTCGACAGGGCGACCGTGACGCCCGCGTCCAGAAGGCGGCGGGCGTCGGGCCACTGCGCCCGGGTGGAGAACTCGGCGCCGGGCAGCAGGGTGGCGACGGTACGGCTGTGCGCGAGGGCGTCCACGTCGGCGTCGGTCAGGTGGGTGCAGTGGTCGGCGCTCGCCGCGTCCAGTTCGACCGCGAGCTGGACGCCGGGGCCGTACGAGAGCTGGTTGGCGTGGACGCGCGGGTGCAGGCCCTTGGCCTTGCCGGCCGTGAGGATCGCGCGGGCCTGGTCGCCGTCGAAGGCGCCCTTCTCGCAGAAGACGTCGATCCAACGGGCGTACGGGGCACAGGCGTCGAGCATCTCGCCGGTGACCAGGGCGACATAGGCGGCCGGGTCGTCGGCGAGGTCGGGCGAAACGATGTGCGCGCCCAGGTAGGTCACCTCGTCGGTGTGCCGGGCCGCGATGCGCAGCGCGCGGGCCTCGTCGGCGACCGTCAGGCCGTAGCCGGACTTCGTCTCGAAGGTCGTGGTGCCCTGGCGCAGGGCCTCGTCGAGGTAGCGGGTGAGATTGCGTTCGAGGTCCTCGTCGCTGGCCGCCCGGGTCGCCGCGACGGTCGTGCGGATGCCGCCGGCGCTGTAGGCCCGGCCGGACATGCGGGCGTTGAACTCCTCGGTGCGGTCGCCCGCGAAGACCAGGTGGGAGTGGGAGTCGACGAAGCCGGGCAGCATCGCGCGGCCGCCGGCGTCGACCCGGTTGTCGGTGGCGGGTGCTTTGCTTGATTCACCGGTCCACACGACACGGTCGCCCTCGATGACGACGGCCGCGTCCCGGACCACACCGAGGGGGGACCCGTCACCGAGGGAGGGATCGTTGGTGACCAGAGTGGCGATGTTGGTGACGACGGTGCTGACCGTGCTGCTGCTCATGGCGTCCTCGTGGGG
>NZ_VJZD01000312.1 GCF_009377175.1 Streptomyces adustus
CCTGGACGCTTGGCATCGCGCCAGGTCAAGGCGCGGGCCGCTTCGACAGGAGTGTGCGGCTGGTCGGCCAGGGCCCAGGTGCCGCGGTGCGGCTTGAGCGCGACCACGTAGGCCAGGCCGGCCTCGCGCAGAGCGAGGTACCAGGTGTCGCTGACGGAGTAGGCGCAGTCGGCGACCACCGCCCGGCAGCCGAAGCCCGCCTCCTTTCCTCGGGCCGCGAGAGCAGCGGCCAGCTGCGGTTTCGTACGGAACGCCGGGTCGGACCGGCCGCGGGCGAAGTGGTGGGCGGGGGTGTAGGGGGCCGTGTGCAGCGGGTAGTAGACGCGGCCGTCGGTCCACACCGTGGTCACCGTGACGATGCCGTTGTCCGTCTTGCCCAACCGTCCCAGCCACTGCCGGCCCACGTGCGCGGTCGCCGTGCCGTCCTTGCGGTCCCCGGAATCATCGATCACGATCACCCCGCCGTCATGCGGTGCCGTCGCGGGTTCCTCGCGCAGCAGTTCCAGCCGCCGGTCGTTGACCAGGTCGGCCTCCCACGGCGATTCCGACAGGAAGAACTGCAGCCGCTGTACCCCCGGCGTCCCCGCACCCGCCACGGGCTCCGCCCCGGCCAGGCAGGTGATCGTCTTGTTCCGATCCCGCGGCGCCAGCAGACCGGTCAGGTACTCGCGAAACCCTCGCCTCTGGGCCAGGCTGAAGAAGAGGTCGTCGAACCGGGCCGCGTACTCCTCCAATGGTCCCGGCGCAGGCGGACACGGACGGCGAGCAGTCATCTTCAGCTCCCAGCCAGGCAGTTGACTCCTACAGCCGAACTACGACCGACCAGGCCTGCCGTCAACCCACGCCACCACCGAATTTAACGAACTACCGGTAACCCGAGGTGTGGCAAGGCCGCGGGCGCTCGTGCATGACCCTGGAGACCAGCCTGCCCGGGGTCTTCGCGGTAGGGGACGTCCGTAGCGGCTCGGTGAAACGGGTGGCCTCCGCGGTCGGCGAAGGCGCGATGAGCATCCACTTCGTGCACCGCTACCTGGGCCGCATGGCCGCGCGAGGCGGCACCGACAGCTCACCGCACACCCGTCCGAAGGAGTCCGCTTGGCTCGCATGACGCCCAGGAGATGCGGGACCTGCGGGATCTGACGCGGCCACGGACAGCGATGACGCGGGAACGGGCTCGGCCGGTCCATGGACTGAGGTCAGGAAGTTCCGGGCCGAAGTCGCGCCGCCCCGGGCCTCCACAGATCGGGCGACTTCGTCCAGGTGGGCGGCAGGCCCGCACGGGCGGAGGCCACCGGACGCGGCGTGCGCGCTCCCTCGGGCAGGTCTGCGAGGTCAGGCCAGGTTGATGTTCTCGGCCTGTGGACCCTTCTGGCCCTGGGTGACGTCGAACGTCACGGCCTGGCCCTCCTGGAGCTCACGAAAGCCTGTGGAGTTGATCGCTGAGTAGTGCGCGAAGACATCCGGGCCGCCGCCGTCCTGGGCGATGAAGCCGAAGCCCTTCTCTGCGTTGAACCACTTCACGGTTCCCGTAGCCATGGTCATGCCTTCCAGTCGATGAACGCCTCCCACTCCATGTGGCAGACGGAGGTGATCGCCTTGGTCCCTGCGGCACAGCACAGCAAAACGCCCACACCAGGAGCGTGGGCAAGAGGGAATTCCGAACCACGACGGCTGACGCAGACGCTACACGCCCACACGCCGCGTCACCAGATGAAATGATCACGCCGCACACGAGACCGGGCGTGCGTGCCCGCCGACGCTGACGGGCACGCTCATCTCATGTTGTTGACGTTGGGTTCGCTGATTCGGCGGCACGGCGATATTCGGCGTTGAGGCGCTGGGCTTCCTCCAGCTGGTCTTCGAGGATGACGATGCGGCAGGCGGCCTCGATGGGGGTCCCCTGGTCGACGAGCTCCCGGGCACGGGCTGCAATGCGCAGCTGGTAGCGGGAGTAGCGGCGGTGGCCGCCTGCGGAGCGCAGCGGGGTAATGAGGCGGGCTTCGCCGATGGCGCGGAGGAAACCCTGTGTGGCGCCGAGTATCTCGGCGGCCCGGCCCATGGTGTAGGCGGGGTAGTCGTCGTCATCGAGACGGCCGAACGTGTCGTCTGCTGTCATTGCACCTCTCTGTGGAACGCGTGGAGGGGCCCTGGCGCCGTACTGGCACCAGGGCCCCGAAGGAACTACTACACCATCTGCCGGCCCTGATACTGCACCGGCCCTCTGTTTCCGCAGACCCGACCGACATGCTGTCGGGGGCGCGGGGATCGCGATTGCTTGACCGGAGACCACCTCACTATCGATGTCCTGCGGTACCCGGGTCCATGACTTTTACCCGGGCGATCCTGATGGCGCTCGGCTCCTCCGTTCTTCCCTCTTGATCAACTACTCACTGACGGAACTGCGAACTGCTGGTGGCTCGAACAGCGCCACTCTTCGGCAGCCGGCCCTGTCGCCCGTCGTGCGTCTGCTCGGGCTTGGAGCCCCACTGCCGAACCTCCCGGTGCGCGCGTCCGCAGCTGACGCCTTCACCGAGGTACTGCTCACTGACTTCACTGCTGGGTACTGCGAAGTGCAACTGCGTGCACTGCTGCCCGGCAGTTCATCTCTGCCGCGCTCGCTCGATCTCGGCTACGTGAGAAACCATAACCACACCGCCATCCAATGTCTACTTCGGCTGGCATAGATTTCCGCGCGCTCGAAGATGAGGTAATCCGTTTCGACCTGTCTGCTCGACCGGTCCTTGGATGGTTCAAGCAGCTCAGAGGCTCAGTCCGGCGCTCGCAGTGACCCACCGCCGCGCAGCACGTCGGGTTTCAGGTCGAAGCCTGACAAGCTGCTCGTTGACGTCGCCGCCCTGGTGGAGTGCGCGCAGAGCACCCAGATGTGCCTGACCGTGGTCACCGGTGGCGCGGTCATCACCGGCCCCGCCTGGCTCCCGAAGCGTTGTGGAGGCAGAGAGTGTCGGAGGTGCTGACGGATTCCGCCCGCTTGGGCGAGTTCGCCGCCGTCTTCGACGCCCCCATGAAGGAGGACGGGCCGCCCACGCATCTGGCACTTCCGTGTCGCCCGGATCCTGCAGGGCACGGTCGGGATCCCGGAGACAGGCGGGATGTACCGGGTTGCGATCGAGGACGTCAGCGCCTGGACCATGGGCGACTTCAGCTATTCCGACCACTGAGCGACGGCGACAGGAACCGGCCGCACGCAGTGTGGGCCCGACCGGCGTACCGGTAGGGCCCACAGTGCTGTTCAGGTGTCGGTTCGTGCTGTTCCCCGAGTCAGACGGGAACGGGGGTGCCGAGCAACGAGGAGGCGTGCTGCATCGGGCTGAGAACGCCCAGGGGTGCGGCCTTGGGTACGGCGTGGCAGGTGAAGCCGAGCTGAGTCATGGCCCGCAGGACTTCGAGGGCGCTGAAGTCACGGCGGTCCTGGCGCGTGACGACCTGGCCGACCTGCTTGACGGGATAGTGACGACGGCCAATGATCACGGAATCGCCGGTGACCGGTTCGGGCTTGATGCCCTTCATCGATTCCAGCACGCCGCCCTTGGTGAGCTCGAAGGGGAAGCGGGCGATGACGCAGCGCATGGGGCCTCACAAGGGAGAAGGGGAGAACGGTCCGACCAGGGTGCGGCGGCTCAGCGGGAGAGGGCGAGGACGCCCAGGGCGCTGTCTTGCCCGTCGACCACCGGCAGGACACCGAGCCCACGGGTGCGCGTCGCGTGCTCGGCTTCGGCCATCGTGGTCACGGGTGAGGTGAACGAGCCGTGGTCGCCGAGGATGTCGCGCAGGCGGACGCGGTCCGTGTAGGCGGAGCTGTCGCGGACGGTGGTGAGGTCGGTCCGGGTGACCAGGCCGGTGCGCTGGTCGTCCTGGTCACAGACGACCAGTCGGCTCGTGCGGGCTGCGGCCATGACGGACAGCGCAACCTCGACGCTCATGTCGTCACAGACCTGCGGTCCGGCCGCGTCCAAGACCTCCTCCGCCGTCCTGTGCACGGGGTCGGCGCTCGCCGGGCGGGGCTGCATCTGAATCAGCGTCAAAAGGTGCCTCCTGCAGAGATGAGTCAGCTTCTTGATCACGAAGGTCCTAGGCCGCCGCGCCGGAGACGGACTTGCGTACGGGCGCGCGTCGGCTTCCCGAAGCGGGGCGGCGCCGGCCTCGGGAGGTGGCGCTGCGCTTGGGGCGTTCGGCCACCGGTGCGGTGATGACGACCGGGATGCCGGAGGGGGCCTGGGCGCCGGTGATCCGGCGCAGGGCCTCGTCGCCCGAGTGGATCTGGGTGGTCTGCGGCCGGATCCCGGCGTCCGACATGAGGCGCACCATACTGCGGCGCTGGTTCGGTGTGACGAGGGTGACGACACTGCCGGACTCGCCGGCGCGGGCGGTGCGGCCGCCGCGGTGGAGGTAGTCCTTGTGGTCGGTCGGCGGGTCGACGTTGACGACGAGGTCGAGGTTGTCGACGTGGATGCCGCGCGCCGCGACGTTGGTCGCTACCAGCACGCTGACGTGCCCTGTCTTGAACTGCGCCAGCGTGCGGGTGCGCTGCGGCTGCGACTTGCCGCCGTGCAGCGCGGCGGCCCGTACTCCGCTGTTGAGGAGGTCCTGGGTCAGCCGGTCGACGGCATGCTTGGTGTCCAGGAACATGATCACCCGACCGTCGCGAGCGGCGATCTCGGTCGTGGCGGCGTGCTTGTCAGCGCCGTGGACGTGCAGGACGTGGTGCTCCATCGTCGTGACCGCACCGGCCGAGGGGTCGACCGAATGCACGACGGGGTCGGTCAGATAGCGGCGCACCAGCAGGTCGACGTTGCGGTCCAAGGTGGCGGAGAACAGCATCCGCTGCCCCTCCGGACGCACCTGGTCGAGCAGCGCGGTGACCTGCGGCATGAATCCCATGTCGGCCATCTGGTCGGCCTCGTCCAGCACCGTGACGCCCACCTGGTTCAGGCGGCATTCGCCCCGGTCGATGAGGTCCTTGAGCCGGCCAGGGGTCGCGACGACGATCTCGGCCCCGCCGCGCAGCGCGGCCGCCTGCCTGCCGATCGACATCCCGCCCACCACCGTGGCCAGCCGCAGCCTGACGGAGCGGGCGTACGGAGTGAGCGCGTCGGTCACCTGCTGCGCCAGTTCACGCGTCGGTACGAGGATCAGCCCCAGCGGCTGGCGGGGCTCAGCACGCCGTCCGGCCGTACGGGCGAGCAGGGCGAGGCCGAAGGCCAGGGTCTTACCGGAACCGGTGCGCCCACGGCCCAGGACGTCACGGCCCGCCAGGGAGTTCGGCAGCGTCGCGCCCTGGATCGGGAACGGCACGGTCACGCCCTGCCTGCCGAGTTCGGCCAGCAGCTGCTCGGGCAGACCGAGATCGGCAAAACCTTCAACGGCAGGCAGCGCGGGGGTGATCGTCCTGGGCAGCGCGAACTCACCCTGCACTGGGGCGGGCCGACGGCCGTATCCGCCGGAACGGCGCGGTGCCGGGGAGCCGAAGCGACTGCCGCCCTTCCCCGCGTCGGCACCGCCCGTACGGGTGCGGGCGGAGCGGTCGTTCGTACGTGTGCGGTTCATGCGGAACCTTCCTCGATGTGGCACATATCAAGGAATTCCCGCAGCGATGAGCGGCATGGAGAATTACAAGTATGGACCGGTAGTAAAAGAAAGCAATCTGGCCGGCGGAAATCTCCGGAGCGCACGTGCTGAAATGAGTGACGCGATGGGGACGTAAGATCCGGGCGTCGGCTGCCTTCAGGATGCGCCTGCACCCCTGAAGGAGGAGCCGCGCGTGGTGGGGGGCGGATTCCCCCGAGTCGTCCCGCGGGTGAAATCACCGCGGGAGATGCGTGTAGCTGGGCCCCGCACCCCGAAGGATGCGGGCCCCAGCTACAGATGGTGCGTGAGCGTCAGGCGGGAACGATGTTCTCGGCAGTCGGGCCCTTCTGGCCCTGCGCGATGTCGAAGCTCACCTTCTGGCCTTCGAGCAGCTCACGGAAGCCCTGCGCCGCAATGTTCGAGTAGTGGGCGAACACGTCGGCGCCGCCACCGTCCTGCTCGATGAAGCCGAAGCCCTTTTCCGCGTTGAACCACTTCACAGTACCAGTAGCCATGTCATATCTCCTTTGGGGCAGTACATCGGCATCCGCACTGTGCGAACGCCGTGTCGCCGCGATGATTACCCCGCCCGGAAATGACCGGAAATACAGAAGCGCTCCCGACCGGCAGAAGCCTGGTGGGGGCACTTGAAGTTTTGGGAACCACAACTGCAACCGAGATCGACAGTAGCACGCCGGAACGGCCCGTGTACGTTGAATAATTCCACTCTGCTCTGCGCGGCAAAAACTCCCACTGCGCGGTCCGTCAAAATCTGATCTCCCGGGCACAGACATTGCTTCACTCGAAGTGCAACGTTTCAGGAAGAGTCGCCGACTGCACCAGGGCAGCCAACGGCATCAAGATCCACGACAGGGCGGTCTGGGTGTCCAACCCGGACAAGGGCACCGTGCTGCGCATCCCGGTCACCCGGTACGGCACCGCCGGCCACGCCCGTGCCGCCGCACCTGCCCGGTGCGGCGGCACGGGGCCCTGGGCCATCAGATCCGCCGCACCACGAGCGGGCGGAGCTACCGCAGCAATCGCTGGCCCCCGTCTGCGAGGGCGACGGCGTAGCCCTCGGGGGTGATGCGGGCCTGGCCGTCTGCGCCACGATGGGCCGGTCGA
Organism: Streptomyces adustus; assembly: GCF_009377175.1. Classification (GTDB taxonomy): domain Bacteria; phylum Actinomycetota; class Actinomycetes; order Streptomycetales; family Streptomycetaceae; genus Streptomyces; species Streptomyces adustus. The sequence goes on from NZ_VJZD01000312.1 coordinate 6,712, forward strand.
GGCCGACGGGGCGGATACCGATACGTTCGCCGCGTGCGAAGTGGACCGGCCAAGGGGGGAGACAGGTCCAGGTGACGTCGTCCCCCACGGCCTGAAAGGCGTCGGAGAGCCTGGTTCTCGCCTCGCCGAAACGGCGCAGCGCGATGGTACACCGGCGCAACCCACCACGCGCAGAACCCCCATCGGCATCAACCGCCGAGGGCTCCTCACCTCTCACCTGCTATCACAAGCGATCACAGGCATGTCACCAACCCTGCGGACGCACTCACGTCACAAGGCTCTGACCTGGACTTACGCACTCCCCCTGAACTAACTGGACGCCCCTGGACGGCTTCTACGACATGTGCCAGGTGGGTACCCAGGGAGGGACCCAGGATCAGGACGGGGGCGTCTTCCGGGCCGGCCGGTCAGAGCTCGTCGCTGCCGCCCAGGCCGGTCAGGGCGCCGACCGGGTCGAGGTCGGGGGTGCCGCGGGGCCACCAGTCGTCGGCGCCGGGGGCGTGTGCAGCATCCTCACCAGCTGCGCCAGGCGGTGCGTGCGGCGGCCGGCGGACAGTTCCAGGACGACGGCGAACTCATCGCCCCCGAGCCTGCCGGTGGCCGCGCGGGGGCCTGCCCAAGCGGTCAGCCGGGCGCCGAAGGCGGCGAGAATCGTGTCGCCGGCCGGATGCCCGAGGTTGTCGTTGATGTCCTTGAAGTGATCGGCGTCGACCCAGACCACAGCAACGTCGTCGCCATGCCGGGCCAGGATCCGCCGGGCCCGGGCGGTGTATGCGTCGCGCCGGAGCAGGCCGGTGAGCGGATCCTTCTTCTCAAGGCGCCGGTAGAGCGCGGTGGCGTGCACAGTCCAGCCGGTCAGCGAGATCGCGGCTGTGGTCAGTAAGAATGCGCGCTGCCCGAAGCCGGGTCGGGAGCGCAGGTGGGACGCCATACTGGGTCCTCCCTCTCGTCTCGTACGGGGTGAGATGGACTCGGGACAGGCGATCTGGTTGGACGCCGTGGGCGCCTGTCCCGAGGGGGTTTCAGGTGGGTGTCCTGGGGTTGGCGTGCAGGGTGATGGCCAGGACGGTCGGAGTGCGGACGAGGACGTCGTCGTAGCGGGGGGTGCCCCTATGGGTTTGGTCAAGGAAATCCGGGTGCGTTCGTGTTCGGGCTGAGGTCAGCATTGCCTGGTGTCTGAGCTGCTGTGGGATGACGTGAAGGGCTTCTTCGACCTTGACTGGGAGGGGTGTCTTCCGGATGTGTGGGTCACGGGAACTACGGTCCAGGATTGGCAAGCGGTCCTTGATCTGATCGTTGCGAGTGGCTGGCGGAGTGAGTACTCCGAAGGTGGCGTGGTCATTCCGCTGCCGCGTGCTGGGGAGGTGCTGTCGCGGCCTGCTGATGCCGAGTGCGCGGACCTGCGGGTCTGGCTGACATCGGATGTGTTGGCGATCTTTCGGTTGGAGTCGGCTGACGAGATCGGTTTCGACGTGGACCTGAGGGAGTTGCAGGGACAGGACCGGCTGGATGTGCTGTGCGGATTTCTTCGTGCGATCGGGCGCCGACTCAGCAAGCCGGTGGTGATGACGCCCGAAGGTGACTGGGACCAGAGCCATCCGGTGCTGGGATTCGACGTCGAGTCCGACCGGGTGGTGCTGCTGGCGGAGCCGCAGATCAGCTGACCGTGGCCGCAGGACGTGATTCGTAGAAGGCGCCGTCGCGGAGCATGGCGAAGAGGACGTCGGCCCGGCGTCTGGCGAGGCAGAGGACGGCCTGGGTGTGGTGCTTGCCCTGGGCGATCTTCCTGTCGTAGTAGGCCCGGGAGGCCGGGTCGGCCAGGGCGGCGAACGCGGAGAGGAAGAAAGCCCGTTTGAGCTGCTTGTTTCCTCTCCTGGAGGGCTGTTCACCGCGGATCGAGGAGCCCGAGCTCCGGGTCGCCGGGGCGAGACCCGCATAGGCGGCGAGGTGGCCGGCGGTTGGGAAGGTGCTGCCGTCGCCGACCTCGATCAGGATGCGGGCTCCGGTCCTGACGCCGATGCCCGGCATCGAGGTCAGGACCTTCGAAAGAGGGTGGGCCTCCAGTAGTTCCTCGATCCGCCCGGCCAGGAGCCTGCGCTGGTCGAGCACGGCCGTCAGGGATGCGGCCAGGCTCGGGACGATCAGAGCGGCCGCCTCCGTGCCCGGGACCGTCACGGTCTGCTCGTCCAGGGCGTCGAAGATGTCCTCGACCAGCCGCTCGGCCATCCTCGGCGCCTTCGGCCGAAGCAGCGTGACCAGGCGCCGTCGGCCGGCCTTGCGGATCTGGGCCGGTGACCCGAACCGTTCCAGCAGGGTGAGGACGGCCGGGTGCTGCAACCGCGGCCCCAGGACCCGTTCCAGCGAAGGATGGATCTGGGTCAGCAGGCCGTGCAGCCGGTTGGCGACCCGGGTCGCTTCGCCGGCCAGGTCGTCGTCGAAGCCGACGATCATCTCCAGTTCGGCGATCGTCTCGTCCTCGCCGTCGATGGCCCGCAGCGTGTGGGGCATCGCGCGGGCCGCGTCGGCGATGATGAACGCGTCCTTCGCGTCGGTCTTGGCCTCGCCGGGGTAGAGGTCGGCGATCCGGCGCATCGTCAGGCCCGGCGGATAGGCGACCGGGCAGCCCACGTCCCTGGCGACCGTCAGCGGCAGGGCCCCGATCGAGGCCGGCTGGTCGACCACGACCAGCACCGTTCCGTGCTTGGCCTTCAGCTTCGAGAAGAGCTCGCGGAGCTTGGGCTCGGTGTTGGGCAGGCGCTTGTCGAACGCCTTCTTCCCGGCCGGGGTGACGGCGGTGGCGTGGTGTTCGCCCTTGCCGACGTCCAGGCCGAGGAAGACGTCGATGTCGCCGGTGTCGATCACGTGCAGGCCCCTCCACCACGCTTTCGTCCGGCCTTGCCTCGGCACCGAGCTGCCACATCCACGTTACGGAGAGCTCTTCCAGCCTTGGGTGAAGCCGGTGCTCAAGCCCCTCATCAGCGGTCCGTCGATGCCTCCGGATCCGGTGACACCACCCCCCGGATCATCAACAACAATGCCGTTGCTTTTGGGGTGTGCGTGCTGTTGAGCCATGCGTGTTGGTGTCGCGTCTGGAGCGGCTGGGGTTGGGCATCCTGACTCGGTCGTGTCCTGCTGAGTTGGTGGACCGGGTCGTTGCTG
>NZ_VJZD01000313.1 GCF_009377175.1 Streptomyces adustus
GGGCGGGGGCGGGGGGCCGCCGGCCTCGGGACAAGGAGCCGAAACCTCGGGACCGGGACCCGGGACCTCGGACGTAGGCCCACCGGCCCGGCCGGGACCGCCGCCGGACCGATCCCGCTGTCGTACCCCGCCGGTACCGTGAGGTCATGAGTCAAGGCCCCCGGTCCGGCCTCGTCGCGGTGAGTGCCGCGCTGCTGGCCATGAGCAGGCACCTGGAGGTGCGCGACGTCCTCAAGACGATCGTCGCCTCGGCCCGTGAACTGCTGGACGCGCAGTACGCCGCCCTCGGCGTCCCGGACGACCACGGCGGCTTCGCCCAGTTCGTGGTCGACGGCGTCAGCGACGAGCAGTGGAAGGCCATCGGCCCGCTCCCGCGCCAGCACGGCATCCTCGCCGCGATGCTCCACGAGACCGGCCCCGAGCGCCTCGCCGACGTGCGCAAGGACCCCCGCTTCGAGGGCTGGCCCGACGCCCACCCCGAGCTGTCGGACTTCCTGGGCCTGCCGATCCGCGACGGCGACGAGGTCATCGGCGCGCTCTTCCTCGCCAACAAACTGCGCCCGGCGCGCGGACGCCCGGAGGACGGGGAGCCGGCGGACGGACGGTCGACGGACGGACGGGCCGCGGACTGCGCGCCGGGGGACGGGTGCGGCTTCACGCGGGAGGACGAGGAACTGCTCTCCATCCTCGCCCAGCACGCCGCCATAGCCCTCACCAACGCCCGCCTCTACGAGCGCAGCCGCGAACTGACCATCGTCGAGGAGCGCTCCCGGCTCGCCCACGAACTGCACGACGCGGTGAGCCAGAAGCTGTTCTCGCTGCGCCTGACCGCGCAGGCGGCCGCGGCCCTGGTCGACCGCGACCCCGCCCGCGCCAAGGGAGAGCTGCAACAGGTGGCCGCGCTCGCCGCCGAGGCGACGGACGAACTGCGCGCCGCGGTGGTCGAGTTGCGCCCCGCCGCGCTGGACGAGGACGGCCTGGTCGCCACGCTCCGCACCCAGACGCAGGTCCTGGACCGCGCCCACACCGCACGCGTCACCTTCACCGCCCACAAGTTCCGCGCGCTCCCGGCAGCCCAGGAGGAGGCCGTGCTCCGGGTCGCCCAGGAGGCCCTGCACAACGCCCTGCGGCACTCCGGGGCGGCGCACGTGGACGTGACGGTGGGCCGCCACGGCTGCGGTGCGGTGCTGCGCGTCACGGACGACGGCAGCGGTTTCGAGCCGCAGACGGTACGACAGGCGGGACGCCACCTGGGCCTGGTCTCCATGCGGGACCGGGCGAGCGGGGTCGGCGGCACCCTGACGGTGGAGTCGGCGCCCGGCAAGGGCACCACGATCGAGCTGGAGGTCCCCGGTGGCTGATCCCATCAGAGTGCTGCTCGTCGACGACCACCAGGTCGTCCGCCGAGGGCTGCGCACCTTCCTGGAGGTGCAGGAGGACATCGAGGTCGTGGGCGAGGCCGCGGACGGTGCCGAAGGGGTCGCCCGCGCCGAGGAGTTGACCCCCGACATCGTCCTGATGGACGTCAAGATGCCCGGTATGGACGGCGTGGAGGCCCTGCGCAGACTGCGCGAACTGGCCAACCCCGCGCGCGTGCTGATCGTCACCAGCTTCACCGAACAGCGCACCGTGGTCCCGGCCCTGCGCGCGGGCGCCGCCGGTTACGTGTACAAGGATGTGGACCCCGACGCGCTGGCCGCGGCCATCCGGTCCGTGCACGCGGGCCACGTCCTGCTCCAGTCCGAGGTCGCGGCCGCGCTGTTGTCCCAGGAGGAGACCAACTCCCCCCAGGGCAGGGGCGGGTCGCTGACGGACCGGGAGCGCGAGGTGCTGGGCCTGATAGCGGACGGCCGGTCCAACCGTGAGATCGCCCGGGCCCTCGTCCTGTCCGAGAAGACCGTCAAGACGCACGTCTCGAACATCCTGATGAAGCTCGACCTCGCCGACCGCACCCAGGCCGCGCTGTGGGCCGTACGCCATGGGGTGGCCAGCTAGTACGACCACAGTCCGGGAGCTCTCGATCATGTTCCGGAAAGGTTCCGCTCCGGTCTGAGATTCATACCGTCGTGGGAATGTCCCCCGGACGGCGCATCCTTCGTGGATCTCCGCCGTTCTCCAGTGCGTGCTGCGGCGACTGCCGTGGTGACCACAAGGAGGGGACCAGAAGTGAAGAACCTGAAGAAGGCGGCGGCCGTGACGATGGTGGCCGGCGGGCTGATCGCCGCGGGAGCCGGCATGGCCTCCGCGACGGACGGCGCGTGGGCCGGCGGCGAGGCCAAGAACTCGCCCGGCGTCGTCTCGGGCAACGTCGTCCAGGCTCCGGTGCACATCCCCGTGAACGTGGTGGGCAACAGCGTGAACGTCGTGGGCCTGCTGAACCCGGCCTTCGGCAACCTCGGCCTCAACCACTGACCCCGCCGCCCCCACGGCAACGCCCTCCGGCCTCCCGGCCTCCCCGGGAGGCCGGACAGGCCCCAGCCCGAGCCACACGGCCGACCCGACGGCCGCCACCCCGCCCGCTCCGACCGCCACCGGTCCGCCCGGACGCGTCCCGGGCTGTCCGACCGTTCCGCCGGTCCGGCGGGCCAGAGGCAGGTGCCGGGGCAGGGCCCCAGGCCCCGGGGCACCTCCGAGCGTCGGTCACCCGTGGCCGGCGTTCAGCGTGCGCCGCGCTCCCGCTCCTCCACGATGGAGTTGTACGCGGCTACCTGCGCCCGCCGGGCCGTCCGCTCCACCGGGCGCAGGGCCTGGGTCCGCGCGCCCATCTCGGACGCGCTCACCGCGCCCCCGTGCCCCCTCTCGTGAGCCAGTGCGACCAACAGCCCCACCCGCTGCGCCAGCTCCAACACCCGCACCGCCCGTGGCGGATACCCCGGTGCCAGCACCTCCCGACCCCGCTCGGCCCGAGCCCGGTACGCGTCCAGCGCCGCCTCCGCCACCGGCCCCGACCCGGCGACATCCAGCCGGGAGAGAACCGCCGTCGCCTCGCGCAGCGCCTCGGCGAGTTCCCGCTCCGCCTCGCCCAGCGACGGCACGTCCGCGGGCGGAGCCTCCCGCACCGGCAGACAGTGCCAGACCACCTCGACGTGCACGTCACCGGCGGGCCCGGCCTCGTACACCTCGGGCACGAGCCCCAGCGCGGCCCCGTGGCAGACCACCGCCTCCTCGGCCTCCAGCGCCCGCGCATTGAACTCGGGCGGCCCGCTCAGCCCCAGCGGATGCCCCGGCGCGGGCAGCGCGACCAGCAGTCCGGTCACGCCCAGTCTGCGCAGCCGCCCCAGCGCCAGCGTCAGCCCGACGGGCCCCGATTCGCCGGGCAGTCCCTCCACCCGGTGCACGGCGTCCTCCCCGACGACGGCGAGCACGGCGTCATCAGGAGAGACAAGTCCGGCCAAAAGGGCATTTCCCCAAGCGGCAAGGCGTCCAGAGCGCGGTTCCGAGAGCATGCCTCCACCCTAAGGACCGGACCGATGGAATGAAGCGGGCAGCCGGTGGCGTAGATTTCCTTGAGGGCTGCGCCCACCGGCGCACGCGACAGCCGAGACGCCGAGACCGGCCACACTGCAAGGGGAGACAACGCGCTCATGAGCGAAGTTCTGGAACTTCAGGACGTATCCGTGGTCCGTGAGGGCCGGGCTCTCGTGGACCAGGTCTCCTGGTCGGTCAAGGAAGGCGAGCGCTGGGTCATCCTCGGCCCGAACGGTGCCGGCAAGACGACCCTCCTGAACATCGCCTCCACCTACCTCTTCCCCAGCTCGGGCACCGTTTCCGTGCTCGGCGAGACGCTGGGCAAGCCGGGCAGCGACGTCTTCGAGCTGCGCCCGCGCGTCGGCGTGGCGGGCATCGCCCTGGCCGACAAGCTCCCCAGGAAGCAGACCGTCCTCCAGACGGTGCTCACCGCCGCGTACGGCATGACGGCCGCCTGGCACGAGGAGTACGAGGACGTCGACGAGCAGCGCGCACGCGCCTTCCTCGACCGCCTCGGCATGACCGAGTTCCTCGACCGGAAGTTCGGCACCCTCTCCGAGGGCGAGCGCAAGCGCACCCTCATCGCCCGCGCCCTGATGACCGACCCCGAGCTGCTGCTGCTCGACGAGCCGGCGGCCGGCCTCGACCTCGGCGGCCGCGAGGACCTGGTCCGCCGCCTCGGCCGACTGGCCCGCGACCCGATCGCCCCCTCCATGATCATGGTCACGCACCACGTCGAGGAGATCGCCCCGGGCTTCACCCACGTCCTGATGATCCGCCAGGGCAAGGTGCTGGCCGCGGGCCCGCTGGAGCTCGAACTCACCTCCCGCAACCTCTCCCTCTGCTTCGGCCTCCCGCTCCTCGTCGAGCAGGTCGGCGACCGCTGGACCGCGCACGGCCTGCCGATGAACTGAGGCGCCGAAAACCTGAAGCAGCCCCCAAGTACCCCTGGGCGCCCTGTCGGTGACCGGTCTCGCGGACCTACCATGGCCGTGTGAACGACATCGACGCATGGGTGTGGTGGCTCGTCGCCGCGGCAGCGCTCGGCATCCCGCTCGTGGTGACCGCGATGCCGGAGTTCGGCATGTTCGCCGTGGGCGGGGTCGCCGCCGCCGTGACGGCCGGACTGGGCTTCGGCGTCGTCGTCCAGGTCCTCGTGTTCGTCGTCGTCTCGGTCGCCCTCATCGCCGTGGTGCGCCCCATCGCGAACCGGCACCGCGCGCAGCGGCCCCAACTCGCCACCGGCATCGACGCCTTGAAGGGCAAGCAGGCCCTCGTCCTGGAGCGCGTCGACGGCTCCGGAGGCCGTATCAAGCTCGCCGGAGAGGTCTGGTCGGCGCGTTCGCTCGACGCCGGCCGTGCCTACGAAGTGGGCCAGGAGGTGGACGTCGTCGACATCGAGGGAGCCACGGCGATCGTCATCTGACCTCGCTCGACGCAACTGACCGGAACGCCCCACGAGGCACACGACGGTCTGTCAGACTCGACCAGCAAGATCTTCAACAACCATAAGATCTTCCGAAAGCGCCGAGGCGGAGAAAGGCACGGGGAGCCACGATGGAACCGGTCATCATCGTATTGATCATTCTGGTGGTGTTGGTCTTCATCGCCTTGATCAAGACGATCCAGGTCATCCCACAGGCGAGCGCGGCCATCGTGGAGCGGTTCGGCCGCTACACACGCACACTCAACGCGGGCCTCAACATCGTGGTCCCGTTCATAGACACGATCCGCAACCGCATCGACCTGCGTGAGCAGGTCGTGCCGTTCCCGCCGCAGCCGGTGATCACCCAGGACAACCTGGTGGTCAACATCGACACCGTCATCTACTACCAGGTGACCGACGCCCGCGCCGCCACCTACGAGGTCGCCAGCTACATCCAGGCCATCGAGCAGCTCACCGTCACCACGCTGCGCAACATCATCGGCGGCATGGACCTGGAGCGGACCCTGACCTCCCGCGAGGAGATCAACGCGGCGCTGCGCGGAGTCCTCGACGAGGCGACCGGCAAGTGGGGCATCCGCGTCAACCGCGTCGAACTCAAGGCGATCGAGCCGCCGACCTCCATCCAGGACTCGATGGAGAAGCAGATGCGCGCCGACCGCGACAAGCGCGCCGCGATCCTCACCGCCGAAGGTACGCGCCAGGCCGCGATCCTCACCGCGGAGGGCGAGAAGCAGTCCCAGATCCTCCGGGCCGAGGGTGAGGCGAAGGCCGCGGCCCTGCGCGCGGAGGGCGAGGCCCAGGCCGTCCGTACGGTCTTCGAGGCGATCCACGCCGGAGACCCGGACCAGAAGCTGCTCTCGTACCAGTACCTCCAGATGCTCCCGAAGATCGCCGAGGGCGACGCCAACAAGCTCTGGATCGTGCCCAGCGAGATCGGGGACGCCCTCAAGGGCCTTTCCGGCGCCATGGGCAACTTCGGTGCCATGGGCGGCGGTTCGGGCAACTCCGCCGGAGCCACGGAGCGCCGGGAGAAGCCGTCCCTCGACTGATCGGCCGACGGCCGACACCCGCACGCGAGACGGGGCCCACCTCCCGACGGAGGTGGGCCCCGTCTCGCGTGCGGCCCCTGGGCGGTTCCGGCGAAGTCAGCGCCCCAAAGGGGGCGCGGGGAACGGCGCGACCGGCCACGACGGACCCGCAGCCGACGCACCGGACTTCCGCGGAGCGCCTACGCGGCGGGCTGCCCCAGCCACTCCGGCAGCGCGTCGAAGTCCTCGTGTCCCAGCGACAACAGCATCGCGTCCGCGGGCGTCGGCTCGAACGGCTGCCGCAGCAGCGGCATACCCGCCTGCTCCGGCGTCCGGTCGGCCTTGTGGTGATTGTCCTCCGCGCACGAGGCGACCGTGTTCAGCCACGAGTCCTTGCCGCCCTGCGCCCTCGGCACCACGTGGTCCACGGTCGTCGCCCTGCGCCCGCAGTACGCGCACCTGTGCCGGTCCCGGACCAGCACACCCCGCCTCGACCACGGGGCTTGTCTTCGGAAGGGCACCCGTACGTACCGGCACAGTCTGATCACGCGGGGCGCGGGTATGTCGACCGCGGCTCCGCGCATACGCAGTTCGGGGTGGGCCTGCTCGACGACGGCCTTGTCCTGGAGCACCAGAACGACGGCTCGGTTCAACGTCACCGTCGACAGCGGCTCGAAACTGGCGTTCAGTACCAGCGTGTCTCGCATTCCAGCCCACCTCCCATGCGCACCGGCCCACTCCCCGGCGGGCTTGGATCAACTCTGGCCGGGCACGCCGAGATGGACAACGCAATAAAAAGTGCCCGCCTCTGATCACTTCCAAGACCAGAGGCGGGCAAACGTTCTATGAACGTCAGACTGCTCAGACTGCTGCGGGCACTTCGTACTCACCGATCAACTGGGCACGCGCGATCGCGTGGAAGCGCAGATTGAACCCGACGACCGCGGGCGACACGTCCGCGTCCGGACCGAGCTTCTCCTGGTCCACCGCGTACACCGTGAACACGTACCGGTGCGGGCCGTCGCCGGGCGGCGGCGCGGCACCGCCGAAGTCCTTGGTGCCGTAGTCGTTGCGCACCTGCACGGCGCCCTCGGGCAGTCCCTCGAACTTGCCGCTGCCCGCGCCGGCGGGCAGCTCCGTGACCGAGGCCGGGATGTCGAACACGGTCCAGTGCCAGAACCCGCTGCCCGTCGGGGCGTCCGGGTCGTAGCAGGTCACGGCGAAGCTCTTGGTCTCCGCCGGGAAGCCCTCCCACCGCAGCTGCGGCGAGGTGTTGCCGGCCGCGTGGACCTGAGCGTCCTTGAGCGTCGCGCCCTCCTGGACGTCCTCGCTCGTCACCGTGAACGACGGCACGGGCGGATGGAAGTCATGGGGGAGCGGCCGCCGCTTGAGCTCGGACACCTGGATACCTCCTGATCGGTTTCCTTGCGCTGGGCTCCGAGCCTAGAACCAGTTGCGCTTGCTGCCGACCTCGGACAGCCACTGGTTGAGGTAAGCCGCCCAGTCGGTCCCGTGGAAGTCGTGCAGGCCCACCTGGAAGGAGCGGAAGGTGTCGCTGCCCTCGCTGAACAGGCCCGGCTTCTTGTCCATCTCCAGGACGACGTCCATCGCGTGCTCGTCGGCCACGAAACTCAGCTCGACCTGGTTCAGCCCCCGGTACTGCGACGGCGGGTAGAACTCGATCTCCTGGTAGAAGGGGAGCCGCTGCCGCGTGTTGCGGATGTGACCGCGCTCCATGTCCGCGTTCTTGAAGCGGAAGCCCAGCCGGATGAAAGCGTCCAGGATCGCCTTCTGCGCCGGCATCGGGTGCACGTTGATCGGGTCCAGGTCACCGGAGTCCACGGCCCGCGCGATCTCCAGCTCGGTGCTCACCCCGATGTGCATCCCGCGCAGCGCCTGCCCGTCGATCATCGTGATCGGCGTCTCCCAGGGGATCTCCAGCCCGAACGGCACCGCGTGCACGGCACCCGCCTGGAGCTCGAAGGCACCCCCGAGCCGCACCTTGGTGAACTCGATGTCCTGCTTGTACTCCTGGTCTCCGCTCTCGACCTCGACCTTCGCCTGGAGCCCGACCGACAGCCCCTCGATCCGCTGGTCGACGGACCCGCCCTGGATCCGCACCTCACCCTGGACGACGCCGCCCGGGACGACGTTGACCTCGGTCAGCACGGTCTCGACCGAGGCCCCGCCGGCCCCCAGACTCGCGAGCAGCTTCTTGAACCCCATGACTCTCCCTTTACGTGTGGACCTCTGACCCCTACCCACGCGATCCGGCCGCGACCGGTTCCGCGCCCCACACCCTGGCAAGGCGAGCGCTCCCTGACCACCCCGTCGGACCGCCCCGTCTGCACTACGCTCGGAGGGCATGATCGCGACCCCCGACCGTACGCCCCCCGGCAGGGACTCCTTCGACCGGCCCGTACCGGAGGCCGCCCCCGACCCGCTCGGCGGCTTCCTCGCCCGCCCCGCCGAAGAAGTCGCCCCCGAGCTGCTCGGTGCCGTCCTCACCCACGAGACCTCCGAGGGAACCGTGCGGATCGCCATCACGGAGACCGAGGCGTACTCCGGCCCGGCCGACCCCGCCTCCCACGCCTACCGGGGCAGGACACCCCGCAACGCCGTGATGTTCGGGCCCGCGGGACATCTGTACGTCTACCGGTCCCACGGGCTCCACTGGTGCGCCAACATCGTCACCGGAACCGAGGGTGACGCCTCGGCCGTCCTCATCCGCGCGGGCCGGGTCGTCGAAGGGGAGGACCTGGCACGCAGGCGACGAGGGGCGAAGGTCGAGACCGCACGCCTCGCGCGGGGCCCGGGGAACTTCTGCCAGGCGCTCGGCATCACGGCCGAGCACAACGGCGCAGACCTGTTGGGGGGTGCCTCGGTCGCACTCTCCGAGGGCGAGCCGGTGCCCGCCGCGCTCGTCCGCATCGGCCCTCGGGTGGGTGTCAGCAAAGCTCACGACTGGCAGCACCGCTTCTTTCTGGCCGATGACCCGACAGTCTCGGCCTACCGACTGAGTCCGAGAGCCAAGCCGTCCGGTGAGGCCTGAGCCAGTGTGCAAACGTCGACTTTCAGCCGGATGCGAGAAGGAACCGGCCAAAGGCCGAGCCCGCCTGCCCACCGCCCTCGGCCTGCCTCGCGCACCGGACGGCACGCACACATGCCCTCTCGCCTGCTCGCTCGGCGATCCCGGGGGGCCGGCGATCCGACCGTGAGCCCCTGTCGGGCCCACACGCCGAGGCGCCACCCAAGTTGACTCGCCCCCACAGGGTGCGTAATGTAGCCCGAGCCGCTGAACCGGATATGGCAATCGCCAGCAACCGGGAGTGGCCAACCCACTACCTGCGACCACCTCTGACGGGGTCGAATTCGGCGTGCCTGCATGTTCGAATTCGGATTCGCGAAAGCTCGATTATGAGCTGCGGAGCGAATCGGCTAACGTAGTGAATGTCGAAAGGCCGACAAGCGAAAGCGAAGAGGCCCCAGGCAAATCCCGCCGACAGGGAATCGGATCGCGAAAAGGTCTGATAGAGTCGGAAACGCAAGACCGAAGGGAAAAAGCCCGGAGGAAAGCCCGAGAGGGTGAGTACAAAGGAAGCGTCCGTTCCTTGAGAACTCAACAGCGTGCCAAAAATCAACGCCAGATATGTTGATACCCCGTCTCCGGCCGATCGGCTGGGGCGAGGTTCCTTTGAAAAATCACAGCGAGGACGCTGTGTGCGAGAGGATCATTCCTCCTCTTGCACCGCTCTCGTGTGTGTCAACCGGATTACCGGTAAACATTCACGGAGAGTTTGATCCTGGCTCAGGACGAACGCTGGCGGCGTGCTTAACACATGCAAGTCGAACGATGAAGCCCTTCGGGGTGGATTAGTGGCGAACGGGTGAGT
>NZ_VJZD01000314.1 GCF_009377175.1 Streptomyces adustus
AGCGTAGGGCGGGGGCAGGGGGGCGGCATCCGGACAACCGCCTCCGCGCCCCGGGGCCGTACGCCGTCCCGGCCGCTCGCCCGAACGCCGTACGCTGGCGCCGAGCTCTACCGAAGGAGTACGTGTGCTTGTCCTGCTGCCCCCGTCCGAAGGCAAGGCCGCTTCCGGCCGCGGCGCCCCGCTGAAGCCGGAGTCGCTGTCGCTGCCGGGGCTCACCGCCGCCCGCGAGGCGGTGCTCGGCGAGCTGGTCGAGCTGTGCGCGGGCGACGAGGACAAGGCACGCGAGGTGCTCGGGCTGAGCGAGGGCCTGCGCGGCGAGGTCGCGAAGAACGCGCGGCTGCACACGGCGGGCGCGCGGCCGGCCGGGGAGATCTACACCGGTGTCCTCTACGACGCCCTCGGCCTGTCCTCCCTCGACACGGCGGCGAAGCGGCGGGCCACGCGGTCCCTGCTGGTCTTCTCGGGGCTGTGGGGCGCGGTCCGGGTGACGGACCGGATCCCCTCCTACCGCTGCTCCATGGGCGTGAAGCTGCCCGGGCTCGGGGCGCTGAGCACGTACTGGCGTGCGCCGATGGCGTCGGTGCTGCCCGAGGCGGCCGCGGACGGACTGGTGCTGGACCTGCGGTCGTCGGCGTACACGGCGGCGTGGAAGCCGCAGGGCGAGGTCGCCGGGCGGACCGCCACCGTGCGCGTGCTGCACTCCCAGCTGGTGGACGGGGTGGAGAAGCGGTCGGTGGTCAGTCACTTCAACAAGGCGACCAAGGGGCGGATCGTGCGCGGTCTGCTGACCGAGGGGATCGCGCCGAAGGACCCGGCCACGCTGGTGGAGGCGCTGCGCGACCTCGGGTACGTGGTGGAGGCGCAGCCGCCCGCGAGGGCCGGGCGGCCGTGGGCGCTGGACGTGGTGGTGACGGAGATCCACTGAGCCACGCGAGCCACGCGAGGGCGTTGCGGCATGTGCAACGCCCTTTGCGCACGGTGCGTGCCGTGGGCAGGATGAGGCCATGTCCTCACCGCCGCCCTCCTCTTCGGCTGCCTCGGTACCGGTATCGATGCCGATACCGGCGCCGGTATCGGCACCCGCGTCGGTGCTGGATCTCGCACCCGTTCTGCCGGTGGTGGTGCTCCAGGACGCCGCCGACGCCGTACCGCTGGCGCGGGCCCTGGTCGCGGGCGGGCTGCCGGCGATCGAGGTGACCCTGCGGACCCCGGCCGCCCTGGACGCGATCCGCGCGATCGCGGGCGCGGTGCCGGACGCGGTGGTCGGCGCGGGCACGGTGATCACGCCGGAGCAGGTGTCCGCGTGCACCGCGGCCGGGGCGGGCTTCCTGGTCAGTCCCGGCTGGACGGACGTACTGCTGGCGGCGATGCGGATGTCCGGAGTGCCCTTCCTGCCGGGCGTGTCGACCGCGTCGGAGGTCGTGGCGCTGCTGGAGCGCGGGGTGCGGGAGATGAAGTTCTTCCCGGCGCAGGCCGCGGGCGGCACGGCCTATCTGCGGTCGCTGGCCGGACCGCTGCCGCAGGCCCGGTTCTGCCCGACCGGCGGGATCGGGCCCGAGTCGGCCCCGGAGTACCTGGCGCTGCCCAACGTCGGCTGCGTGGGCGGCAGTTGGATGGTCCCGGCGGAGGCGCTTGCGGCCCGCGACTGGGACCGGGTCGAGCGGCTGGCCCGCGCGGCGGCGGCCCTCAGCGCAGGTGCGACGTGTCGTTGAAGAGCCGCACGCTGGCGTTGCCGTCCGCGTAGTACGCCACCGCCGACAGCGAGGCGGCCGACAGTTCCATCCGGAACAGGGACTCGGGCGGGGCGCCCAGGGCGAGCCGCAGGAGCGTCTTGATCGGGGTCACATGGCTGACCAGCAGCACCGTACGGCCCGCGTGGGCGTCGACCAGACGGTCGCGGGTGACGGCGATCCGGGCGGCGGTGGCCGCGAAGCTCTCGCCGCCGCCGCTGGGTGCGGCCTCGGGGTCGGCGAGCCAGGCGTCGAGGTCCTGCGGGTGGCGCTCGCGGACCTCGCCGAAGGTGAGCCCCTCCCAGGCGCCGAAGTCGGTCTCCCGCAGCCCGTCGTCGATCGTCACGTCGAGACCCAGACGGGCGGCCACGATCGCGGCGGTCTCCCGGGTGCGGGCGAGCGGGGAGGCGACGATCGCCTGGATCGTGCCGCGCCGCGCCAGCGCGGCCGCGACCCGCTCGGCCTGCTCCCGCCCGGCGCCGGAGAGCGAGGGGTCGCTGCCGCCGCTCCCGGAGAACCGCTTCTGCGGGGTCAGCGGTGTCTCCCCGTGCCGCAGCAGCACGAAGGTCGCCGGTGCGCCCATGTCGGCGGGAGCCCACCCGGCCGCGGGTACGTCACGAACGGCCCGGGCGGCCCGGACGTCGGCGGCGGCCTTGACGGCCGGGGGTTGCCCGCCGGGGGCGGACGCGGCGGAGGTGGCCGAGCCGGCTGGGCCGACGGGGCCTGCGGACGTGGCGGGCGCGGCGGGGCCGACGGGTGCACTAGCAGCAGCGGCCTCACCGGCCTCGGCGGCAGCCTCACCGGCGGCGGCAGACGTACGGACAGCAGCGCCGGACCCACCGGGACCGGCAGCGGGCACCGCGGCAGGTGCACCGGTCGCGGCGGCGGGGGCGACGGCGGACGCACCGGTCGCGGCGGCGGGCGCACCGGCAGCCGCGCCGACGCCGGTGCCGATACCAGGACCGACGCCGGTCGCGCAGGTGTCGGCGTCAGTCGCGCGGGCGCCCGTCTCGGCCGTGGGTCGGCGGGACGCCAGGGCCGCGCGGGCCCTCGCCGCGCCCGCCGTCGCGTCGCCGGGCGGGCCCGCGGGCTCGGGGGCCGCCGACCTCGACGCGCGGGTGTCCAGGTCTGCGGTGGACGCCGACGCGGACCACTGCTCGCCCCGCTTGCCCGCGTCCATCGCCTCGTTCGCCAGCCGGTCGGCGTGCTTGTTGCGCTCGCGGGGGATCCACTCGTAGGTGACCTGGTCCGACGGGAAGACCCGCGCGGCCTCGGCCGCGAGCGGCTTCATGTCGGGGTGCTTGATCTTCCAGCGGCCCGACATCTGCTCGACGACGAGCTTGGAGTCCATCCGGACGTGGACCTCGGCGGACGGGTCGAGTTCATGGGCGGCGCGCAGCCCGGCCACCAGGCCCCGGTACTCGGCCACGTTGTTCGTGGCGACGCCGATGAACTCCGCCCGCTCGGCGAGGGTCTCCCCGGTCGCCGCGTCGATCACCACGGAACCGTAGCCCGCGGGCCCCGGGTTGCCCCGGGAACCGCCGTCGGCCTCGACGATGAACTCCCGCACGCCGAAGGCCCCCTACAGGCCGGAGTCGGACGTACGCACCAGGATGCGGCCGCAGTTCTCGCAGCGGACGACCGTGTCCGGGGCGGCCGCGCGGACCGCGTTGAAGTCGGTGATCGACAGCTCCTGGCGGCAGCCCTGGCAGGTGCGCTGGTACAGCTTGGCCGCGCCGATGCCGCCCTGCTGCTGGCGCAGCTTGTCGTAGAGCTTGAGCAGGTCGGCGGGGACGGAGGCGGAGACGACCTCGCGCTCCTTGGTGACCGTGGCGGCCTCGCCGTCGATCTCCTCGAAGGCCGCGTCCCGGCGGCCCGTGGCGTCGTCGATCTTCGACTGGACGGAGCCGACCCGCTCGGTCAGCTCGGCCACCCGCTCCTGCGCGGACTCGCGGCGCTCCATGACCTCCAGGACGACGTCCTCCAGGTCGCCCTGGCGCTTGGCGAGGGAGACGATCTCCTTCTGGAGGTTCTCCAGGTCCTTGGGGGAGGTGACGGCGCCCGAGTCGAGACGCTGCTGGTCGCGGGCGGCACGCTGGCGGACCTGGTCCACGTCCTGCTCGGCCTTGGTCTGCTCGCGGGCGCAGTCGCTCTCCTCGGTCTGCGCGGCCACCAGCAGGTCGCGCAGCTGCGTGAGGTCCTTGGTCAGCGACTCGATCTCGGCGTGCTCGGGCAGCGACCGCCGCTTGTGCGCGAGCTGCTGGAGGCGGACGTCGAGGGCCTGGACGTCGAGAAGTCGGATCTGGTCGGCGGGCGCGGCGTTCAGTTGGGGGCTCCAGGGGTGTTCGTCGTGGTGGACGCCGCGTGGGCGGTCCAGGGGTCGGTGACCGTCTTCGAGACGTGGACGCGCAGGTCCCATCCGTGCCGGTCGGAGATCTCGTCGAGCTGGGCGGCCGCCAGCTCGCACCAGGGCCACTCGGTGGCCCAGTGCGCCGCGTCGAGCAGCGCGAGAGGACTGTGGGCGGTGCCCGCCAGGAACTCGGACGCCGGGTGGTGGCGCAGGTCGGCGGTGAGGAACGCGTCGACGCCCGCCGCCCGCACCTGGTCGAAGAGGCTGTCGCCGGAACCGCCGCTCACCGCGACCGTCCGGACGACCTGCTCGGGGTCGCCCGCGACCCGGATGCCCTGCGCGGTGGCGGGCAGCCGCTCGGCGGCGCGGGCGGCGAACTCGCGCAGCGGCAGCGGGTGGTCCAGTTCGCAGACCCGGCCCAGGCCGCGGCGGCCCTCGGGGTCGGCGGGATCCGGCACGAGCGGACGCACCACGCGCAGGTCGAGCGCTCCGGCGAGCGCGTCGCTGACGCCCGGGTCGGCCGTGTCGGCGTTGGTGTGGGCGACGTGCAGCGCGATGTCGTTCCTGATGAGGGTGTGCACCACGCGGCCCTTGAAGGTGGAGGCCGCGACCGTCGTCGTACCGCGAAGGTAGAGCGGATGGTGGGTGACCAGCAGGTCGGCGCCCAGCTTCACCGCCTCGTCGACGATCTCCTGGACCGGGTCGACGGCGAACAGGACCCGGGCGACCTCCTGGTCGGGATCTCCCACGACGGTGCCGACCGCGTCCCAGGACTCGGCCCGCTCGGCGGGCCACAGATTCTCCAGCGCGGCGATGACTTCAGACAGACGGGGCACGGGAGCAAGGCTACCTGGCCGTTCTGCCCGGCCGTACCGGCTCGGGGCGGCCGTTCCGCCCGGCCGTACCGGCCCGGGGCGGGGCGGCCGGGACCGGCGCCGGTCAGCACATCGGTCACGGCCCCCTCAGCTGAATCGCTTCTGCACCACACGTATGTGTGAAGCGACCGCCCGGCGGTCCCTCCCGCGCGCGCACGAAAACTAGCTTCGTCGCCGGAGGTGACCGAACGATGACGGCCTGTGCGATCGAACCCGCGGCGACCGAGGAGGACGACGGCGCGCCACGGCCCGGCTGCACGATCACGGCGGACGGCGCCTACGCCGCCCGCCTCGCGCGCGCCGGCGACTCCTGGCTGCCGGAGCGCTGGACGCTCGACGGCCCCGAGCCCTACGCCGTACCGCTGCCCGGCAGCCAGCCCGAGGAGCCCGGCACCGAGGTCCAGCCCATGCGGGACGGGCGGGTCCTCATCCGCCGGGCCGTGGCCGGCCGGCACGTCTTCTCCCTGCTCTACCCCACCGGACCCGACACCGGCGAGCTGCCGCTGGGCTCGGTCGAGTGCCCGGACGAGGGCACCCGGCTGCGGCTGCTGCCCCCGGCCCCGGGCGGCCGACGGGCGTACGCGCTGGCCGTGGGCGCGCGCTCCACGGCGGTGTGGCTGGTGGCGGGCGGCGACTTCGGGCCCGAGCACCTCGCCGAGGTCCCCGGGCGCTGCTCGGGCGGGGCGTGGCTGGACCGCACGGGGCGGATGCTGGCGCTCGACCGGGAGCTGGGCGGCCGGACCAAGGCGGTCGTGGTGGACCTGGAGCGCGGTGGCGAGGTGTCGCCGCTGCTCCAGATCGCGGCCGACAGCGACGACCGGGTGCTGCTCGCCGACGTCGACAGCGGGCTGCTGCTGATCCGCTCCGACGCGCCATCGCCCGGTGAGCACCGGCTGGGCTGGGGGGTGCTGGGCAGCGCGCTGCCGGTGCGCTTCCCGGAGTGTCTGCGGGTGGCGGCGTGCGCGGTGACGCCGTTCGCGATCCAGCCGGAGCAGGTGCTGACGCCGGAGAGCTGCGCGGTGGCGCTGCGCATCGACGGTCCGCTCGGCAGCTGGGTCGGGGTGTGGCGGCCGGCCGAGCGGCGGATGCACCATCTTCCGGCGCCCGAGGGCTGGCTGACGGGCACCGGGCTGTGGACGCCCGGCGGGGTGCTGCGGCTGCCGTACGCCACCGAGGCGGCGCCGTGCGCGGTGGCGGAGGTGCAGATCCCGGCGGTGCCGCCGCGCGCGCTGGGGCCGGGGCCGACGGCACTGGGGACCCCGGTGCCCCGGGAGCTCCCGGAAGAGGAACCTCCGCAGCCGGTCACACCGCGTCCCGTGCCCTTGCAGCAGGCGCCGCAGGCGCGTCATGTAACGAACTAGTGCCGGTTGGCGTGGTCGCCTGGATCCGACCCGCGTCAGGTTGGTTAAACTCACCCGGCTGTTAAGAAGGATCATGTTGACGGGGTGAAGTTTTCCGATGAGCGACGCAAGCACGATGCAGCCGCTGTCCTCCGACACCTGGGAGGACGCCGGTCACGGCAAGCACCGCGGGCAGATCGCGGCGCAGGACACGGAGACGGCCCCTCACGGCCGTCACCGCAGGCCGACCGAGGACGTCGAGGCGCCTGCCTGACAGTACGCCGCGAGGGGCCCGCGCACCAGAGGTGCACGGGCCCCTTCCGCTTTTCCGGACGCCCCTCCTGTGTCCAACGGCCGCCCATCGGCTGCCCAACGGCTGCCTAACGGCGCCTGAGCCCCAGTACCTCCGCCGCCGCGAACGTCTCCGCCGGAGGCCGGTCCGCGTAGTACGAGGTCAGCAGGGCGTCGAGCTCGTCGTAGCTGAAGGTGTCCTGCTTGCTGTCGAACTGCGCCTGCACGCGCGGCCGTTCGACGACCGCCACCATGCCGCCGTGGACGACGAGCAGCTGCCCGTTGATCCGCGCGGCGGCCGGTGAGGCGAGATAGCCGACGAGCGGGGCGACATGTTCCGGGGCGAGCGGGTCGAGCCCTTCGGCCGGGGGCTCGAAGCCCGTCCCGGAGAAGACGTCCTCGGTCATCCGGGTGCGGGCGCGCGGGCAGATGACGTTCGCCGTCACCCCGTACTTGGCGAGCGCGAGGGCCGTGGAGGTGGTCAGGCCGACGATTCCGCCCTTCGCCGCCGCGTAGTTGGGCTGGCCCGCGGAACCCGCCAGGAACGCCTCCGAGGAGGTGTTCACGATCCGCCCGTAGACCGGCGCGCCCGCCGCCTTCGACCGCTCCCGCCAGTGCGCGGCCGCGAAGCGGGTCGTGTTGAAGTGCCCCTTGAGGTGCACCCGGAGCACGGAGTCCCACTCCTCCTCGGACATGGAGAAGACCATCCGGTCCCGCAGGATCCCGGCGTTGTTGACCAGGATGTCCAGTTTTCCGAACGCGTCGACCGCCGCCGCCACCAGCCCGCGGGCCTGTTCGAAGTCCGCGACGTCCCCCGTGTGGGCGAGGGCTCGGCCCCCGGCCCGGCGGATCTGCGCCACGACGTCCTCGGCGGGCCCGGCGTCGGCCGTGCCCGAGCCGTCCCGGCCGGGCTGCCCGAAGTCGTTGACGACGACGGCGGCGCCGAGCCGGGCCAGCTCCAGCGCCTCGACCCGACCGAGACCGCGGCCCGCGCCGGTGACGATCGCGGACCGCCCCTCCAGTGGCAGTGACATCGAGTCCCCTCCCCTGTTGCTTCTCCGCTGCTTCCCTGCTGCTTCCCTGCTGCTTCCTGCTGCCGGATTCAGATCTCGATGCAGGTGCGCAGGGCCGTCCCCGTGCGCATCTGGTCCAGGGCCTCGTTGATCTCCGCCAGCGCGACCCGGTGGGTGATCAGGCCCGCCAGGTCGATCCGGCCGGCCCGCCACAGGGCGATGGTCCGCTCGTAGGAGCGCAGCACGTCTCCGCCTCCGTACATCGAGGGCAGGATGCGCTTCTCGTCGAAGAACAGCTCGAACATGTTCAGCTGGAGCTGGTCGTCCATGGCTCCGGCGCCGACGACGACGAGTGTGCCGCCGCGCCGGGTGTTGTCGTACGCCGTGCGGGCGGTGGCGGACCTGCCGACGACCTCGAAGACGTAGTCGAAACCCTCCCCGCCGGTGACCTGTTGCTTGGCGCCGGGCAGTTCCTCCGGCGACACGGCCTGGGTGGCGCCGAACCGCAGAGCGGCCTCGCGGCGGGCGGCGACCGGGTCGACGGCGACGATCTCGGCGGCGCCCCTGAGCCGTGCCCCCTGGATCGCGGAGATGCCCACGCCTCCGCAGCCGATGATGGCGACCGACGAACCGGCCGTCACGTCCGCGGTGTTGAGGGCGGCGCCGAGACCGGTGGTGACCCCGCAGCCGATCAGGGCGGCGATGTCGAAGGGCACGTCGTCGGGTATCGGCACCGCGCATCCGGCGTCGACGACGACCTCCTCGGCGAAGGTACCGGTGCCGGCGAAGCCGAAGACGTCCCCGCCGGGACGCCGGAAGTTGGGGGTGCCCGCGTTCATGAACCCGGCCAGGCACAGCTCCGTCTGCCCGCGCCGGCAGGCCGGACACGCCCCGCAGGCGGGCAGCCAGCAGACCACGACCCGGTCACCGGCCTTCAGCCCGGTGACGTTCTCGCCGACCTCGACGATCTCGCCCGCGCCCTCGTGTCCGGGCACGAACGGCGCCGGTTGCGGCAGCACCCCGTTCATCGCGGACAGGTCCGAGTGGCACAGGCCCGTGGCGCGGACCCGGATCCTCACCCGGCCCGGCCCGAAGCCCACCGCCTCGACGTCGTCGAGGACCTCCAGCTTGTCCTGGCCGATCTCGTGCAGTACGGCTGCGCGCATGGTGCGGCTCCCCTCGGCGGTGGCTTCGACAGCGGCTCGTTCGGCGGCGGCTTCGGCGGTGCGTGGGCTCAGGAGTGGCGGACGACGGTGTCGGCGAGGGCGGGGGCGTCGTCCCGGTCCACGGAGCTCACCGCGACCCGGACCTCCCCGTCCCTCGGCCCCCACATCCGGATGCGCAGGGTCTCGCCCGGGTACACGATCCCGGCGAAGCGGGTGTCGTAGCCGTGGACCCGGGTCACGTCACCGCCGAGCAGCGTGTCGACGACCGCCTTCAGCGCGATCCCGTAGGTGCACAGCCCGTGCAGGATGGGCCGCTCGAAACCGGCGACCTTGGCGAACTCGGGGTCGGCGTGCAGTGGGTTCCAGTCGCCCGAGAGACGGTAGAGGAGCGCCTGGTCCTCCCGGACGGGCCGTTCCACGACCCGGTCCGGCGGGCCGGCCGGGGGTTCGAGGCGGGCGGAAGGACCGCGGTCGCCGCCCCAGCCGCCTTCCCCCCGTACGAAGATCTGCGCGTCGTTCGTCCACAGCGGGCCGTCGGCGTCGGTGACCTCGGTGCGCATGACCAGCACGGCGGCCTTGCCCTTGTCGTACACGGCGGCGATCCTGCCGGTCGAGGTCGCGGTGCCCTGGACGGGCAGCGGACGGTGGACGGTCAGCGACTGCCCGCCGTGCAGCACCCGGGCGAGGTCGACCTCGATGCCGGGCATGGACAGCCCGCTGATCACACCGGGCCTGCCCGCGCCCGCGACGGTGGCGAAGCTGGGCAGGACGTGCAGCCGGGACTCCAGTGTGTAGCGCAGCTCGTCGGGGTCGGTGGCGGGGATCCCGGCCCCGATCCCGAGGTGGTAGAGCTGGACGTCCCTGCTGTCCCAGCTGATCTCGCCGATGCGGGGTGCGGCGGCGAGTGCCTTGGCTGCGTCGATGGGCATGGTGCTCCTGAGGGTGACGGCCGACTCGGACGGCGGGCGGGGCGGCGGACGCGTACGGACGACGTGGGCGGCGGACGCGTACGGACGTAGTGGGCGGCTGCTGGTCGGGGGCGGGT
>NZ_VJZD01000315.1 GCF_009377175.1 Streptomyces adustus
TGGCGGGCGGGCGGGCCGGGGCGGGTGGCGTCGTGCTGCTCGCGGGCGCGCCGTCAGCGCGCCTGTCGGGAGCGGCGCCGACCGTTGGCGGCACCTGCCCGCGCACGCCGACGGCCAGTTGGCGAGCGGGGCCGCGGCGGCCGCGTACCGGGCCTGGGGATACCGCAGAATCGGCGAAGCACGGCCGTGGGGCGCGGACGCGGACCTCCATGGCGTGATGCTGCTCGATCTGCGCCGGACGCGGCCCCCGAACCCGTAGACCCGGTGCCGGGCAGCACAGCCGGTCAGGGCACCCGCCGTCCACGACCTGTGGGAACAAGCGCCTCAGGCGATGTCGTGGACGTTGTGCTCACGCAGGTCGGACGCATGCCGCGCGATGTCGGCCGGTCGCCGGACCGGCCCTAGTCGCCGGAGAAGCCGAAGATTCCCAGATGGGAGGGCTTGTCGTCGGTGTGGAGGACGACGTAGTAGCCGGTCCAGCGCATCCGGCACTCGCCGAGCAGGCTGCGTTCGTGCTCCTCGTGGCTCGCGGCCGTGCCGGCGGCGACGAGGCGCTCGTACTGCTCGACCGTGGGCCGGTCCGTGCCGAAGTGGTGGACCACGCGGTCGAGCGCCAGCGGGCGCAGGGTGCTGTAGTCGGAGAAAGAGGACTCCGTCGGCGGGGTGTCCACGGCGACGACCCGGTCGATGTCAAGGATCGTGTGGGTGCCCTCCTCCCCCATGAACTCCTCGTCCTCCCACAGTTCCTCCAGGCTCCGGTACTCGGAGCCGTCCCCGTACTCCTCCTGGAAGACCCTGGCGTGCAGAGCCTCCAGGGCCGCCGCGGCATCCCCGTCGTACTCGGTCACGTAGTCCCACCCACTGGCACCCATCGAGCAGCCCTCCCTGCCGGTTGTGTAGGGCCGCAACGCTAGCGGCGGGGACTGACAGCGCCCCTCCGGCGGCCCGGCACGCGGTGTGGTGGACCCGGCCCGGAACGGCAAGGGCTCCACCGGCGGCCGGACGAGGATCGCCACCGGCCGGCAGGGGTACAAGGGCCTGTTCCGAGCCGGCTCTTCCCCCCACTGCCGAACGGGCCCGGACGCCGAGTGCGTCCGGGCGCGTTCCCCGTACCGGGGCGGGTCTGCCGTGGCTCAGCCCGAGCAGTTCGGGACGACGACGTCGCTGCCCGCGCAGTTGGTGGGGGCGTTGCCGCGGACCCGGGAGTTGATCAGGTTGACGGTGCCGCCGGTGTTGAGGACACCGCCGGGGGCGAGGGTGGACGAGTTGCTGTTGACGTTGCTGTCGCTGATGGTCGTCGAACTGGTTCCGAAGGAAGCGGTGAAGTTGGCGACGCCTCCGGCCCGTCCGGCGGTGTTCTCGTTGACGTTGGTCCGCAGGATCCGCAGGGTGCCGTCGTTGGCCGCACCGCCGCCGACGGCACCGGCGTGGTTGTCGATGATGCGGCTGTCGGTGATGGTCATGTCGCCGTCGTTGGCGACGCCGCCGCCGTTCACGTTGGCCATGTTGTCCATGATGTTGGTGCGCTGAACAACGGTGACGGACCCCGCTCCGCCGCCGATCCCGCCCGAGAAGTTGGCGCGGTTGTCGCGGATGGCGCTGCCGGTGACGGTCAGCCTGCCGTGGTTCGCGATGCCGCCGCCGAAGTCGGGCGCGGCGCCGTTGGTGATGGTGGCGTCGCTCAGCATGAGATTGCCGCTGGGGCCGACGGAGAGGATGCCGAAACTGGCCGCCGAGTCGCGGGTGATGGTGCTGTTGCGGGCGTTGATGACGATCGTGTTGGTGATCTCCGGCAGGGGCGCGGTGAGCGCGTAGGTGCAGCCCGGCGACAGCACCAGGGTTCCGCCACCCGTGTTGGCGGTGGTGATGGCGTCGAACAGGGCGCTCTCACTGCACGGGACATTGGGCTTCGGCGCGGCGGGGGCGGCCGTGGCCAGTACGGCGGGGGAAGCGGTGGCCAGCAGCGTGGCCGCCGCTCCGGCACACAGCGCCTGCGCGACGCGTACCGACGGCTTGCGGATGGACATGAGCAGGTGGCTCCTTCGGAAGTCCCGGATCTCACGGGGTGCTCCCGGCGCCGAAGTCGACGGCGCCGTGGCTCGGGGGGCAGGGCCGATGCTGCCCCCCGACCGCGCCGGCGGCGCCGGTCCGCGCGAGTGGCCCCCTCGGACGGGGCAACCATTTCCACCCGACGGCCGACGGCCGAGGTCCGACAGCGGCCGAGGTCAGAGGGACGAGGTCCGACAGCGGCCGAGGTGAGCAGCCGGTGCCCTACGGCCGTACAACGTGGCACGGCGACCCGGTCCCCCTAGGCGCGGCACGGCGACCCGGCCCGGTTGTCCGCGAACTCTCCCGGGATTGTCCGTGATCGGTAACGGACGGATCCCCTGGCCAGGTTTCTTCGTCCTGCCAAGTGGTCGCACGGCGACCGGGGATTCGACGAGGCACTGGGCGAAAGCGGGGCGGACATGGCACGGCACGGTGGGGTGCGCGGCTGGTACGGCAAGATGATCGGGGCGGCGCTCGGGGTGACGATGTTCGCCGTCGGTGCCTCGCTGTGGACCGCGCAGGCCGACGCCGTGCACGACCCGTCGCCGAAGGCGACCGCCTCGGCGACGCCGAGCAGTGCCGTCAAGTCGGTCGCGATCACCATCGCGCACTCCTCGGACAAGGGCGCGCACGGCGTCAACATCACCATCGACGACGGCCCGGACCCCGTCTGGACCCCCCAAGTGCTCGACGTGCTGAAGGAGTACGGGGTGAAGGCCACGTTCTGCATGGTGGGGACGCAGGCGCAGGCCCACCCGGACCTGGTGAAGAAGGTGGTCGCGGCCGGGCACCGGCTGTGCGACCACACGGTGTCGCACGACACCTCCATGGACAAGAAGCCCTTCGCCTACCAGTCCAAGGAGATACTCGACGCCGAACGCATGATCACCGAGGCGTCCGGCGGCGTACGGCCGATGTACTACCGCGCTCCCGGCGGCGCCTTCACCCCCGAGAGCCGCAAGCTCGCCGCTTCCCGGGGCATGCGCCCGCTGGGCTGGAACGTGGATACCAAGGACTTCGAGCACCCGGGCACGGACGCCATCGTCGCCACCGTCCAGCGGGAGATCCCCAACGGGCCGACGATCCTCTTCCACGACGCGGGCGGCGACCGTGCCCAGACCGTCGAGGCACTGCGCCGCGTCCTGCCCTGGCTCAAGGAGCAGGGCTACTCCTTCGGCTTCCCGGTGCGCTGAGCCGCCGGCCGGGTGCCGGACGGATCCCCAGGGGGGCGAGCCACGGGCTCGCCCCCCTTTCTTGTCTCCGTTGTCAGGCGGCCGGGTCGAGGACCACCTCGGCCGTGTTGTTGTCGGTGTTCGGGTCGAAGGGGAAGGTCGTGCCGTAGTAGGGCTTGACGACGACGTGGCCCGTCGCGCCGGGGACGACCCGGTCGATGCGCAGCTTGAACGGGAAGGTGACGTCCAGGCCCGGCTGGGTCCAGATGGGGAGGGTGCAGGCGTAGTGGCCGACGGCCGGGTCGTCGCCGGACGTCCAGGCGTTGCGGCAGGTGCTGGGCATGGCCGTGGCGGTGGTGCCCTCCGGGAGGTGGAAGTGCACCACCGCGACCGGGTCGCCGGAGCTGACGTTGCCGACCCAGGCCGGGCCCAGGTCGGCGAAGCCGACCGTCGCGGTGACGGTGTCGCCGGCCGCGCCGCTCACCACGGTGCCGCGCGCGGCGAAGTCGGCGATGTTGTCGGCGGCGATGTTCCAGGCCCGGTAGTTGTCCGAGGTGTCGAGGTCGGTTGCGCCGTCGCCGGGCTCGACCTCGTAGTCGAACCGCTCGGTCAGCGCGCGCCCGTTGACGGCGAGACGCAGCGGTTCCGGCAGCTCCACGGTCGCGCCGGGCGCGACGTCGGTGTCGAAGGAGCAGGTCACCCGTGTCGCGGGCGGCGCGCTGCCGCTGTCGTCGGGTCCGGTGTAGGTGCACTGCGGGTAGCGGGTGACGACGTCGAGGCCGTACGTCGCCCACAGCCGCACACTGAAGCCGTGGGCGGTCTCGTTGCCGGTGTTGGTGACGGAGGCCGGCACGGTGAGCTCGGTGCCGGGTGCGACGCCGGTGGTGTTCTTGGGGGCACCGAAGCCGAGGTCCGGTCCCGAGCCGACGGTGACGGAGGTCGTGAAGCCTTCCGGGGCGACGAGCGTGCCGTCGGGTCCGCCGGTGGCCTGCGCGGAGTACCCGATCGTCCCCTGCGCCCCCAGGGCGGCGCCGGCGACGGCCCGCACCTTCAGCGACACCTGCGCGCTGTGACGGGTGGGCACGTCCCCGGTGTCGCACACGGCTACGGTGCCGGTCTCGTCCGGTGCGCAGTTGTCGGGCCAGGCCACCTCGGCGACCCCGGCGAGCCCGGAGGCGTCGACGGTCAGCCGCCCGTCGGTCACCGCGAAGTCGTCGTTGTCGTGGTACAGGCCGAGGTCCAGCGACCGGTAACGCGCGGCACCGTCCTGCGGAGCGACGGTGACCGCCTGTTCGTCCGGCGCCTGGATCCACAACTGGTCGCGCTGCGGCTGGTCGGCGGCCAGGGCGGCCCCGCTCCCGAGCCCGGCCACGACCAACGCGCCCACGGCACCGACCCGTAACCCGCGGCGCAGCACGCGCCCGACGGACACAGAACTCATGACATCTCCCGTGCGAGACAACAGTGATCCCGGCAACTTCCTTGTGCCGGACGGGAGTTGGACAGCCTGTAGCGACGGAGGGTTGTAGCCGGGGCGCGCGTGGCGGGTGTGTTCCCGCTCTCCTCCCGATCAAGGAGATACGAGGACTTTCAGTGGCCGTCCGGGCAGTTGTGCCAGGCCTTGGCCAGGGCGTTCGGGATCTCCGGTATGTCGCCGCAGCCGTGCGCGCTCCTGGGGAAGCCGTCGGTGGCGACATAGACCCAGCCGCCTCCGGCGGCGGCGCGGAAGTACTTGGTGGCGGTGCCCTCGTCCTGGAGGTTGACGAGTTCGGCCTCGGTGGCCCCGGCGGTGGGCTGGAAGCGGGTGGCGGCGTAGCGGACGGAGCCGCACTGGCCGTAGAAGAACTGCCCGGGCACCGGCGCCACATGGACGAGGACGGGGACGGTGCGCCGGTAGGCCGTCGTCACCGCGGACTTCACCTCGGCGCTCACCGCCAGGTTGCGGCAGCCGGCGAAGGCGGGGGCGGTGGCCTTGGCCGGGACTGCGGGAGCGGTCGACTGCTTGGGGGCGGACACGGCCGGCGCGGTGGGCGCGGCGGAGTCGGACGGCGCACCGGCGGCGGGCGCGCCCGAAGCGGTGGCCGTCGTGGCCGAGGCCTGCGGGGCGGACGGGCCGGAGGAGCCGGAGGCACCGGTGTCCGAACCGCTCTGACACGCCGTCAGCAGCAGAAGACCACCCAACAGCGCTGCCACCGAAGTGCCTCTGGGAGCGGGCATGGCGAATCCCTTCTTCGACCGGGAACATCACGTTCACGACCTGTGTGACCGGGGTGTGCGGCCGGCGCGGAAAGGACCGCCGACCTGACCCTTACGACCACCAAGGGCGGCTCGGCGGTTGCACGGGCCGCCCCACGGAACGGTCTCGGTTTCACATACGCGGCCGGCTGCCGCGGTCAGCCGCCGACGTACGCGGAGAGGTGTTCGCCGGTGAGGGTGGAGCGGGCGGCGACGAGGTCGGCCGGGGTGCCCTCGAAGACGATCCGGCCTCCGTCGTGGCCCGCGCCCGGGCCGAGGTCGATGATCCAGTCGGCGTGCGCCATGACCGCCTGGTGGTGTTCGACGACGATGACCGACTTGCCGGAGTCGACGAGCCGGTCGAGCAGGCCGAGCAGATGCTCGACGTCGGCGAGGTGGAGGCCCGCGGTCGGCTCGTCGAGGACGTAGACACCGCCCTTGTCGGCCATGTGGGTGGCCAGCTTGAGCCGCTGGCGCTCGCCGCCGGAGAGCGTGGTCAGCGGCTGGCCGAGGCTGAGATAGCCGAGGCCGACGTCGGCGAGGCGGCCGAGGATGCGGTGTGCCGCCGGGGTCTTCGCCTCGCCCGCGCCGAAGAACTCCTCGGCCTCGGTCACCGACATCGCGAGCACCTCGCTGATGTCCCGGCCGCCGAGGTGGTACTCCAGCACCGCAGCCTGGAACCGCTTGCCCTCGCACTCCTCGCAGAGGGTGGCGACCCCGGCCATCATCGCCAGGTCGGTGTAGACGACGCCGGCTCCGTTGCAGGTGGGGCAGGCGCCCTCGGAGTTGGCGCTGAACAGCGCCGGCTTGACGTCGTTGGCCGTCGCGAACGCCTTGCGGATCGGGTCGAGCAGCCCGGTGTACGTCGCCGGGTTGCTGCGCCGGGAGCCGCGCACCGGCGCCTGGTCCACCGACACCACGCCCTCGGAGGCGGGGACCGAACCGTGGATCAGCGAGCTCTTGCCGGAACCGGCGACGCCCGTGACCACGCACAGCACCCCGAGCGGGATGTCGACGTCCACGTCGCGCAGGTTGTGCGCCGAGGCGCCGCGGATCTCCAGCGCGCCGGTGGGCTTGCGCACCGCCTTCTTCAGGGAGGCCCGGTCGCCGAAGTGCCGCCCGGTGATGGTGCCGCCGTTCCGCAGCCCCTCGACGGTGCCCTCGAAGCAGACGGTGCCGCCCGCCGTGCCGGCGCCGGGGCCGAGGTCGACGACGTGGTCGGCGATCGCGATCGTCTCCGGCTTGTGCTCCACGACGAGCACCGTGTTGCCTTTGTCGCGCAGTCTCAGCAGCAGGCCGTTCATCCGCTGGATGTCATGGGGGTGCAGACCGATGGTGGGCTCGTCGAAGACATAGGTGACGTCGGTGAGCGAGGAGCCGAGGTGGCGGATCATCTTGACGCGCTGCGCCTCGCCGCCGGACAGGGTGCCCGAGGGCCGCTCCAGCGAGAGGTAGCCGAGGCCGATCTCCACGAAGGAGTCGAGGGTCTGCTGCAAGGACGCCAGCAGCGGTGCCACCGACGGCTCGTCCAGGCCCCGCACCCACTCGGCGAGGTCGCTGATCTGCATCGCGCAGGCGTCGGCGATGCTGATGCCCGCGATCTTCGACGACCGGGCCGCCTCGGTGAGCCGGGTGCCCCCGCAGTCGGGGCAGGCGGTGAAGGTGACCGCGCGCTCCACGAACGCCCGGATGTGCGGCTGCATCGCCTCCTTGTCCTTGTTCAGCATCGACTTCTGGACCCGGGGGATCAGCCCCTCGTAGGTCATGTTGATGCCCGCGATCTTCATCCGGGTCGGTTCGAGGTACAGGAAGGAGTGCAGTTCCTTCTTGGTGTACTTGCGGATCGGCTTGTCCGCGTCGACGAGGCCCGACTCGGTGTAGAGCCGGTAGTTCCAGCCGCCCGACTTGTAGCCGGGGATGGTGAGCGCGCCCTCGTTGAGCGACTTGGAGTCGTCGTAGAGCTGGGTGAGGTCGAGGTCGGTGACCGAGCCGCGGCCCTCGCAGCGCGGGCACATCCCGCCGGTGATGCTGAAGGAGCGGCGTTCCTTCACGGTCTGCCCGGCGCGCTCCAGGGTGACCGCGCCCGCGCCGCTGATCGAGGCGACGTTGAAGGAGAACGCCTTGGGCGAGCCGATGTGCGGCCGCCCGAGCCGGCTGAAGAGGATGCGCAGCATCGCGTTGGCGTCGGTGGCGGTGCCGACCGTGGAGCGCAGGTCGGAGCCCATCCGCTGCTGGTCGACGATGATCGCGGTGGTCAGCCCGTCGAGGACGTCGACCTCGGGCCGCGCCAGGGTCGGCATGAAGCCCTGCACGAAGGCGCTGTAGGTCTCGTTGATCAGCCGCTGCGACTCCGCGGCGATCGTGTCGAACACCAGGGAGCTCTTGCCGGAGCCGGAGACGCCGGTGAACACCGTCAGCCGGCGCTTCGGGATCTCGACGCTGACGTCCTTGAGGTTGTTCTCGCGCGCACCGTGCACGCGGATCAGATCGTGACTGTCGGCGCCGTGCGGCGCGGACGACTGCGCGTCCGTCCTCCTGGCCATGCTCGTCCTCTCTCCGTACGGTCTTGCGAACCGCCTTCGCGGGCTTCCTGTCTACCTGATCGACCCGGTCGGCCGGGGGTGATCCGGGACGACGTCCCGCGCCGTCGCCCCGCGGGTGCGGGCCGGCGGCCACGGCGATCAGGCTAGGCGTCGACCGCCGTCCGGCGCTTCTCGAAAACTGCCCGTCCCGGGCCTCCGGCACGGGACGGCGTGCGGGCGGCGCAGGCGTCACCCGTACGGACGCCTTGGGAACTTCTTTACCCGGTGCGGTAGTTCTGGTGGCGACGGCCCGTCGCGACCCGCGCCGGGCCGCGGAGCGACGCGCGCGATCAGTGAAGGAGCGACACCGGCATGGTGTTCAAACGGCTGCTCGGGGCCATCGGTGTGGACGGCCCCTCGGTGGACACGGTTCTGGACCACGGCGCGGTCCCGCCCGGCGGGGTGCTGTCCGGGCAGGTCCACCTGCGGGGCGGCGGTTCGGCCGTCGACGTCGAGCACATCGCCCTGGAACTCGTCGCCAGGGTCGAGACCGAGCACGAGGAGGGCGAGAGCGAGGGCTTCGTCGTCTTCGAACGGTACGTGGTGGGCGGTGCGTTCCGGCTCGGCGAGGAGGCACGGTACAGCGTCCCGTTCCAGGTGACGCTGCCGTGGGAGACGCCGGTCAGTGAGCTGTACGGGCAGCAGCTGGGGATCGTGCTCGGGGTGCGCACCGAGCTCGCGGTGTCCGGGGCGCGGGACAAGGGCGACCTGGACCCGCTCGCCGTACGGCCGTTGCCCGTCCAGGAGGCGATCCTGGAGGCGCTCGGGCAGCTGGGCTTCGGCTTCAGGTCCGCGGACCTCGAACGTGGGCGGATCGGCGGCACGGATCAGCGGCTGCCCTTCTACCAGGAGATCGAGCTGACCCCGGCGCCGCAGTACGCGCACGCCGTCGACGAGATCGAGGTGACCTTCCTGACCGGCTTCGACCGGACGGAGGTGATCCTGGAGGCCGACCGGCGCGGCGGCCTCTTCTCCGAAGGCCACGACGCGCTGGTCCGCTTCACCGTCGGCCACGACGACGCCGCCCACCGGGACTGGAACACCGAGGTCGACGGCTGGATCCGGCAGCTCGTCGAGCACCGGACGGCCCACGGCTCCGGCGCGGGGTACGGGCACGGTGCCGCGTACGGGCACGGGGATCCGTACGGGCACGGGGATCCGTACGCCGGCGGGTACAAGGACGACTCGTACGGGGGCGGGCACGGGTACGACGAGCACGGCCGCCACGACCGTCACCACGACGAGCACCACCGTTCCGGACCCGGCCTGGGCACCGCCGTCGCGGCCGGTGCGGCGGGGCTGGCGGTCGGCGTCGTCGGCGGGCTGGTGGCGGCCGAGGTCGTCGACGAGATCGGTGACTTCTTCGAGGGGGACGACGACGAGGGCGGGGACGACGAGGACTGAGGTCCGGCGGGCGGCGCGCCGGACCCCGCGTCCGCGGCCCGATCCGCCGGGCGGGCCCTACAGCGGGGTGGCCGCCTTGAGGATCGTGAACATCGTGACCGCCGAGTTCGCCGAGGACATCGCGGACAGGGCGGCTCCGCCGGCCGCGGTCCAGGCGGCCATGCCCGCGCTCGTGAACAGGGGCGGCCAGGCGCGGGCGACCGGCGGCGGACCGAGCAGCGCGGCCACGCGGCGCGGCACGGGTCCCGGTACGGCGGCGAGGGCGGCCAGGGTCGGGGCTGTCTC
>NZ_VJZD01000316.1 GCF_009377175.1 Streptomyces adustus
GGGTGGGTCGGGGGTGCCTGGTGGCACTCCCGACCCGGGCGGTCAGCGGCGGCGCTTCTTCGACGGGTTGCCGGTGCGGCGGGTCGAGCGCTTCTCGTGCGCCTGCCGGGCCGCCTCGTACTCCTCGCGGTGGAGCACCTCGCCGGGGGCCTCGGTGAGGGAGCGGAAGAAGTAGGCGAGGAGCGAGCCGACGAAACCGATGGCCAGCAGGCCGCGCAGGGAGGCCTGCCGGTCGGCGTCGGGACGCTTGCGGAAGCCTTCCCAGGTGTGCCCGAAGGCCAGCGCGCTACAGATCGCGAACATCACGACCACGATCACCGTGACGAAGCTGCCGACGTCGGCGATCTGAAGTCCCTGGTAGGCGAAGCGCAGGACCAGACAGGAGACGGCGGCCGCGACGAGCGCGCCGACGGCCACGCCGATACGCCGCAGCCGGTAGCCGT
Source organism: Streptomyces adustus (assembly GCF_009377175.1). Classification (GTDB taxonomy): domain Bacteria; phylum Actinomycetota; class Actinomycetes; order Streptomycetales; family Streptomycetaceae; genus Streptomyces; species Streptomyces adustus. Next base: position 444 of record NZ_VJZD01000316.1, read on the forward strand.
CGTCGTGGTTCACCCAGCTCGTGCCGAAGAAACGAAGGGGCTCGGGGCGGGGCCCGCCGCCCTGGGGGCCCGCGGGGCCGGTCGGGGTGTCGGTCTTGTCGGTCACTCCTTGATTATGGCTGGGGGGATCGCGGACTTCTTGGGGGGATCAGGCGCAGCGCGGTCGGATGTATCCGTCGCTGCCCGTGTGCACATACGCGTCCGAGACGAACTCGCCGTCGTCGATGTTGTCCCAGATGTTGGTGGTGCCGTACGTGCCCGTGACCGTCGTGCCCGGCGTCTGGCAGAAGATCGGCACCTTGGAGCCCTCGGCGAGGACACGGACGATGCCGTAGCCCGTGCCGGGACCGCTGCGCACATTGACGGTGACGCCGGGGGCGATCGGGTAGTAGGTGAGCACCAGCGCATCGGCTGTCGCAGCCGATCCCATGACCATGAGAAACGCTCCGGCGGCAGCCGCGAGCAGGACGGATCCGCGTCTGCGGAAATTCATGATTCCCCCCAGGTAGGTCAGTGCCGTCAGGCGCAGCGCGAAGCCACGTAGCCGTCGCTGCCCGTCTGTACATACGCGTCCGAGATGAACTCACCGTTGCTGATGTTGTCCCAGATGTTGGTGGTGCCGTACGTGCCCGTGACCGTCGTGCCCGGCGTCTGGCAGAAGATCGGGACCTTGGAACCGCCGGGCAGTGTGCGGACGATGCTGTAGCTCGTGCCGGGTCCGCTGCGCACGTTCAGACGGACCGGCGCCGTCGTGTAGTAGGGCAGAGCTGCCGCCGTCGAAACGGCGCCTTCCGCGCTCTCGGCCTCTTCGACACGCTCAACAGACATGAAAATCCTCCCCCGTTGCACCCCATGACTGCCATGGGGCCCCGTTGATTCCCCCGAATCGCGCGGCGAAACACACGTAACGCGATTTGCACACGAAGGCTAGCAAGCCGCCTCCGTCTCGAACGGGTCATCGACTAGGCTCCGTCCGTTCGCGCGCACGGAAGAACAGCACGGGGGTGGTTCCATGGCGCCGCAGCAGAACATCGGAGCGGGCGCGGAAGCGGAACTTCCCGAATACGCCGGTCACTACCCTCTGGAAGCCCGGCTGGGCTCCGGCGGCATGGGCGTGGTGCACCTGGCCCGGAGCACCTCGGGGCTGAAGCTCGCGGTCAAGGTCGTACACGCCCAGTTCGCCAAGGACCCCGAGTTCAGAGGGCGGTTCCGGCAGGAGGTGGCCGCCGCGCGACGGGTCAGCGGAGCCTTCACGGCCTCCGTCGTCGATGCCGACCCGGAGGCCGGACGGCCCTGGATGGCGACCCTGTTCATCCCCGGGCCGACCCTCTCCGACCAGGTGAAGCAGAACGGCCCCATGGAGCCGGCCCAGTTGCGCCGGTTGATGGCCGGACTGGCCGAGGCGCTGCGCGACATCCATCGCGTCGGGGTGGTGCACCGGGACCTGAAGCCGAGCAACGTACTGCTCGCCGAGGACGGGCCGAAGGTCATCGACTTCGGCATCTCCCGGCCGACGGACAGCGAACTGCGCACCGAGACGGGGAAGTTGATCGGGACGCCGCCGTTCATGGCGCCCGAGCAGTTCCGGCGCCCGCGGGAGGTGGGGCCCGCCGCCGACATCTTCGCGCTCGGGTCCGTGATGGTGCACGCGGCGACGGGGCGCGGGCCGTTCGACTCCGACAGTCCGTACATCGTCGCCTACCAGGTCGTGCACGACGAGCCCGACCTGACCGGCATACCGGAGGACCTGGCACCCCTGGTGCTGCGCTGTCTCGCCAAGGAGCCCGAGGACCGGCCCACACCGGACGAGTTGATGCGGAAACTGCGGTCGGTGGCGGCGTCGTACGACACGCAGGTCTTCGTACCGGCACAGCGGTCGAGCGAGGCGGTCGACGCACCGGATCCGAAGCCCCTCCCGAACGCGTCGGCGCGCAGGCCCGGAGGGGGTCTGCGCAGATGGACGGCGCTCGCGGGCGGAGTCCTCGCGCTCGTCACCTGTGGTGTCCTCGTCTCGATCCATCGCGCCGACGGGAACCCCTCCGCGTCGGGGGAACCCTCGTCGCACGCCACGCGGACCTCGTCCGTCTCCTGGACGACCGAACCCGCCCCCAGTGCCGCGGGCTTTCCTCAATGCAACTACGGGGCGAACGAGTTGCTGTGCAGACAGTCCGGAGTCGGCTACGCGCTCGAGCCGGCCGACGGCAGCCTGCGGTGGCGGCGCTCCGCGCCCGAGGAATGCTCCGCCGGCCCACCGGTCGTCTCCGGCGGGCTGTTGCAGTCCTGCACCGACGGAGGCCGGCGCCTGACCGCACTGGACCCTGCCACGGGCCGGAAGGTCTGGCAGCGAGACCTCGCCGGGCCCGCCTCGGTGCATTACACCGGTGGCATGGCCCTGCTCACCGGTGTGGACGGCGTGAGCACCGGTGTGGACAGCTCGTCAGGCGTGACGAAGTGGAGTCGCCGGATGACGGGGGTCGACTCCTTCGTCTCATTCGCCGGGGACCCGCTGGCCTATGCGACCAGGACGTCCGACGACGGGACGAGCACGCAGGTCACCGTGATCGACCCGGCCACGGGTGACGTGCGGTGGCAAGCACGGCTGACCGGCACGCTGAGGCCTTTCGGCACTCAGGGGGGATCCGCGTTCTTCCTGTCCGTCGACCGCGGTTCCGGCGGGACGAAGGCGGTGGTCCGCTACGACCCCGGGTCGAGGAAGTCGAGTCGGACCGTCCTGCCCGTCGCCCGCCAGGAGGCCGCGGCAGCCGTGCGAGGGAACGTCGTGTACATCCTGGCCACAGGCGGTTCACTGGAAGCCTTCGACACGAACACCCGACAGCGGCTGTGGCACCTCGAAACGTCCGTGAGCCGGGGTTCGACGCCGGTCGCCGACGGCGGGCACGTCTACGTCACCACCCCCGACGGCCGTCTCCTCGCGGTCGACGCCCGTAGCGGCGAACTCCTCGGGCAGACGCGTGCGCGGCTGGGGGCGAACTCGGACCAGGTGGTGGCCTCGCTGCCCCAGCCGGTCGTGGACGGTCACCGCGTCTACGCCGCCGCCCCCGACGGCACCGTCTTCGCCGTGGACGCCCGGCGTCCCTCGGAGTGGTGACCGGGCAGACGGAAGGGGCCGCCTCCGAGGAGACGGCCCCTGTTTCCACCCTGGAGGACGTCAGCCCAGCTTGCTGACGTCGCGCACGGCGCCCTTGTCCGCGCTGGTCGCCATCGCCGCGTAGGCGCGCAGCGCCGCGGACACCTTCCGCTCCCGCTGCTTCGGCGCGTACACGCCACCGAGGGCCTGCTCGCGACGGGCCAGCTCCGCGTCGTCGACCAGCAGGTCGATGGTGCGGTTCGGGATGTCGATACGGATCCGGTCGCCGTCCTCGACGAGCGCGATCGTGCCGCCGGACGCGGCCTCCGGGGAGGCGTGGCCGATGGACAGCCCGGAGGTGCCGCCGGAGAAGCGGCCGTCGGTGATCAGGGCGCAGGTCTTGCCCAGGCCGCGGCCCTTGAGGAAGGAGGTCGGGTAGAGCATCTCCTGCATACCGGGGCCGCCCTTGGGACCCTCGTAGCGGATGACGACGACGTCCCCGTCGGTCACCTGCTTGTTGAGGATCTTCTCGACGGCCTCCTCCTGGGACTCGCAGACCACCGCGGGGCCCTCGAAGGTCCAGATCGACTCGTCGACGCCGGCCGTCTTCACCACACAGCCGTCGACCGCCAGGTTGCCCTTGAGGACCGCGAGGCCGCCGTCCTTGGAGTACGCGTGCTCGGCGGAGCGGATGCAGCCGTTCTCGGCGTCCACGTCGAGGGCCGCCCAGCGCTCGGACTGGGAGAAGGCCTCGGCGGAGCGGACGCAGCCGGGGGCCGCGTGCCACAGTTCCACCGCCTCGGCGGACGGGGAGCCGCCGCGCACGTCCCAGGTCTTCAGCCAGTCGGCCAGGGACGGGCTGTGCACCGAGTACACGTCCTCGTTGAGCAGGCCGGCGCGGTGCAGTTCGCCGAGGAGGGCGGGGATGCCGCCGGCGCGGTGCACGTCCTCCATGTAGTACGTGCGGTCCTTGGCGACGTTCGGGGCGACCTTCGCCAGGCACGGAACCCGGCGCGAGACCTCGTTGATCTCCTCCAGCCCGAACGGGACGCCCGCCTCCTGGGCGGCGGCCAGCAGGTGCAGGATCGTGTTGGTCGAGCCGCCCATCGCGATGTCCAGGGCCATGGCGTTCTGGAAGGCGGCGAAGCTCGCGACGGCGCGGGGCAGGACGGTCTCGTCGTCCTGCTCGTAGTAGCGGCGGGTGACGTCCATGACCGTGCGGGCGGCGTTCTCGTAGAGCGCCCTGCGGGCCGTGTGGGTGGCCAGGACCGAGCCGTTGCCGGGGAGGGAGAGGCCGATGGCCTCGGTCAGGCAGTTCATCGAGTTCGCGGTGAACATGCCGGAACAGCTGCCACAGGTCGGACAGGCGTTCTCCTCGATCCGGAGGATGTCCTCGTCCGAGATCTTGTCGTTCACGGCGTCGGAGATCGCGTCGACCAGGTCGAGCGTGCGGACCGTGCCGTCGACGAGGGTGGCGCGGCCGGACTCCATCGGGCCGCCGGAGACGAAGACCGTCGGGATGTTCAGGCGCAGGGCGGCCATCAGCATGCCGGGCGTGATCTTGTCGCAGTTGGAGATGCAGATCAGGGCGTCGGCGCAGTGCGCCTCGACCATGTACTCCACGCTGTCCGCGATCAGGTCGCGGGAGGGCAGGGAGTACAGCATTCCGCCGTGGCCCATCGCGATGCCGTCGTCGACGGCGATCGTGTTGAACTCGCGGGCGATGCCGCCGGCCTCGCGGATGGCCTCGCTGACGATCCGGCCGACCGGCTGGAGGTGGGTGTGGCCGGGGACGAACTCGGTGAAGCTGTTGGCGACGGCGATGATCGGCTTGCGGCCGATGTCCGCACCGGGTACACCGGAGGCGCGCATAAGGGCGCGGGCGCCCGCCATGTTGCGGCCGTGGGTGACTGTGCGGGACCTCAGCTCGGGCATCGCGCTCGCTCCTTCAGAGACTGCGATCAGAGACTTCTGACTGCTGACGAGCGTACGCCGGTCATCCAGGGGTCGGGACGGTGTGTCCGGAATACGGGACACATGTCTCACTCGCACGTACGGCGTCACGGTCCCGCGCGACCTCGCGCGTACGGCGTCACAGTCCCTTGCGACCTCGCGCGTACGGCGTCACGGTCCCGTGAGGTGTGCCTGCACCACCGGTGCCACGCGCGCGACGACCTGCTCCAGGTCCGCCGACGCCAGCGGTTCCACCTTGATCACATAGCGCAGCATCGCGCAGCCCACGAGCTGGGCGGCCGCGAGCTCGGCGCGCAGTTCCGCGTCCGGCAGGTCGAGCCGGGCGGCGATCCGGCCCAGCAGCTGGGAGACGACCAGGCGGCGGAAGACGGCGGCCGCGGTCTCGTTGTTGACGGCGGAGCGGACGATCGCCAGCAGGGGCGTACGGGTGGCGGGGTTCTCCCAGACGCCGAACATGAAGCGGGTCAGGCGTTCGCCCACCTCGTCCGGCGGGCCTTCGGCCACTGCCGTAGGCCCGTTCAGCACGGGTCCGGCGGCGACCTCGATCGCGGCCTCGAAGACCTGCTCCTTGGTGCCGAAGTAGTGGTGCACCAGGGCCGGGTCCACGCCAGCCGCCTTGGCGATGCCGCGTACGGACGTCTTCTCGTAGCCGCGCTCGGAGAACTCCTCGCGGGCGGCGCCCAGGATGCGCTCGCGGGTGTCCGCGGACTCCGCGCGCGGGGGCCGGCCGCGCCTGCGGGCGATCGGGCCGGTCACGGCCGGTGCGCCTTCGCCGCCGACGCCAGATGCAGCCGCGTGAAGGCCAGCGCCTCCGCCAGATCGGCCTCCCGCTCGGCGCTGGACATGGCCCGGCGGGTGTTCACCTCGATGACGACGTGCCCGTCGAAACCGGTCCGGGCCAGGTGCTCCAGCAGCTCGGCGCAGGGCTGGGTGCCGCGTCCGGGCACCAGGTGCTCGTCCTTGCCCGAGCCGCTGCCGTCGGCGAGGTGGACATGGCCGAGGCGGTCGCCCATGCGGTCGATCATCTGGACCGCGTCGGTCCGGGCGGTGGCGGTGTGGCTGAGGTCGATCGTGAAGTGGCGGTAGTCGTCCTTCGTGACGTCCCAGTCGGGGGCGTACGCCGGCATCTCGCGGTCGCGATAGCGCCAGGGGTACATGTTCTCGACGGCGAACCGCACATCCGTCTCGTTCGCCATCCGCCAGATCCCGGCGACGAAGTCGCGCGCGTACTGCCGCTGCCAGCGGAACGGCGGGTGTACGACGATGGTGCTCGCGCCGAGCTTCTCGGCGGCCGCGCGGGCGCGCTGGAGCTTGATCCAGGGGTCGGTGGACCACACCCGCTGGGTGATGAGCAGGCAGGGGGCGTGCACGGCGAGGATCGGGATCCGGTGGTGGTCGCTGAGCCGGCGCAGTGCCTCGATGTCCTGACTGACCGGATCGTTCCAGACCATGACCTCGACACCGTCGTAGCCGAGGCGCGCGGCGATCTCGAAGGCCGTCGCCGTCGACTCCGGATAGACGGAAGCCGTCGACAGGGCGACCTTCGCATCCGGGATGCGCACGACTGGTTCTGCCACGAAGGACAGCGTACGGGGCCCCGGATCACGCCGGAGGGCGCGGGACGGCGGGCGGGTGCGGCGAACGGCCCCCGCCGACCTCCCGCCGCGGCCTCCCGGGCCTGCTCCGGCATCGGCTCCGACGCCTGCTCCGACACGGCTTACCTTGCCCGCTCGGGCAGGTGGCGCGGCACACCGGCCGCCGGGCCGCCCGCCCGCGTGTGTGACGTGCCGCACGCGCGCGGGCCGGACGTCAGGGCGTCGGTTCCGCGTCCATGTGGTCCAGTCGGCGCAGGATCACGCCCTCGCGCAGCGCCCAGGGGCAGATCTCCAGCGCCTCGACGCCGAACAGGTCCATCGCGCCCTCGGCGACCAGCGCGCCCGCCAGCAGCTGGCCCGCGCGGCCCGCGGAGACGCCGGGCAGCTCGGCACGCTGCTCGGGCGTCATCGCGGCCAGCCGGGGCACCCAGGCCTCCAGGGACTCCCGCTTGAGCTCGCGCTGCACGTACCGACCTTCGTCGGAGCCGGCGGCACCGGCTATCCGGGCCAGCTGCTTGAAGGTCTTGGAGGTGGCGACGACATGGTCGGGCATGCCGAGCCGGCTGAACTCCCCCACCGTACGGGCGATCTGGGCCCGGACATGACGACGCAGCGCCCTGATCTCCTCGGGGCCCGGCCGGTCCCCGGGCAGCCAGCCCGCGGTGAGGCGACCCGCGCCCAGGGGCAGCGAGACGGCCGCGTCGGGCTCCTCGTCCATGCCGAAGGCGATCTCCAGGGAACCCCCGCCGATGTCGAGGACCAGCAGCTTCCCGGCCGACCAGCCGTACCAGCGGCGGGCGGCGAGGAAGGTGAGCCGGGCCTCCTCCGCGCCGGTGAGCACCTGCAACCGGACGCCGGTCTCGTCCTGCACGCGTGCGAGGACTTCGTCGGCGTTGGTGGCCTCGCGCACGGCCGAGGTCGCGAACGGCAGCAGATCCTCGACGCCCTTGTCCTCGGCGGCCTGGAGCGCGCGGTCGATGACGGAGATCAGTCTGTCGACCCCTTCGGGACCGATCGCTCCGTCGCCGTCGAGGAGTTGGGCCAGGCGCAGTTCCGCCTTGTGCGAGTGCGCGGGAAGCGGGTGGGCGCCGGGGTGCGCGTCCACCACCAGCAGATGCACCGTGTTCGATCCCACGTCGAGGACACCGAGTCTCATGTAGGGAACGCTACTGCCAGGAACGCCGTGCTCAGCCCCCTCTGCGGTCCCTGAAGCGCTCCGCGGCGACTTACCCTGGACAGGTGCCAAAGACGAAAAAGGCGAAGGACGGAAAGTCGGCCAAATCCACCAAGGGCCCTTCGCAGCCGAAGGCGCCCCGGTCGAAGCAGGCTCCGACGGTGAGCGACGAGAAGGGACTCGACTTCGCGCGCGCGTGGGTGGAGTTCCCTGATCCGGCAGACGACGAACAGGTCTTCCGGTGCGATCTGACATGGCTGACCTCTCGCTGGAACTGCATCTTCGGCAGCGGCTGCCAGGGCATCCAGGCCGGCCGGGCGGACGACGGGTGCTGCACGCTGGGCGCCCACTTCTCCGACGAGGACGACGAGAAGCGGGTCGCCGGGCACGTGGCGCGGCTGACCCCGGAGATCTGGCAGAACCACGCCGTGGGCACCGAGACCGGCTGGGTCTCCGAGGACGACGAGGGCTCCCGCCAGACCCGCCCCTACCAGGGCTCGTGCATCTTCCAGAACCGGCCCGGCTTCGCCGCGGGCGCGGGCTGCTCGCTGCACATCCTCGCCCTGCGGGAGGGCCGCGAGCCGCTGGAGACGAAGCCCGACGTCTGCTGGCAGCTGCCGGTGCGGCGTACGTACGACTGGATCGACCGGCCGGACGACACCCGTGTGCTCCAGGTGTCGATCGGTGAGTACGACCGCAGGGGCTGGGGGCCCGGCGGCCACGACCTGCACTGGTGGTGCACGTCGGCGACCTCGGCGCACGGCGCGGGCGACCCGGTGTACGTCTCCTACCGGCCCGAGCTGATCGAGCTGATGGGCAAGGCCGGCTACGACCGGCTGGTCGAGCTGTGCGAGGCGCGGCTGGCCTCGCAGCTCCCGCTGCTGGCACCGCACCCGGCGGATCCGGTAGATCCCGTCGATCCGGTGGCCTGAGCGCGGGTCCCGGTTTCCTCGCGTCCGGCGTATCCGGTGCACCCGAGGTATCCGGTGCGTCCGGCGTATCCGGTGCACCCGAGGTATCCGGTGCGTCCGGCGTGACCGGTGCACCCCAGGTGGCCGGTGCGTGCGGCGTGACCGGTGGGCCGGGCTTCGCATGGGCCGCGGCTGCCGGGTCTACGAGGTGACCGGGCTCGGGTCGTCGTCATCGTCGTCGTCCGGCGGCGGTGACGGGCTTCCCGGGTCGGACGAGGCGGAGTCGGTGGGGGTGGGATCCGGGTCGGCGGTGGGCGGCTCGGACGGCGTCGGGTCGGTGGTGGCCGAGGCCGTGCCGGTCGGGGTCGTGGACGGGCGGCCACTGGGGCTGCCG
>NZ_VJZD01000317.1 GCF_009377175.1 Streptomyces adustus
GGGTTCGGGGGTGTCGGCGGCCACATCGCTCATGAGGACAGTCTAGGCACCGGGAGAACAGTGTTCTCCCGGGTGAGTGGCGTTCACCTGCACTCAACGCGATATATCTTGTCTCGGCACGCGAGTTGCGCTATATCTTAATGAACGCTGTTCTCTCGGTGAGCGCTGTTCTGTTAAGGTGAACAGTGTTCTCCGGCTTGTCGGGGTGCCCGTGTCCCGGGCCGTCCGGCGAAACCGGGCAGTCGTATCCACTCATCCGTCCCACCGCGCCCGCGGATCGTCACCGCGGCGCGGCCCTCCCGCGAGGAGTACCGATGTCCACCACCGGTGTCGCGTCCACCGAGACGCCCACCGACTCACCAGCGCCCTACCGGTGGCGCTGGGCTGCGCTCTTCGTGATCCTCGCGGCCGAGGTGATGGATCTCCTCGACGCCGTCGTCACGAACATCGCCGGCCCCTCCATGCGGGCCGATCTCGGCGGCGGCGCCTCCACGTTGCAGTGGCTCGCCGCCGCCTACACCCTCTCGATGGCCGTCGGGCTCGTCACCGGAGGGCGGCTCGGCGACATCCACGGACGTCGCCGGATGTTCCTGGTGGGGGCCGCCGGGTTTACTGTCGGCTCGCTGCTGTGCGCGGTGTCCGTGTCGCCCGAGATGCTGATCGGCGCCCGGGTCGTGCAGGGGCTGTTCGGCGCGGTGATGCTGCCCCAGGGCCTCGGCATGATCAAGGAGATGTTCCCGCCGAAGGAGTCGCAGAAGGCCTTCGGCATGTTCGGCCCGGTCATGGGACTGTCCGCGGTGTGCGGACCGATCCTGGCGGGCTGGCTCGTGGACGCCGACTACTTCGGCACCGGCTGGCGGATGATCTTCCTGATCAACCTGCCGCTGGGTGCCGCGGCCATCGCCGGTGCCCTGCGCTACCTGCCCAAGGGCCGCTCCGACAGCAAGCCGCGCCTAGACATCCCCGGCATGCTCCTGGTCTCGCTGGCCGCACTGCTCATCATCTTCCCGCTGGTCCAGGGCCGTGAGTACGACTGGCCGGTGTGGACGTTCCTGATGATGGGCGCCTCCGCGGTCGTCTTCGCAGCCTTCGCCCTGTACGAGTCCCGCCGCAGCAGGGCCGGCCTCGACCCGCTGGTCGTCCCCAGCCTCTTCCGCAAGCGCGGCTTCAGCGGCGGCATGGCCCTCGGCCTGGTCTTCTTCTCGACCATGCAGGGCTTCATGCTGGTCTTCAACCTCTACACCCAGATCGGCCTCGGCTACTCCCCGCTCAAGGCCGGCCTGGTGATGGTGCCCTGGTCGGGCGGCATGATCGTCGGCTTCGGGATCGCCCAGGGCGTCGCCCGGTTCGGCCGGGCCGTCCTCCAGGCGGGCACGCTGGTCATGGCGCTGGGCGTGTTCGGCGTGTGGCTGACCCTCGACCAGGTGGGCAGCGGCGTCGGCCCCTGGCAGCTCCTGCCGTCGCTGCTCGTCACCGGTATCGGCATGGGTCTGCTCATGGCGCCGTTCTTCGACATCGTGCTCGCCAGCGTCGAGCAGCACGAGACGGGTTCGGCCTCCGGCACCATGACGGCGGTCCAGCAGCTCGGCGGCGCCTTCGGCGTGGCCCTCCTCGGCACCGTCTTCTTCGGTCTGCTGGGCGGCGCGATCGCCGACGGCGTCGACCACCGGTCCGAGGGCCTGCGGCGGCAGCTGACCGCCGCCCAGGTCGCGCCCGCCGCGCAGGACCGCGTCGTCGCGGACCTGCGTACCTGCGCCTCGGACCGGGCCGTCGCCAAGGACCCGGCCGCGACGCCCGCCTCCTGCGCGCGCCTGGAGAAGGACACCCGGTCCGCCGTGACCACGCCCGAGGCCGGCGCCCGGATACCCGTAGCGCTCCAGGCCACCGCGTCGTCGGCCTTCGAGAGCGGGTTCGGCTCCGCGATGAAGTCGGTGCTGTGGATCGTCGACGGGATGCTCGCCCTGACCTTCCTGCTGTCGTTCCTCCTGCCGCGTCAGGCCCGCCCCGAGGGCGGCGCCGGGCACTGAGTCCGGGCCCGCGCACCGGCGGCGTCGGACCGGACGGCCGGGCATCCCCGTACCAAGGGGGTGCCCGGCCGTCCCGTTCCCGGCGTCACCCGCGGTTCGTGATCCCGCAAGAGGCGTTCGACCCGCCCTGCGTACAATTTGGACTCGAACGACACTCGCGACGCAACGTCCTCCTCCCACGAAGGAGCCTGCCCGTGCCGGGACAGCGATCCATCAGCGAAGCCGAGAAGCTGGCTCAGGCCAAGCTCGGCGGCATTCGCATCCACCGTGAACAGATGGCCGTCGTCGCGAACATCTACCGCGCGGCCTCCGCGGTACGCCAGCACCTGGAGAACTCGGTGCTGCGCGGCCAGGATCTGACCTGGACGGCGTTCGTGGTGCTCTGGGTGGTCTGGATCTGGGGCGAGTCGGAGACCCGGCACGTGGCCGAGGAGGCGGGCATCTCCAAGGGGACCCTGACCGGGGTCGTGCGCACCCTGGAGGGCCGCGGGCTGGTCAGCCGGACGGGTCACCCCTCCGACGGAAGACTCGTGCTGCTCAGCCTCACGGACGACGGGGAGGCGCTCATGCAGCGGCTGTTCCCGCAGTTCAACGAGGAAGAGGCGTTCGTGGCCTCGCGGCTGAGCGACGACGAGTGCCGCGGCATCGCGGACGGACTGCGCCAGGTGGTGCTCCAGGTCGAGGAGTCCGGCGAGGAGCGACGCCTGGCCCTCCTCGACGGCGCCGAGCCGGCGCCCCGCCGCAGCGGCCGCCGTCCGAAGGCCTGACCGGCAGGAGCCCGGCGTCCCCGGTGCGGGACACGGTCGTCCGCCTCCGGGTGCCGAATCCCGCAGGGGCCGTACACGCGAGAGCCGGGCGCCTGCGCGCCGCAGCCGCCGCACTCCTGAGGCGGGTGCGACGGCTGTCCGTCCCCGGTCCCGGCGGCGGACGACGGGACGTCAGCGGCGCCCCGCGCGGGCGGCGGCCACGAGGGCTTCGAAGAGGCCCTGCTGCGCGGGGTCCTCGTGCGCGGTGTCCTCGGGGTGCCACTGGACGGCGGTGAACCATCCGGCGGAGCCGGGGAGTTCCAGTCCCTCCACGGTGCCGTCCGCGGCCCGTGCCGTGACGGCGAGTCCGTCGCCCAGGCGGTCCACCCGCTGGTGGTGGTAGCAGGAGGCCTCGGCCTTCTCGGCGCCTACGGCCTGTTCGAGGAGGGTGCCGCGCAGGAGGGCCACCGGGTGCACCAGGTGCCGGTGCTCCTTCTCCGGTCCGCCCATGTCCTGTTCCAGGGTGCCGCCCAGGGCGACATTGACGACCTGGAGTCCACGGCAGATCGCCAGCAGCGGCAGACCCGCCTCCAGCGTGCGGCGGGCGACCTCCAGGTCGAAGGCGTCCTGCACGTCGTCGACGTCGTACACCGCGTCATGGGTGTCGGTGGCGCCGTAGCGGTGCGGGGCGAGGTCGCCGCCGCCGGGCAGCAGGACGCCGTCGAAGCGGCCGAGGCGAGCGGCGACGTCCGTGGCGTCGGGATGCACGCTCACCGGTTCGCCGCCGGCCCGCCACACGGCCTCCACCAGGGCGCGGGCGTTGACCTCGGCGGCGTAGCGCAGCGCGGACGTGGTGGCCGAGAAGCGGGCGGGGATCGCGATCAGCGGGCGTACGGGTGCGGTCACAGCTGGATCCAGGTGGTCTTGAGTTCGGTGTACTTCTCCAGGGCGTGCACGGACTTGTCGCGGCCGTTGCCGGATTGCTTCATGCCGCCGAAGGGGACGCTGAGGTCGCCCTCCTCGTAGCAGTTGACCCAGACGGTGCCGGCCTTCAGGGCGCGCGAGACCCGGTGCGCGGTGGACAGGTCGGAGGTCCACAGGCCCGCCGCGAGTCCGTACTCGGTGGCGTTGGCCAGGGCCACCGCCTCGTCGAGGTCGTCGAAGGTCAGCACCGACAGGACGGGCCCGAAGATCTCCTCTCGGGACAGCCGCATACCGGGGGCCACCCGGTCGAAGACGGTGGGCCGCAGGTAGCTGCCGCCGGTCCCGGTCAGTGTGCGTTCGCCGCCGGCACGCAGCCGGGCGCCCTCGTCGAGGCCCGTGCCGACGTGGTCGAGGACCCGGCCGAGGTGGCCCGCGCTCACCAGGGCGCCCATCTCGGTGGCGGGGTCGAGGGGGTCGCCGACGCGCAGTGCGTCCGCGCGCGCCACGATGGCGTCGGTGACCTGCTCGGCGACGGAGGAGTGCACCAGCAGCCGGGAGGGGGCGGTGCACATCTCGCCCTGGTTGAAGAAGATGCCCCAGGCGGCGGTGGCGGCCGCCTTCGCCAGATCGGGAGCGTCGGGCAGGATGATGTTGGGCGACTTGCCGCCCAGTTCCAGCCAGACGCGCTTGAGGTTGGAGTCCGCGGCGTAGTGCAGGAAGTGGCGGCCGACGGCCGTCGAGCCGGTGAAGGCGAGCACGTCGACGTCGGGGTGCAGACCGAGGGCTCGGCCGGCCACCGGCCCGTTGCCGGCCACGACGTTGAGCGCGCCCGGGGGCAGTCCGGCCTCGGTGGCGATCCGGCCCAGCAGCAGCGCGGACAGCGGGGAGTTCTCGGAGGGCTTGAGGACGACCGTGCAGCCCGCGGCGAGCGCCGGGGCGACCTTCCAGCCGGCCAGTGTCAGCGGGAAGTTCCAGGGCACGACCGCGCCGACCACGCCGGTCGCTTCCCGGGTGACGAGCGCGAGCGCGTCCTGCGGGGTGTGCGGGGACTCGTCGGTGAGCTTGTCGGCGAGATGGCCGTACCAGCGGAAGGTGCCGATGACGGCGCGCAGTTCGATGGCGTACGCCTCGGTGACCGGCTTGCCCATCTCCAGGCTCACGGTGAGCGCCAGTTCCTCGCGCCGCTCCTCCAGCAGGTCGGCGATCCGCAGCAGCACCCGGCCGCGCTCGGCGGGCGCCAGCCGCGGCCACGGACCGGTGTCGAAGGCGCGCCGGGCGGCCGCGACGGCGGCGTCCACCTCGGCGGTGCCGCCGTCGGCGACCTCGGCCAGGACGCGGCCGTCGCGCGGGGAGACGACGGTGAAGGTCGCTCCGCCCCCGGGCTCGTCGGCGCCGTCGATGTGGTGGGCGCCCGAGACCTTCCAGGACTCGGCGCGGCGCAGCCACTCCTCGTGGGTGATGTCGGGCATTCGGGAGACCTCCACAATCTGGTTTGGATTCAAACGATACGATCGCCGGACGAGCCGCCGCAAGAGCGTGGCGACAGCTCGCGGGATCGGTCCGGCCACGATGTCGGGCCAGGTGAAGGAGGGTTCATACGTGCGCGCACTCGTCGTTCTGCACGACCATGTGACGGAGCCCGGGCTGGTGGGGGCCCGCCTCGCCGAGCGGGGGTACGAGCTCACCACGGTGACCGTCGTACCGCGGGACCGCCATCACTCGCCCGACGTGCGGTTCGACTTCCCCGGGGCGGAGGGCTGGGACCTGATCGTGTCGCTCGGCGCCCCCTGGTCGGTCTACGACGAATCCTCGGTGGGCGGCTGGATCGGCGGCGAACTCGCCCTGCTGCGCGAGGCCCACCGGCTCGGCATACCCGTCCTGGGCGTCTGCTTCGGCGCCCAGGCGCTCACCACGGCCCTTGGCGGCTCGGTGGCCGCCGCCGGGCGCCCCGAGATCGGCTGGGTGGAGGTCGACACGGACGATCCCTCGTTGGTGCCGGCCGGCCCGTGGTTCCAGTGGCACTTCGACCACTGCCTCCTGCCCGACGGCGCCGAGGAACTGGCCCGCACCGACGTGTGCGTACAGGCCTTCCGGGTCGGGCGCTCCCTCGGCGTGCAGTTCCACCCGGAGATCACCACGTCGATGGTGCGCGGCTGGATCGACCTCGGCGGACGGGAGCAGTGCGTGCGGGAGGGTGTCGACCCGGACGAACTGCTCGTCCGCAGCCACGCCATGCAGGAGCAGGCGCGGGCGAACGCCCGTCACCTCGTCGACGCCTTCCTGGACCGGGTGGCGGGCGCCGAACGCTGACGACGGCGTCCCCCTGCGCATTCGGAAGTGCAGGGGGACGCCGCGGGCGGCGCGGCGGCGGCAGGGACGCGCGAGCCCCGGTACGGCCAGGGGGGAACCGGGCCGTACCGGGGCGGTGGGGCGGGGGCGTCGGTCAGTTCGCCGCCGCCGCGGTCTCCCGTCCGTCCCGCTTCACGCGGGCGGTGACGACGCCGGCCGCCAGGACCACCGGCACGGCCGCCTCCAGCCAGTGCGCGGTGGTCGCGTCACCGCCGATGAGCGTCGCGAAGTTGGCGATGATGAGCCAGATCGCGCCGGCGATGCCGAGCGCGCCCAGGGAGGGGGCGATCAGCGTGTTCCACGGCCGGGTGTCGGCGCCCGAGCGGCGGAAGAAGACGACCACGGAGACCGAGGTCAGGAAGTAGAGCAGCATCATCCCCAGCACGGCGACACCGCTGAACCAGGAGAAGAGGGTCAGCACCGGGTCCTTGCCCATCAGGGCGAAGGGGATGACCAGCAGGACCGCCAGCACGGTCTGCGTGATGCCGGCGACCCAGGGCGAGTGGCGGGTGTTGAGCGCGGTCAGCCCGCGGGGCAGGAGGCCTTCGCGGCCGAGCGAGAACAGGTACCGGTTCGCGGAGTTGTGGAACGCCAGGATGCCCGCGAAGAGCGAGGTGGCCAGCAGGACCGGCAGGACGTCGGAGGTCCAGCCGCCGAACAGGGCCGTGATGGGCGCGAAGACGAATCCGGTGGCGTCACCGGAGGCCAGCGCCTTGCCCGCCGCGTCCGTTGCCTTCGAGGCTCCGTGCGCGGAGATCAGCATCCACGACGTGAAGGCGAAGAAGCCGGTGACCACCGCGACCGAGAGGTACGTGGCCCGGGGGACGGTACGGCGCGGCTCGCGGGCCTCTTCGCCGTAGATCGCGGTGGCCTCGAAGCCGAACATCGACGCGATGGCGAACATCACCGCCACGCCCGGCGCACCCTGGAGCGCTGCCGTGGGGGAGAAGCTGTCGGTGAGGTTGAGCCCCTCGGGGCCGCCGCCCTTGAAGAAGGTCACGAGGGCGAAGGCGATCAGGATGCTGAACTCGGCGAGCACGAAGACGGCCAGGACCTTGGCGCCCATCTCGATCCCGGCGGCGCCGAGGATCTGGACGACGACCATGGTGATCAGGGTCCAGACCCACCAGGCCACATGGACGCCGGCGTAGTGCTCGACCAGGCCGCTCACCGTCGCCCCGTACAGCCCGTACATGGCGGCCTGGATGGCGCAGTAGGCGAAGAGCGCGACCCCCGCGCTGCCGGAGCCGGTCAGGCGGCCCAGCCCCTTGCCGATGTACGTGTAGAAGGCGCCCGTGTCCACGACGTGCCGCCCCATGGCGACGAAGCCGACGGAGAACAGCAGGATGACGGCACCGGCGCCGAGGTACGCGGCGGGGGTGCCGGCCCCGTTCCCGATGCCCACTGCGATGGGCACGGCACCGGCGATGCCGGTCAGCGGCGCCTGTGCCGAGAGAACGAAGAAAACGATGCCCAAGACACCGAGGGAGTTGGGCTTGAGACCGCCGGCCTTGGTGGGCTCCTGTGCGGTCCGCGCCTCGACCGCTGCTTGACTGTCCACGCGAAATCACCTACTGGGAACGGGAAGGGGTGTTTCGTTTCAGGCCAAACGAGTTGCCTCATCCTGGGCTGGAACCCTCCGCTTGGCAAGAGTTCCGGCGATGATTTTCGGGCTGCCGCGGGCTCCTTACGGATCTGTGACCTGGGGCGGGGCGCATCCGCGGACGTTCCGGGAGGTACGCCTCGTGAGGTGGTCGGCCGCGCTCATGGCGAAGGGCCCCGGACGCCAGGTCCAGGGCCCCTCCATACGGTGCTGTCCGCGCCGGGCAGCCGGGCAAGGCGGGCAGTCGCCCAGTCGCCCAGTCGCCCAGTCGCTCAGTCGGTCAGCCGGTCATGCGTCCGTCGCGTCCGTGCCGTGGGCCCCCGCCAGGAGCCTCAGCAGCGTCCGCAGTTCTTCCAGGGCGGCGTCGGTGACCTCCCGCTCGCCGAGGACGAGTTGGTGCAGCACGAGGCCGTCCAGGGCGGCGAAGACCAGCCGGGACAGCGCAGGGCCGGCATCGTCGGGCAGTATCCGGTCGAGTTCGCGCCGGGTCGCGCGGAAGTACTCGTCGTACAGGGTGCGGATCTGCGGCAGCAGTTCCGGCCTGCGCCGGGCCTCCAGCAGCAGCTCGTACTGGAACGCCTGGATGCCGGGGTCCGCCTCGACCATGTCGGACAGCTCGGCGGAGAAGTCGGCGATCCTGCCGGTCCCGGGCTCCAGGGCGCTGGTGTTCAGGGAGGTGCGGATGGTGTGGGCGAGCGTCTCCTCGATGAGCGCGTCGCGTGAGCCGAAGTGGTGCACCACCAGACCGTGGGTGACTCCGGCCTCCTCGGCGACCGCCCGGTAGGTGAGTTTGCGCAGGCCGCCCTCGGCCACCACGCGCACGGCGGCGTTCAGCAGCGCCGTACGCCCCTCGCCGTAGTGCAGGCGCTTGCGTGGCCCGCGGGCGGGGGAGTCAGCGGAATCGGTCATGGTCGTGACCCTATCGGCCGAATTCGAACGGAAGCATTGCAGCCAGGAGCGCCGCACCGGGGGCTTCTCCTCTCCCCGGTGCGGCGCTGTTCACGGGCAGCGGTCAGTCCCTGCGGGGCGCCCGGATGCCGCGGAACTCCCAGTCGCCGCCGAGCGCGGTCGACAGCACTTCCTCGGACTCGGTGGGCTGGGCGCCGACGTCGCTGCGGATGGCGGTCGGGCCGGTGACGATGTGGTTGGTGAGGCGGCCGAGGCCCTCCACCTCGACCTCGACGACGTCGCCGGGCTTGACGGGGCGGGAGTTGGCCGGGGTGCCCGACAGGAGCACGTCACCCGGGTAGAGGGTGATGGTGCGGGCGATGTCGGCGACGAGGTAGTGCATGTCCCACTGCATCTCGTCCGTGGTGCCGTCCTGGACGACCTCGCCGTTGACGTAGGTGCGCAGGCTCTTGCCGTGGAAGTCCCAGTCGGTGACCAGGCCCGGGCCGAGCGGGCAGAGCGTGTCGGAGCCCTTCACCCGGAGCATGGAGCCCGCGTCGGTGTCGCGGAAGTCGTGCAGGCCGTAGTCGTTGGCGACCGTGTAGCCCGCGATGTACTCCCCGGCCTCCTCGGGGGAGATGTTGCGCGCGGTCCTGCCGATGACGATGGCGACCTCGCCCTCGTAGTTGAGCCACTTGCAGCCCTCGGGCCGCACGATCGCGCCCTTGTGGGAGTTGAGCGCCGAGGTCGGCTTGTGGAAGTAGGTGGGCGTGTCGGGGAGGGTGATCCCGAACTCGTCCACGCGGCTGCGGTGGTTGAGGTGCACCGCGATCACCTTGGACGGGACCACCGGAGGCAGATGCTGGGCCTCCTCGATCTTGACGCGGCGGCCGTCGCCGGCGACGAGTTCGTCGCCCTCGACGGTGACCTGGACGGCGGCGCCGTCCAGGAGGATGCGGCGGTACTCGGGCATGTCGTGGCTCCTAGCGGCTGTGGGGGGTGCGCGGGGCGCGGG
>NZ_VJZD01000318.1 GCF_009377175.1 Streptomyces adustus
CTACACATAAGCACGTAAGGGGTCGTCGGCAGCTTCAGATGTGTATAAGGGACAGCGCTCAGCCCGCGCGCGTGGTCGACGCGCGGCTCGCGCGCCAGCCCCGAGTCGACCACCACGCGCACCCCGGGCACCGTCAGAGACGACTCCGCCACGGACGTCGCGAGGACCACCCGGCGCCGCGCTCCGGGCGCCAGCACCGCGTCCTGCACGGCCGCCGGAGCCCGCCCGTGCACCTGGAGCACGTCGACGTCGCCGAGCGCCCCGAGCTGCCCGGCGACCCGCGCGATCTCGCCCACGCCAGGAAGGAAGCAGAGCACGTCACCGGAGCGCTCGGCCAGCGCCCTGCGCACCACCGACGCCACGTGCGCCGGCAGCGCCGGGTCGACCCGCATCCCGTGCGGCGGCCGCAGCGGCCGGGCCGGCGGCGCCCACACCACCTCGACCTCGTACGCGGCCCCGCGCGCCTCGACCACCGGCGCCCCGCCCAGCAGCCGCGCCCAGCCGTCCGCGTCGGTCGTCGCCGACGCGGCCACCAGGCGCAGCTCGGGCCGCAGCGCCGAGCGGACGTCCCACAGGAACGCCGCCACCGTGTCCGCGTCCAGATGCCGCTCGTGGCACTCGTCGATCACCACCACGTCGACGCCCGCCAGCTCCTGGTCACGCTGGAGACGCTGGAGCAGCACGCCCGTCGTGACGATCTCCACGCGTGCGTGGCGCCCGACCACCCGCTCGCCGCGCACGGTGTAGCCGACGCTCTCGCCGACCTTCTCGCCCAGCAGCCAGGCCATCCGCCGGGCCGCCGCCCGCGCAGCGATCCGCCGCGGTTCGGCCACGACCACCCGCCGCGCGGGACCCGCGCCGGTCAGGCCGGCCAGGGCGAGCGGGACGAGTGTCGTCTTGCCGGTGCCGGGCGGCGCCACGAGGACGGCCGTGCCGTGCGTCTCCAGGGCGTCGTCCAGAGCGGGCACGGCCTCGCGGACGGGCAGGGAGTCCAGGGCGTCGTAACGGATCACTCGTCCAGCCTCGTATGTTCAGTCCCTTGCGCGCACGTGTTCAGTCCCGTACGCACACGAAGATCGCCGTCCCCGGGATCAGGTTCCCGCGCAGCGGCGACCAGCCGCCCCACTCGGAGGTGTTCCAGGCCGGCCACTCCGGCTCCACCAGGTCGACCAGGCGGAAACCGGCCGCCACCACGTCGCGGACGCGGTCGCCGACGGTCCGGTGGTGCTCCACGTACACGGCCCGGCCCTCCTCGTCCTGCTCCACGTACGGCGTGCGGTCGAAGTAGGAGGCGGACACCGAGAGCCCCTCGGGGCCCGGCTCGTCCGGGAACGCCCAGCGGATCGGGTGCGTCACCGAGAAGACGAACCGGCCGCCGGGCCGCAGCACCCGGCGCACCTCGCGCAGCACCAGGACCGGGTCGGCCACGAACGGCAGCGCGCCGTAGGCCGAGCACGCCAGGTCGAAGGAGGCGTCCGCGAAGGGCAGCGCGGCCGCGTCGGCACAGACGAGGGGAAACGATCCGCCGATCCGCAGGGCGTGCTGGAGCTGGCGGTGGGAGAGGTCCAGCGCGACCGGGCGCGCGCCCTGCGCGGCCAGCCAGCGCGCGCACTGGGCCGCGCCGGCGCCGATCTCCAGGACGTCCTGGCCCTTGAGCGCCTCGGCCGGGCCGAGCAGCTCGGCCTCCACCTCGTCCAGGCCCTCGGGGCCCCAGACGAAGCGGTCGTCCCCGAGGAAGGTGCCGTGGTCGACCTGGTACTCGTCGGCGTTGCGGTCCCACCAGCCCCGGTTGGCCCGCGCGCTCTCCACGATGTCCGAGGCGCGGCGGGTGGCTTCCGGTTCGAAGGTCTCGGGCTCTTGGATGATCGGCTCCCTCGTATTAGTCTGCGGCCACTTCCCTGCAACACGCCGGGCGTGTCACGGAAGGGGTATCCCGGCCTGTGTGGCCTGCTGGGACGAGTTTTTGTGCCGGATTTGGGGCGATCCGCCCCGGGTGTGCGCCTTCGCGCATTGACCCTGCCCGGCTGCCCCCGTATGCTACAAGTTGCGCTGCGAGCCTGCGCTCCTCAGACCTAGCAGGCTGCGCTCGCATCTGTTGTATGTCCCCTCGGTTTTCGAGGCGCCACCAGAGTTCTCTCGGTGTGGCGCTTCCTTGGCTGTCCGGCTTCATCAGAGCGATCACGGGCTCCCGGCGTAGCAGTACCTACGACTTTCTGTCCGTAACCGGAGCCCTTTCCCACATGACGAGCAGCACCGAGACCACCGCCACCACCCCGCAGGTTGCGGTCAACGACATCGGTAACGAGGAAGCCTTCCTCGCCGCGATCGACGAGACGATCAAGTACTTCAACGACGGCGACATCGTCGACGGCGTCATCGTGAAGGTCGACCGGGACGAGGTCCTGCTCGACATCGGTTACAAGACCGAAGGTGTCATCCCGAGCCGCGAGCTCTCGATCAAGCACGATGTCGACCCGAACGAGGTCGTCAAGGTCGGCGACGAGATCGAGGCCCTTGTTCTCCAGAAGGAGGACAAGGAAGGCCGTCTGATCCTCTCGAAGAAGCGCGCCCAGTACGAGCGTGCCTGGGGCACCATCGAGAAGATCAAGGAAGAGGACGGCATCGTCACCGGTACCGTCATCGAGGTCGTCAAGGGTGGTCTCATCCTCGACATCGGCCTCCGTGGCTTCCTGCCGGCCTCCCTCGTCGAGATGCGCCGTGTCCGCGACCTCCAGCCCTACGTGGGCAAGGAGCTCGAGGCCAAGATCATCGAGCTGGACAAGAACCGCAACAACGTGGTCCTGTCCCGCCGTGCCTGGCTGGAGCAGACCCAGTCCGAGGTCCGCCAGACGTTCCTCACGACCCTCCAGAAGGGTCAGGTCCGCTCCGGCGTCGTGTCCTCGATCGTCAACTTCGGTGCCTTCGTGGACCTGGGTGGCGTCGACGGTCTGGTTCACGTCTCCGAGCTGTCCTGGAAGCACATCGACCACCCGTCCGAGGTTGTCGAGGTCGGCCAGGAAGTCACCGTCGAGGTCCTCGACGTCGACATGGACCGCGAGCGTGTCTCCCTGTCGCTGAAGGCGACGCAGGAGGACCCGTGGCAGCAGTTCGCCCGTACCCACCAGATCGGCCAGGTCGTCCCGGGTAAGGTCACGAAGCTGGTTCCGTTCGGTGCGTTCGTCCGCGTGGACGAGGGCATCGAGGGTCTGGTCCACATCTCCGAGCTGGCCGAGCGCCACGTGGAGATCCCGGAGCAGGTCGTCCAGGTCAACGACGAGATCTTCGTCAAGGTCATCGACATCGACCTCGAGCGTCGTCGCATCAGCCTCTCGCTGAAGCAGGCCAACGAGTCCTTCGGTGCCGACCCGGCCTCGGTCGAGTTCGACCCGACCCTGTACGGCATGGCCGCGTCGTACGACGACCAGGGCAACTACATCTACCCCGAGGGCTTCGACCCCGAGACCAACGACTGGCTCGAGGGCTACGAGACCCAGCGCGAGGCCTGGGAGCACCAGTACGCCGAGGCGCAGCAGCGCTTCGAGCAGCACCAGGCTCAGGTCATCAAGTCCCGCGAGGCCGACGAGGCCGCTGCCGCCGAGGGCGGCGAGGCTGCGGCTCCGGCCGCGTCCGGTGGCGGTTCGTACTCCTCCGAGGGTGCCGACACGTCCGGCGCGCTGGCCTCGGACGAGGCGCTTGCCGCGCTGCGCGAGAAGCTGGCCGGCGGCCAGAGCTGATCGCTGAGCAGTAGCTAGCTCTCTGCCGAGGGCCCGCACCCACCCGGGTGCGGGCCCTCGGTGCTTGTGTTTCCCGGCCTCTGTTCCCCGGCGCGGTAGGGCCTGCCGATGTCCGGCCGGCCGACCGGTGACCGGTCCTTCGTGCGGCGCCGTCCGAAGAACCGTGCGGCGCGGCCCGATCAAGGTCGCGGTCCGGGAATGCGCGCGTCGTCGACGACGTTCTCTAGTAGGAACACGAGGAGGAGCGGTCCAAGTGCTTGATCCGCAGGGTTTGTACGCATGGGAGCCGAAGGGGCTGGCCGTCGTCGACATGGCGCTGGCCCAGGAGTCGGCCGGACTTGTCATGCTCTACCACTTCGACGGATACATCGACGCGGGCGAGACCGGCGAGCAGATCGTCGACCGGATCCTCGACTCGCTGCCCCACCAGGTCGTGGCCCGCTTCGACCACGACCGGCTCGTGGACTACCGGGCCCGCCGCCCGCTGCTGACCTTCCAACGCGACCAGTGGACGGACTACGACGAGCCCGCCATCGACGTGCGGCTCGTCCAGGACGCCACCGGGGCGCCCTTCCTGCTGCTGTCCGGCCCCGAGCCGGACGTCGAGTGGGAGCGGTTCGCCGCGGCCGTCCAGCAGATCGTGGAGCGGCTCGGCGTCCGGCTGTCCGTGAACTTCCACGGTATCCCCATGGGCGTCCCGCACACCCGCCCCGTGGGCCTCACCCCGCACGGCAACCGCACGGACCTCGTCCCGGGCCATCGCAGCCCGTTCGAGGAGGCACAGGTCCCCGGCAGCGCCGAGGCGCTCGTGGAGTACCGGCTCATCGAGGGCGGCCACGACGTCCTGGGTGTCGCCGCCCACGTGCCCCACTACATCGCCCGCTCCCCGTACCCGGACGCGGCACTGACCGTCCTGGAGTCCGTCACCGCCGCCACCGGACTGGTTCTGCCCGGTATCGCGCACGCCCTGCGCACCGACGCGCACCGGACGCAGACCGAGATAGAGCGGCAGATCCAGGAGGGCGACGAGGAACTCACCTCCCTGGTCCAGGGCCTTGAACACCAGTACGACGCGGCCGCGGGCGCCGAGAGCCGGGGCAACATGCTCGCCGAGCCCGTCGACATCCCGTCGGCGGACGAGATCGGCCGGGAGTTCGAGAAGTTCCTCGCGGAGCGGGAGGGCGAGAACTGATCCGATACGCTGCCGCACGGCAGCGAGCCACTCGTCCGCGCCCACGGCGCCACCGGCGCCACCCCTGCGGGGGTGCCCCGCAGGGTCCGGACGGTGGCCGTCGGAGCAGATCGGTACGCCCCGCGGCGGCGGGGCATCGTGAGGGGGAGGCGCGGTCGTGCTGTCCGTGGGTCTGACCGGCGGTATCGGAGCCGGCAAGAGCGAGGTGTCGCGGCTGCTCGTGGCATGCGGGGCCGTGCTGATCGACGCGGACCGGATCGCACGGGAGGTCGTCGCCCCGGGAACCCCCGGACTCGCGGCCGTCGTGGACGCCTTCGGCACGGAGGTGCTCGCCGAGGACGGCAGCCTCGACCGGCCACGGCTGGGCTCCCTCGTCTTCGCCGACCCGGAGAAGCTCGCCGTCCTGAACTCGATCGTCCACCCGCTCGTCGGCGCCCGCTCCCGCGAACTGGAGAGCGCCGCGGCCGAGGACTCCGTCGTCGTCCACGACGTCCCGCTGCTCACCGAGAACGGCCTCGCGCCGCTCTACGACCTCGTGATCGTCGTCGACGCCGCCCCCGAGACCCAGCTCGACCGCCTCGTACACCTGCGCGGCATGACCGAGGCGGACGCCCGCGCCCGGATGGCCGCCCAGGCGAGCCGAGACAAGCGCCTGGAGATCGCCGACATCGTCATCGACAACGACGTGCCGCTCGCCGGACTGGAGCGGCGGGTGCGCGAGGTGTGGGCGGAGCTCGTGCACCGGGCGCGGTCCTCGCGGGAGGCGGACCGCGAACCCCGGGGATGACCTCGGGAGCGCCCCCTGGGACAAGGCCGGGAACAGGACCCCCGGAGCATGGCCTGGAATAGGGGTGCGCGGTCCGGGCGTTGAATCATCCCGGCAAGGGAAGGAATTTCGCGTGCCCGAAACCAGCGGTTCGACCGGACGTACTCCGGAGACGCATGTCATCGACTTCCGCGCTGCCGAGCAGCTGCTCGCGGCACGGGATCCGCGGGGCGCGGTGAAGCTGCTCGACGGCGTCATCGCGGCGCACCCGGAGAACACCGCCGCCCGGCTGCTGCGCGCTCGGGCCTTCTTCGCCGCCGCGCAACTGCGGCCCGCCGAACTGGAGTTCACGATCGTCCTGGAGCGCGAGCCGGACAACGCGTTCGCGCACTTCGCGCTCGCCCGCACCTACGAGCGGCAGGGACGCCACGATCAGGCCAAGCGCCACTTCCGGCTGGCCGCCGCGCTGGACCCGAAGCCGCAGTACCTGAAGGCGGCCCGCTTCGACTCCTGAGCCGCCCGTCGGGTTCCGGAGTCGACCGTTCGACTCCCGAGCCGGCCGTTCCGCCGCCGGGCCCGAGCGGCCGGCCGTTCGGTTCCGGGCCCGCCGCCCGTGCCGGTCAGGGACGCCGGTGCTCGGGCGGGCGGTACGGGGGGACGTCGGGGCCCGGCTGGTAGTGCGGGCCCTGCCTGATGTGCTTGACGATCATCGACAGGTCGACGGTGATGACCAGCCACAGCGCCCCGCAGGCGGCGGCCCAGCCGGGCCGGCCGGCCAGCAGGAAGGCCACGGTCCCGAAGACCGTCCAGACCAGCCCCCACACGCTCAGCCAGAAACGCAGCCGCAGTGCACTGCGCGCTGTCGTCGGCTCACTGCCCGTACGCATCAGGATCACCCGCTCCTGACTGCAACGTACTCTCCGCCGCGGGCGTTCTCCAAGCGGCCCGCGCGGCGGGAGGCACCGCGACGCGGCGGCCGCAACCGCCGGTCGAGGGCGATGAGTTCCCCCGCGCGCGCCGGTCTACCTCTGTGACAGCACCACCGACCCGCTCACACAGGAGACCCCATGTCCGAGACCGCCGCCACCACCGCATCGGCCGCCTCCGCCTCCGCCTCCGTCACCGACGGCAGCCGACAGCCCCGTACCGCTCGTACGACTCGGACCGCCCGGATCGTCCTGCGCGGGCTCCAGGTGCTGCTCGCCCTCTTCTACGCGTTCGCGAGCGCCCTGCCGAAGCTGATCGCGCACCCGTCGGCCGTCGAATCGTTCGACCGCATCGGCTGGGGCAGCGCGGGCATGTACACCATCGGTGCGCTGGAACTGGCCGGCGCGGTGGCCCTGCTGGTCCCGGTGCTCCAGTCGGTGGCCGCGGTCGCGCTGGGCGCGCTGATGATCGGGGCGTTCGTCGTCCAGGTCACCGTCTTCGACGGACAGAACGCGGCGACCCCGCTCATCCTGCTCGTGCCGCTCACCGCCATCGCCTGGGCCAGGCGTGGACACAACGCCGAGTTGCTGCGACTGGTACGGCGGCGCCGAGCCTGACGTCCGTGGCCCGCGGTCACCGTCCCTCGGGACGGCCGCCCGGGCCACGCAGCCCGTTCAGGGCGCGCAGCCGTTCGATCTCCCGACGGTCCCGCTTGGTGGGGCGCCCGGTGCCCGGGTCGCGGACACCCGCCGGGGCGAAGGGCGTGCGGGGCGGGGGCGGCGGGCTGTTGTCGACGTAGCACTGGGCGGCCACCGGCGCGCCGACACGCTTGCGGATCAGCCGCTTCACGACGACGACCCGTTCCCAGTTCTCCTGCCGCACCCGCACCTCGTCGCCGACGCGGATCGAGTGCGCGGGCTTCACCCGCTCGCCGTTCACCCGTACGTGTCCGCCCCGGCACGCGGTGGCGCCCTGGGAGCGGGTCTTGACCAGCCGTACGGACCAGATCCAGGTGTCGATGCGGACGGACGCGCCGCTCGCGAGGCCGGCCGCCTCGGCGGCGGCGATCGCGGCGGCGACCTTCGGATCCGGCGCGCCCGTGTCGTGCGCCCCGTCTGCGCCCTGCGCGCCCTCTGCGCTCTCTGCGCCGTCCGTGCCGTCCGTGCCGTCCGGGTCCTCAACAACCATGGTCCCGACTCTAGCCTCCGGGACCGGCCCGTCCCGTGGGGTTTTCCCGGCCTCACGGCACCCGCCTCCCCTTAAGTCCCGTGTGCGTGCGGGGCTACGGTGGCTGTATGGACAGCCTGGCCGCTCTGGACGCCCGGATCACCGGGTGCACGGCGTGTCCCCGGCTCGTGGCCTGGCGCGAGGAGGTCGCCCGTACCAAGCGGGCCGCCTTCGCCGACCGTACGTACTGGGGACGCCCGGTGCCGGGCTTCGGGCCCGCCGACGCGTCGCTGCTGATCGTCGGCCTGGCGCCCGCCGCCCACGGCGGCAATCGCACCGGCCGGATGTTCACCGGCGACCGCTCCGGGGACGTGCTGTACCAGGCGCTGTACGACGTCGGCCTCGCCTCGCAGCCGACCTCCGTCGACATCGGTGACGGCCTGGAGCTGTACGGCGTCCGCGTCACCGCGCCGGTCCACTGCGCCCCGCCCGCCAACAAGCCCACGCCCGCGGAGCGCGACACCTGCCGGCCGTGGCTGGTCCGGGAGCTCGACCTGCTGCGGCCGACCCTGCGCGCCGCGGTGGTGCTCGGCGCCTTCGGCTGGCAGGCGGCGCTGCCCGCGCTCGCCGCGGCGGGCTGGACGCTCCCGCGCCCGCGGCCGGCCTTCGGGCACGGCGCCCGCGTGTCCCTCGACGGGCTGGAGCTCTTCGGCTGCTTCCACGTCAGTCAGCGCAACACCTTCACCGGTCGGCTCACCCCCGCGATGCTCCGCGAGGTGCTGCGCACGGCCGCGGACGCGGCGGGGCTCGGGAACGCGCGATAGGTGCGACAGGAGCCCTACGGCCGCCACACGTACCGCACGTCCGGCTCCCGCTCCTCGTTCCCGCTGCCGTCCGTGCGCTCGACGGCCACGAAACCGTGCCGCTCGTAGAAGCGGTGCGCCGGTTCGTTGACCTGGAAGGTCCACAGCGTCAGTTCCCGCGGGCTGCGCTCCTTGGCCAGTACGACGAACCGGTCACCGAGGCCCCGGCCGCGCCAGTCGGGGGCGAGATAGAGCTGGGAGAGGTGTTCGCCGTCCAGGACCATCACCCCGACGACCGCGCCGTCCGTCTCCGCGACCCAGGTCTCCCGCAGCGGCACCACCACGTCGCGGAAGTAGTCGCGCACGTCGTCGTCGGAGCGCGGCCTGACGACCGAGGGCAGCGCGGCGGCGAACGACCGCAGCCAGACCTCGGCCGCCGGTCCGGCATCGGAATCCGCGGCCCGGCGAAGCACGACGGCGCGATCAGAACTCATGGGCGGTCCCCTTCCCTCACCGGGACCGACGGCGGTGGCCGCGATCTCCGGACAACCTCCCGATCATCCACGCCCGTTCCGACGCCCGCACCCGCATTTTCCGACCCCGCGAGTTGCCGTCGTATCCATGGCGGGATGCTTGTAACGCCATGGAAATATGAGTGTCCAGCGTTCTCCATAAACATGTTCTACGGTGGAGCGTGCAGCCGTGGCTCGAAGCCCGCTGCCCATCGCCCGGCCGACGTCGTCCGAAGGCACACCCCGCCTGCGCCCGACGAAGGAGTTCCGTGCCCCGCCC
>NZ_VJZD01000319.1 GCF_009377175.1 Streptomyces adustus
GAGAAGCCCCGCCCACTTTCGCTGCCCCCGCTCGAAGCCGCGGCGGTCCACCACGGTGCAGCGAATCCACTTGACCAGCACCGCGCCATCGTACGGCCCGGAGCGTGGCGTCCGTCACGGTGCGGCCGAGAGCAGCCGCCCGATCGCCACGCGCGCGTGGCAGGATGGACAAAAAGCCCTGCGGAAAGGGCAGTTCGGCCCGATGGCAACAGGGCGCACGGGGAAGGGGAGTCCGGTGAGCGGCCTCAGCAAAGGCATCCGCAAGGTCGAAGTCGCGCTGAAGTGGGATCCGAGTCCGGCGGGGGAACCCCCCACCGACCTGGACATCGTCGCCGCGACCTATCTCGCGAGCGATCCGCACGGCACCCCTGCCTACGCGGTGTACTTCGACAGTCGCTCCCCCGACGGCACGATCTACCTCAACCGGGACAGCAAGGACGGCAAGGGGTTCGGCTGGGACGAGGTCATGACCCTGGAGCTGGACCGGCTCGACGCCCGGTACGCGCGCGTGGTGGTCGGCGTCGTCATCCAACAGCGCACCGCCGACCGGACGTTCGTCGGCGTCCTCAACCCGGGGCTGCGCATACGCGAGGGTTACCAGGTCCTGGCCGAGGACGACTTCGGCAGTGTCCTCGGCTCGACGGCGGCGACGGTCGCGGAGTTCGTCCGCGACCCGTCGGGAGGCTGGGTCTTCCACCCGGGGATCGAGGGATTCGACGGCGACCCCGATACCTTCACCCGGACCATGGGCCGACAGCAGCGGCCCTGACCCGCGCGCCCGTGGCACTGCGGGCGCCGACGGGAAGAGGGGTGCCGACACCTGGTCGGCACCCCTCTTCTCAGTGATCCGGCATCGCTCGCCTCAGAGTCTCAAGGCACATGCCGTCTCGCCCGCGGGTCAGCTGCAACCGCTGGTCGAGCCGCAGCCCTCGCAGATGTAGCAGGAGCCGGCCCGCTGCATCTTGGTGCCGCAGGAGAAGCACAGCGGGGCGTCGGCCTGGATGCCCAGCTGCATCTCCACCAGCTCGGCGCTGGTGTGGGCCTGCTTGGGGGCGGCCGGCCTGGGCTCCTCGGCCTTCGGCGCGGCGACGGCCTTCAGGTCCGTCTGGCGCGGGGCGGACTGGGCCAGCGCCTCGACGTCGACCTCCTCCTCGGTCGGCTCGTAGGAGCCGGTCTCGAGGTGGCGCTGGCGCTCCTCGGCGGAGTGGATGCCGAGCGCGGAGCGGGTCTCGAAGGGCAGGAAGTCCAGCGCCAGGCGGCGGAAGATGTAGTCGACGATCGACTGCGCCATCCGCACGTCCGGGTCGTCCGTCATGCCGGCCGGCTCGAAGCGCATGTTGGTGAACTTCGAGACGTACGTCTCCAGCGGCACGCCGTACTGGAGGCCGACGGAGACCGCGATGGAGAACGCGTCCATCATGCCCGCGAGGGTGGAGCCCTGCTTGGACATCTTCAGGAAGACCTCGCCGAGACCGTCGTCCGGGTAGGAGTTGGCGGTCATGTAGCCCTCGGCGCCGCCGACGGTGAAGGACGTGGTGATGCCGGGACGTCCCTTCGGGAGGCGCTTGCGGACCGGGCGGTACTCGACGACCTTCTCGACCGCGGTACGGATGGTGTCCTCGGCCTTCGCCGTGACCGCGGCCTTCTCCTTCTCCTTGGTCTTCGCGGAGAGGGGCTGGCCGACCTTGCAGTTGTCGCGGTAGATGGCGAGCGCCTTGACGCCCATCTTCCAGGCCTCGAAGTAGACCTCTTCGACGTCCTCGACGGTGGCGGTCTCGGGGAGGTTGACCGTCTTGGAGAGGGCGCCGGAGATCCACGGCTGGATCGCGGCCATCATGCGGACGTGGCCCATCGCGGAGATGGAGCGCTCGCCCATGGCGCAGTCGAAGACCTCGTAGTGCTCGTGCTTGAGGCCGGGGGCGTCGACGACATTGCCGTGCTCGGCGATGTGGGCGACGACCGCCTCGATCTGCTCCTCCTGGTAGCCCAGGCGGCGCAGGGCCTGCGGGACGGTGCCGTTGACGATCTGCATCGAGCCGCCGCCGACCAGCTTCTTGAACTTGACCAGGGCGAGGTCGGGCTCGAGGCCGGTGGTGTCGCAGGACATCGCGAGACCGATGGTGCCGGTCGGGGCGATGACGGACGCCTGGGAGTTGCGGAAGCCGTTCTGCTCGCCGAGGCGGACGACGTCCTGCCAGGCCTCCGTGGCGGCGGCCCAGATCGGGGTGTCCAGGTCGTCCATGCGGACGGCCGTGCCGTTGGCGTCGGCGTGCTGCTTCATGACGCGCTGGTGGGCGTCGGCGTTGCGGGCGTAGCCGTCGTACGGGCCGACGACCGCGGCCAGTTCGGCGGAGCGGCGGTAGGACGTGCCGGTCATCAGGGAGGTGATCGCGCCGGCGAGGGCGCGGCCGCCCGCGGAGTCGTACGCGTGACCGGTCGCCATCAGCAGGGCGCCGAGGTTGGCGTAGCCGATGCCGAGCTGGCGGAACGCGCGCGTGTTCTCGCCGATCTTCTCGGTCGGGAAGTCCGCGAAGCAGATGGAGATGTCCATCGCGGTGATGACGAGCTCGACGACCTGGGCGAAGCGCTCGACGTCGAAGGACTGGTGGCCCTTGCCGTCGTCCTTGAGGAACTTCATCAGGTTCAACGAGGCGAGGTTGCAGGACGTGTTGTCCAGGTGCATGTACTCGCTGCACGGGTTCGAGCCGTTGATACGACCGGACTCCGGGCACGTGTGCCACTGGTTGATCGTGTCGTCGTACTGGATGCCCGGGTCGGCACAGGCCCAGGCGGCCTCGGCCATCTTGCGGAACAGGGACTTGGCGTCGACCTCCTCGATGACCTCGCCGGTCATCCGGGCACGCAGGCCGAACTTGCCACCGTTCTCGACCGCCTTCATGAACTCGTCGTTCACACGGACCGAGTTGTTGGCGTTCTGGTACTGGACGGACGTGATGTCGTCGCCGCCCAGGTCCATGTCGAAGCCCGCGTCACGCAGGGCGCGGATCTTCTCCTCCTCCTTGACCTTGGTCTCGATGAAGTCCTCGATGTCGGGGTGGTCGACGTCCAGGATGACCATCTTGGCCGCGCGGCGGGTGGCGCCACCGGACTTGATGGTGCCGGCGGAGGCGTCGGCACCGCGCATGAAGGAGACCGGGCCGGAGGCGTTGCCACCGGAGGAGAGCAGCTCCTTGGAGGAGCGGATGCGGGAGAGGTTCAGGCCGGCGCCGGAGCCGCCCTTGAAGATCATGCCCTCTTCCTTGTACCAGTCGAGGATCGACTCCATGGAGTCGTCGACGGCCAGGATGAAGCAGGCGGAGACCTGCTGGGGCTGCGGGGTGCCCACGTTGAACCAGACGGGGCTGTTGAAGCTGAAGATCTGGTGCAGGAGGGCGTACGCCAGCTCGTGCTCGAAGATCTCGGCGTCGGCGGGCGAGGCGAAGTACTTGAAGTCCTCACCGGCCTTCCGGTACGTCTTCACGATGCGGTCGATCAGCTGCCTGAGACCGGTCTCGCGCTGCGGGGTGCCGACGGCGCCCCGGAAATACTTGCTGGTGACGATGTTGACCGCGTTCACCGACCAGAAGTCGGGGAACTCGACGCCACGCTGCTCGAAGTTGATCGAGCCGTCGCGCCAGTTGGTCATGACGACGTCACGGCGCTCCCAGGCCACCTCGTCGTACGGGTGCACGCCGGGAGTGGTGTGGACGCGCTCGACGCGCAGCCCCTTGTTCGCCTTGGTGCCCTTGGCGCGGGAACTCCGTGCCGGACCGCTCGCCGTCTCTGTCATGCCGCCTCCCATTACGGGCAAAACGCCCTGAAGTGCCCCGATGTTCCCGTGGCACGGTGTTCTCTCTGGTGCTGCGGGCACCCTCGTACTGCCGCCCGCAACAAGTCTTGGATCGCCGCCGCCGGCCGGTTCAGGTGTCTCCGCCCGGTTCCGGCCCGCCGGTCAGTCGGCGGCGTGGGCGGGCTCGGGGACCTGGTCGGTTCCGCCGCGCCCGCGCCGGTCTTCCCGGCTCCCCGCGACCGCACCGCCCTCGCGGCACGCGCAGCCCTCGCGGTCCTCATTGACCGCGGCGGGGTTTCCCGTGTGTTCCCTCAGTTCCGTGATCGCGGCCTCGAAGTCCTCGAGCGAGTCGAACGCGCGATAGACCGAGGCGAATCGCAGGTACGCGACGACGTCGAGTTCCTGCAACGGGCCGAGGATGGCCAGCCCCACGTCGTGGGTGGTCAGCTCGGCGCTACCGGTGGCCCGCACGGCCTCCTCGACCCGCTGGCCGAGCAGCGCGAGCGCGTCCTCGGTGACCGGCCGCCCCTGGCACGCCTTGCGCACGCCGTTGATGACCTTGGTCCGGCTGAACGGCTCGGTGACCCCGGACCGCTTCACCACCATCAGCGAGCAGGTCTCCACGGTCGTGAAACGACGGGAGCAGTCGGGGCACTGGCGGCGCCTGCGGATCGACGTGCCGTCGTCGGTGGTACGGCTGTCGACGACGCGACTGTCGGGGTGCCTGCAGAAGGGGCAGTGCATGAACTCCGAACCCTCCTCACAGCAGACTCAACGTCCTCGACAGACCTCTCGGACCCCTCGAAGCAGCCCCAAGCATAGGCGATGGCCGAGGGGCGCGAGACCCATGGGACCACAACTTCTGGGCCAGGACAGCAATCCAACCACTAGATGTGGGGCTCGACTCATACAAACACGCCGAACATGTGTGTGGGGTGAGGATTGGCACGTGCCGGACGCCCGTACCACCTCGCAGAACGCGCGGACCCGGCTCTTCACCCGGATGCGCGGGCGCCGTACGCGGCGAACGGGGGACACGGACGTACCGTTTCGGCACCGACAGGGATAGCGTGAGCGACACACGGAGGGGCACGGCACTCCCGCACGGAGGGACGAGCGCTTCACGGTCGACGGGACCGCGGATGGCAGACTGGGGCGACACCCCGGCAGGTCGTCGACCCCGACGAGGAAGGGTACAACGAGCGACCCTTCCGCCCACCGGACAGCGCGTCAGCCATACACCCAGACACATGATCGCGGCTGTGAATCCGCGATTTTTCACTCGAACGTGTGTTTGGCGCAACCTTTCGAAAG
The DNA here is from genome assembly GCF_009377175.1 of Streptomyces adustus. GTDB lineage: Bacteria > Actinomycetota > Actinomycetes > Streptomycetales > Streptomycetaceae > Streptomyces > Streptomyces adustus. The sequence continues at coordinate 5,105 of NZ_VJZD01000319.1, forward strand.
CAACTACCGTTGTCCAGCAGGGAGACCATCGAGAGGGGCCGACGTGACCACCACCGCAGACAGTGCCACCATCACTGACCAGGACCGCTCCCAGGGCCGACTCGAGCCGGTGCATGCGATGAACGAAGCCACGAGTCCCGAGGGGCCCAAGCGCTCCCTGCCGGGCCGACCTCCAGGGATCCGGGCGGACAGCTCGGGACTCACCGACCGGCAGCGCCGGGTGATCGAGGTCATCAGGGACTCGGTGCAGCGGCGGGGCTACCCGCCGTCGATGCGGGAGATCGGCCAGGCGGTCGGCCTGTCCAGCACCTCGTCGGTCGCGCACCAGCTCATGGCACTGGAACGCAAGGGCTTCCTGCGGCGCGACCCGCACCGCCCGCGCGCGTACGAGGTCCGCGGCTCCGACCAGGCCGCCTCCGTGCAGCCCACGGACACCGCGGGCAAGCCGGCCGCGTCGTACGTCCCCCTGGTGGGCCGTATCGCCGCCGGTGGCCCGATCCTCGCCGAGGAGTCCGTCGAGGACGTCTTCCCGCTCCCGAGGCAGCTGGTCGGTGACGGTGAACTGTTCGTCCTGAAGGTCGTCGGCGACTCGATGATCGAGGCCGCGATCTGCGACGGCGACTGGGTCACCGTCCGCCGCCAGCCCGTCGCCGAGAACGGCGACATCGTCGCGGCGATGCTCGACGGCGAGGCCACCGTCAAGCGCTTCAAGCGCGAGGACGGCCATGTCTGGCTGCTCCCGCACAACGCGGCCTACGAGCCGATCCCCGGCGACGACGCAACCATCCTCGGCAAGGTCGTCGCCGTGCTGCGCCGCGTCTGAGGACAGCGGCGGGTCGGTCGCACCGACCCGCCACCTGACTGGGCCCCGGGACCCCTGCGCCGGTTCCGGGGCCCTGCGTTGTCCGGGATCGATCCCGGCCGCTGCGGCAGGGCCCGCCACCGGCTCCCGCACGGTGCTGTGGGGCGGTCGGCGCGGGCGCGGCGCTGCCTGGCTCGTTCGCGGGGGTCGTGCGGCAGGCTCGCGGGGACGGCCCGGCACGGGGTGGCGCGGGCCGGGCCACCCCGTGCCGGGCCGTCACTCCGCTTCCGACTGCCTCGCCGTCGCGTCGATCGCCGACAGCGACCTGCGCACCTGGTTACGGTCCGTGGTGTACCAGAAGTCGGGCAGTGACGCCTTCAGATAGCTTCCGTAGCGCGCGGTGGCCAGTCGCTGATCCAGCACGGCCACCACACCCCGGTCCCCCGACGCCCGTACGAGGCGGCCGGCGCCCTGGGCCATGAGCAGGGCCGCGTGCGTGGCCGCGACCGCCATGAAGCCGTTGCCGCCCGCGTCCTCCACCGCCTTCTGCCGGGCGCTCATCAGGGGGTCGTCCGGACGCGGGAACGGGATCTTGTCCATGACGACCAGCTGGCAGCTCGGACCGGGCACGTCGACGCCCTGCCACAGCGACAGCGTGCCGAACAGGCACGTACGGGGATCCGCCGCGAAGTTCTTGATCAGCTCGCCGAGGGTCTCCTCGCCCTGGAGGAGGATCGGGTACTCGGGGATCCGGCCGCGCAGCTCCTCGGCGGCCAGCTGGGCCGCGCGCATGGAGGAGAAGAGGCCGAGCGTACGGCCGCCGGCCGCCTGGATCAGTTCGGTCAGCTCGTCGAGCATGTCCGCCCGGTCGCCGTCGCGCGCGGGACGCGACAGATGCTTGGCGACGTAGAGGATCCCCTGCCTGGGGTAGTCGAAGGGAGACCCCACGTCGACCCCCTTCCACTGGGGGACGTCCTCGTCCTCCTTGCCCGCCGTGCCCTCGGGAGCGAGGCCCAGGGAGGCGCCCACGCCGTTGAAGTCGCCGCCGAGCTTCAGCGTCGCGGAGGTCAGCACCACCGACCGGTCGGCGAAGAGCTTCTCCCGCAGCAGACCCGACACGGACATCGGAGCCACCCGCAGGGAGGCGCCGAAACGGTCGTGCCGCTCGTACCAGACGACGTCCCACTCGGAGCCGTTCACGATCCGCTCCGCCACGTCGTGCACGCTCTCCACGGAGGCCAGCGCCTGCTTGCGGACCGCGTCCTCGTCCTGGACGGACTTGTCGCGGGTCGCGCCGATGGCGGAGATGACCGTACGGGCGGCGTCGCGCAGTGCCATCAGCGCGTAGCCGAGGTCTTCCGGGATCTCCTCCAGGCGGCCGGGCAGCACCAGCTCCATCAGCCGTTCGAAGCCCTCGGCGGCGGTCTGGAGCTGGTCGGCGGCCTTCTCGTTGACGAGCTTGGCGCAGCGGCGCACCGCGCGGTTGACCTGGCCCGGAGTGAGCTCGCCGGTGGCGACGCCGGTCACCCGCGAGACCAGTTCGTGCGCCTCGTCGACGATCAGCACCTCGTGCTGCGGCAGGACCGGGGCGCCTTCGATGGCGTCGATCGCGAGCAGCGCGTGGTTGGTGACGACGACCTCGGCCAGCTTGGCCCGCTCACGCGCGCTCTCCGCGAAGCACTCCGCGCCGTACGCGCACTTCGTGGCGCCCAGGCACTCCCGGGACGAGACCGACACCTGGCCCCAGGCCCGGTCGGAGACGCCGGGAGTCAGGTCGTCGCGGTCGCCGGACTCCGTCTCGTCGGCCCAGTCGCGCAGGCGCAGCAGGTCCTGGCCCAGCTTGCTGCTGGGCGCGGCCGCCTCGAACTGGTCGAAGAGGCCCTCCTCCTCGTCCTGCGGGACCCCCTCGTGCAGACGGTGCAGGCACAGGTAGTTCGATCTGCCCTTGAGCATGGCGAACTCCGGGCGGCGGCGCAGCAGCGGGTGCAGCGCGTCGACCGTGCGGGGCAGGTCCCGCTCCACGAGCTGCCGCTGGAGGGCCAGGGTGGCGGTCGCCACGACCACCCGCTCCCCGTGCGCGAGCGCGGGCACGAGATAGCCGAGCGACTTTCCGGTGCCTGTGCCCGCCTGGACCAGCAGATGGGAACCGTCGTCGATCGCCGCCTCGACGGCTTCGGCCATGGTCACCTGGCCGGGGCGCTCGGTGCCGCCGACGGCGGTGACGGCAGCGTGCAGGAGTTCGGGGAGGGAGGGCTTCGTCATAGCTCGACCACCCTACGACTCGGCACTGACAAACGGGCGATCAAGCAGGGGATCGTGGCCGACGGCGCAGGCACGGGCCGAGCGGCGGTCCGGTTCCGGTTCCGGTTCCGGTTCCGGTTAAGGAGTGAGCGGGAGGTCAAGGTGCGGGGCTTCCCGGGTCGGGGCGGGACCGGGACTCGGGCCGGAACGGGGTGGCCCGGGTCCTGGACGAGGGCAGGGTGCGCGCCGGTGTGGCGGCAGGACGTCACATGAGGTGGCGGTGGGCGCGGTCCCGGACCATGAGCGCGGCCCGCTTGGCGGGCAGGTCGATCTCGGCGAAGAACCGGAATCCGGCGCTCAGGAATGCCGCGACGGAGGGAGTGTTGCGCAGATCGGGTTCGGCCACTACCCGTGCGACGGCGGGACACCGGTCGAGGACGAGGTCGGCGACGGCTCTGAGCAGAGTGCCGCCGAGTCCTCGTCCGCGGTCCGCGACACCGCCGATCAGCAGATGGATCCCGGTGTCGTGGGGTCGCGCGGGGTAGTACCGGGCGAGCGGGTCGAGGTCGGCCCGGTAGATCTCCCAGTAGCTCATCGGGGTGCCGTCCAGCAGCCCGAGACAGGGCACGTCACGTCCGTCACCGGCGAGCCGGGCCGTGAGGTGGTCCTCCGTCGCGGCACGAGGGCCGGCCAGGTGCCAGTAGGCCGCGACGGCCGGATCGTTCATCCAGGCGCCGATGAGGGCGAGATCCCGGTCGAGACGGACCGGCACGAGACGGAACTCACCGGCGGGGGTGGTGACCGGACCCCAGTCGGCGACCCCGCCGAGCAGGTCGCCGCCGGTCGTTCGGTACGGCCCCGCCGGTTCCGTGCCGGCCGTCCTGTCCGGACTCCGTCCCAGGTCGAGCCCGGCCCCCTCCTGGGCGATGAGCGCGAGCAGCTCGTCGGAGAGCCGCAGGTCCAGCGTGTCCTCGGTGTTCGCGATCTCCGCGAGGTCCGTGACGTTCGCGGTGTCCGCGGCGGGGAGGGGACCGGCTTCGGAGCCGGCGTCGGTGGCAGGCACGGCGACGCTCCTCTCAGGAGTGGGGCTGGGGCGTGTTCCTCGGGGCACGAAGGGGACGGCGGCGGTCGGGGGACGCGAACGTCCGGGAGCGGGGGTCAGCCGTGCAGGGGGTTGGCGATGGTGACGTACACGGACTGGGTG
>NZ_VJZD01000031.1 GCF_009377175.1 Streptomyces adustus
CCCCACGCCCCCGCCCCGCCCCTGACCGTCGTGTCCCGGGCGCTCTACGTCTGCGACTTGTCCTTCTCGCCCTGTTCCCCGGCCGCCCGCGCGAGCGCGGCCTTCCCCGCTTCCTTCTCCGCCTTCGCGGCGTCCGCGATCTGCCGCTTGGCCGCGGTGGCGTAGATGTCCACGTACTCCTGGCCGGACAGCCGCATGATCTCGTACATGACCTCGTCGGTCACGGCGCGCAGCACGAAACGGTCGTGCTCCATGCCGTGGTAGCGGCTGAAGTCCAGCGGCTTGCCGATCCGGATGCCGGGCCGCACCATCTGCGGCATGACCTGCCCCGGCGGCTGGACCTTCTCCGTGTCGATCATGGCGACCGGGATCACGGGCGCTCCGGTGGCGAGCGCCACGCGCGCGAGGCCGCCGGGCTTGCCGCGGTAGAGGCGGCCGTCGGGCGAACGTGTGCCCTCCGGGTAGATGCCGAACAGCTCACCGTTCCTCAGCACCTCTATGCCGCTCTTGATGGCGGCCTCGCCCGCGCCGCGCGCGCCGGAGCGGTCCACCGGGAGCTGGCCGACGCCCTTGAAGAAGGCGGCCGTCAGCCGTCCCTTCACCCCTGGCGTGGTGAAGTACTCGGCCTTCGCGATGAAGGTGACCTTGCGGTCGAGGACCGCGGGCAGGAAGAACGAGTCCGAGAAGGACAGGTGATTGCTCGCCAGGATCGCCGGGCCCTCGGCCGGTACGTTCTCCAGGCCTTCCACCCAGGGCCTGAAGATCATCTTCAGTGGCCCGCCGATGGAAAGCTTCATCGCGCCGTACAACAACCGAGTGCCTCCTGTATGTGTCGCACAGACCTTAACCCGGAGTGCCGCCAATGGGCCCGACGGCCCTGGTCGGTGTCAGTGCGGTCGCGTACGGTGAACCACACTCGGAAATGTTCTCGCCCCTGCTATGAACAGGAGACCGAAGGTGCCGGTCCTTCCTGGAGCCGAGCCGTACCGCCATGAGGGCGGGGAGGTAGGTGTCCTCCTCTGCCATGGTTTCACCGGTTCCCCGCAGTCGCTGCGGCCCTGGGCCCAGTTCCTCGCCCGGCGGTCGCTGACCGTGTCGCTGCCGCTGCTGCCGGGGCACGGCACCCGCTGGGAGGACCTCGCGCTCACCGGCTGGCAGGACTGGTACGCGCAGGTCGACCGGGAGCTGTGCGCCCTGCGCGACCGCTGTGCCCGGGTGTTCGTGGCCGGTCTGTCGATGGGCGGCACGCTGGCCCTGCGGCTCGCCGCCCGGCACGGGGACGGCGTCGCCGGTGTCGTCGTCGTCAACCCGGCGAACAAGGTCCACGGGCTGTCCGCGTACGCCCTCCCGGTCGCCCGCCACCTCGTGCGTACGACCCGGGGCATCGCGAGCGACATCGCGAAGGAGGGCGCGGTGGAGCTCGGCTACGACCGGGTGCCGCTGGCCGCGGCGCACTCCCTGCGCACCTTCTTCCGGCTCGTCGACGGCGAACTGCCGCAGGTCACCCAGCCGCTGCTGCTCCTGCGCAGCCCGCGGGACCATGTCGTTCCGCCGTCCGACTCCGCCCGTGTCCTGAGTCGTGTGTCGTCGACGGACGTAACGGAGGTCATGCTGGAACAGAGCTACCACGTGGCGACGTTGGACCACGATGCGAACCGTGTCTTCGAGGAGAGCTACGCCTTCATCGGCCGGCTCGCACCCAGTGTCGGCAAGGAAGGGACATCCGCAGGTGGCTGAGCACGACTCGGAGCGCGAGGACCGCGAGGAGCGGGAGGACCGCGGGGCGCCCGACGCCCGCGGCCGGCGCGACGACCACGGGGAACGTGACGGTCACGGGGAGCGCGACGGTCACCGGGAGCACGAGCCGCAGGATGCCGGGGTGGCCTTCGACGAGGACGCCGCGTGGGCGGCGATCGTCGCGGGCTACGGCGAGGAGCCGCCGGACCCGCCGGGCGCGAAGCCGTTCAAGACGGTCGAGGACCTGGCGCTGCTGGAGGCCGAGCCGAACGACGACAAGCCGGAGGAGAAGCAGCCGGTCAGACCGCTGGGCAGCTCGGTCTCCTTCGCGCCCGGCCTCGGGCCGCGCGACTACAAAGCGCCGGAGGCGTCCGAGGACGACTTCGACGAGGACGACGAGGGCCACTTCGTGCCGCCCGACCCGCCGCCGCTGCCCGACGCGGACACCACCGCCCGGTTCGCGTGGCTGGGGGTGGTCGGCGGCCCGATACTGCTCCTGGTCGCGGTCGTGGCCGGCTGGGACATGACCTGGTGGCTGACGACGCTCGGCGTCGGCGGCTTCCTGGGCGGCTTCGCCACGCTGGTGGTGCGGATGAGGACGGACGACGAGGACGACGGCGATCCTGGCCGGGGCGCGGTGGTCTGAACCCGGACCACGGGACTACGACGCGGGAACCCTGAGGGCGGCCAGCACCGGAAGGTGGTCCGTGGCCGCCCTCAGGTCGCTCTCGGTCACTCCGGGCTGCCCGAGCGGCACCCCGCAGCCCAGCACCTCCACTCCCGCCGTGGCGAAGAGCGCGTCGATGCGCTGGTGGGGGTCGCTGGAGGTGGAGGTGTACTCGCCGCCCCAGGGCGCGGTGGCCCGGCAGTCCTGGAGTCCTTCGGCGAGCCGCCGGAAGGTGCGGCCGGTGGGGTGTTCGTTGAGGTCGCCGCCCGCGACCGCGTGTTCCACGCCCAGCGCGGCGAGCCGGTCGAGGAGCATCCCGCCCTGCGCCTGGCGCTCCTCGCGCTGAAGGCTGAGGTGACAGCTCAGCACGCCGAGCCGGGCCGAGCCGAACCGGACGACGGCCGTCGCGAAGCCGCGTCGGTGCAGTCCGGGGGTCAGCGGGAGCAGCACGTCCTCGGTGCGTTCCACGGTGGCGCGCAGTGAGGCGAGGAGCGCGGGCCCCGCGGCGGTGGCGCCGCCGGAGAGGATCACCTGTCCGGACGCGGCGGCCAGCCGGGCCAGTTTCTTGCGCCAGCGGAAGAACCGGGGCGCCTCCTGGATCAGGACCAGGTCCGGGGCGCAGGCGCCGATGACCCGGGCGAGCGCGGTGGTGTCGTCGCGCATCGAGCGGATGTTGTAGGAGAGGACGCGGATGACGGCCGAGCCGTCGGGCTCGGTACGGGAGGCCGGAAGCAGCGGGAGCGACGTCGCCATGCACGCAAGATACGCCGTGACCGTCCCCGGCGAACGCGGGTTGCGCACGGATTCCGGCCACCCGCACCGCACCGACCGCAACCGGCCCGCACCGGCTGTCACCGCGCCGGGCACCGACCGCCGCGGGGCCCGCACCGGCTCCCTCCGGCCACCGCTCACGCCGCGCGCCCCGCGCCCCGGTCGGGGCACGGGGCGCGCGGCGTCAGCGTGTCGCGGGCGGGGCCGTCACATGATCGGGTCGGGCTCCCGGGCCAGGTCGGCCGCGCCGACCAGGCCGGCCTTGTTGCCGAGCTGGGCCGCGATCACATCGGCGACCGGACGCCAGTTGCCGCCGACCAGCCAGCGCTTGTACGACTTGCGGATCGGGTCGAGGACCAGCTCGCCCTCGTCCGAGAGGCCGCCGCCGACGATGAACGCCGAGGGGTCGAAGAGCGAGGCGAGGTCGGCGAGGCCGGCTCCGGCCCAGCGGGCCAGCTCGCGGTAGGAGTCGACGGCGACCGGGTCGCCCTGCCGGGCGGCCATGGAGATGTGCTTGCCCTCGATGCCGTCGGGAGTGCCGTCACCCAGGGCGAGCAGCACCTCGGCGTGCTCGGGGGTGGCGTTGGCGCGCTGCTTGGCGTACCTGACGAGGGCGCGGCCGGAGGCGTACTGCTCCCAGCAGCCCTGCGAGCCGCAGCCGCACAGCAGACCGTCCGGCACCATCCGGATGTGGCCGAACTCCGCGGCCACGCCGAAGTGGCCGCGGCGCAGCTTGTTGCCGATGATGATGCCGCCGCCGAGGCCGGTGCCGAGCGTGATGCAGATGACGTTGCGGTGGCCCTTGCCGGCGCCGAACTTGTACTCGCCCCAGGCCGCCGCGTTGGCGTCGTTCTCGACCACCACGGGGAGACCCACGCGGGCCTCGACCTCGTCCTTCAGCGGTTCCTGACGCCAGTCGATGTTGGGCGCGAAGTACACGGTGGAACGCTGCCGGTTGACGTAACCGGCCGCCCCGATACCCACGCCGACGATGTCGTGCCCGGCGCGCGCGCCCTCCACCGCCGAGGCGATGGCGTCCACGATGGCCTCGGACGTGGTGGGGGTCGGCACCTTGAAGGTCGAGAGGATGTTGCCTTCCTCGTCGACCACGCCGGCCGCGATCTTCGTGCCGCCGATGTCGACGCCGATGGTGAGTCCCATGAATCCCTCAGTTTCGGTCGAGCCCCGCTACGGCCAACCGTACCCGAGGGGACCGTCAGTCCAAGTCGATGCGCTCACCCGGACCGCCGTCGTCACCCCGGTCGCGGCGCCCGTCGTCGTCCTTCGGCCCGCCGCGGAGGTCGTCGGCGCGGGCCGTCCAGCGGCTTTCCTGGCCCTGGACGGCGGAGCGGTAGGCGGCGAGCAGTTCGTCCCCGGCCGCGGCGAGATGATCGAAGACGTCCGGATTGCGCTCCAGGACGGGTTCCACGGCGGCCTTCGCCTGCTGCACGACCTGGCGCACCACCTGCTGCGCCGCGGGTCCGGCGACCGCCCCGAACAGCGGCGACCGCACGGCGGACAGCTTGTCGGCGACGGCGTCGACGAGCTTGCGCAGCTCCTCGGCGGCGGAGCCGGGAGGCCGGCCGTAGTCGGTGCGGCGGCGGGCCCGCTCGGCTTCGAGGTCCTCGGCACAGGCCTTGGCCCAGGCGTCGTCGTCGGTCGCCCGGGGCCCCGGGTTCTCGGCTTCGCTCATGACGGACTCCTGACTACGGTTCGCCTCTACGACGTTACCCGAACGGCGGTACGTGGCTCACCTGGCCCGCGGCCACAGATCGGGGTCGGGGGCGAACCGGACGCGCAGCTCGCCGTCGCGCAGGGCGGCGCCGTCGACGGTGCAGCGGCGCAGTGCCGAGGGAAGGGCGACGATCCGGCGGAACTGCCCGGCGGTGACGACGAGTTCGTCGCCGCGCCGGACGAGGTCGAGGGACTCGCGTATCGCGCCGGGCAGCGGGATGTGCCAGACCAGCACCCCGTCCTCGGCGAGCCGGTCGGCGACCGGCCACTCGACCGGGGCGGGTGCCGTATTGACGTCGGGCGTGGTGAGGCCGCCGAGGTCGTCGGCGCCCTGGGGGTCCCGGCCCAGATGGGTGACGGGGTGGACGGTGTACGACTCGCGCCAGTCGGCGAGCGTTTTGCGCTGCTGGGCGGCCAGACCGGCCAGCCAGGGGTCCTCGACGGTGTCGGGCAGGACCCGGTTGGCGACGAGGCACTCGACGGGCAGGCCGCGCAGGGCGAGGCCGAGTCCGGCGGTGCGCACGGCGTCCGCGCCGGCCGGTCCCGGCTCGGCGACCAGGCGTACGGCGGTGCCCCGGTCGGCGAGGACCGCCTCCACCGCGGCGAGTTCCAGGTCCCACCGGGCGGTGGTCTCGTAGAGCGCGTCCGTGGGCATCGGGACGCCGGCGAGCCGGCCCAGGACCGGGCGCAGGGCGCGGGCGGCCTGTCGCTCCGGCGGGAGCAGCCGGCGCAGATAGCGGCGCAGCTCCTCGGGCAGGGCGAGCAGCGCGAGGGCCTGCGGAACGGGGGGCAGGTCGACCACGAGCAGGTCGTGCGCGTCCGAGAGCGCGGCGTCCCGCAGCGCGCGCAGCAGGCCGAGCTCCTCGGCGCCGGGCAGCGGGGTGAGTTCCTCGGGCTCCAGCCGGGAGGCGCCGAGGAGGTCCAGGACGGAGGCGGCGCGGTCCTGGAAGGAGACGAGGTCCTCGTGGAAGCGGGTGACCGCGTCGGGGCGCCAGGCGGTCAGGCCGGGGGCGACCCGCGTCGGGGCCGTGCCGGTCGCCGTGCCCAGGGCGGCACCGAGGGTGTCGGTGCGGTCGGCACCCAGCAGCAGGGTCCGGATGCCGGCGCGCGCCGCACGCAGGGCGGTGGCGGCGGCGACGGTCGTACGACCGCTGCCGCCCGGACCCGTGATCAGGATGGTGCGCATGGGGGTGAACGCTACCGCCGCGCGCCGCCCGTCCGTCTCCCGCTACTTCTCGCCCGACTCGACGCGCTTCTTCAGCCCCGCCAGCGCCCGGTCGATGATGACCTTCTCCGCCTTGCGCTTGATCATGCCGAGCATCGGGATCTTGACGTCGACGGTGAGCAGGTAGGTCACCTCGGTCGCGCCGCCGGCGGCCGGCTTCAGGACGTAGGAGCCGTCCAGGGAGCGCAGCATCTGCGACTTGACCAGGGTCCAGGAGACCTCGTGGGCTCCGGTCCAGGTGTACGCCAGGGTCTGGTCGTCCTTGATCGCTCCGGCGTCCATGACGAGTCGGACCTGCTCGGCGCGGCCCTGGTCGTCGGTCTTGAGGACCTCCGCCTCCTTCACCTCGCCGGTCCAGTCCGGGTAGCGGGCGAAGTCGGCGATCACCCCCATCACGTCGGCCGGTGCCGCCTCGATCGTGATGCTCGAACTGGTGTGTTCCGCCATCGCCGTGGCTCCTCCAGATGCGGGCCGGTAAGGGCGTCGTGCCGCGCCCTGCTGCGCAAGTGTGTGCAGCGTGAAGGCTACCGCGCACGGGTCGGGCCGCCGTCACCCCACCTGCGGCCGCTCACCATTCCAGCGCCCAGGGCCGTCCGGACCCGGCGAAGTGCCCGACGTTCACGCACTCCGTCGCCCCGATCCGCATCCGTCGCACCAGCGGCTGGTGGACGTGTCCGAACAGCGCGTAGCGGGGGCGCGTGCGCCGGATCGCGGCCAGCAGGGCGCGGCTGCCGCGCTCGAAGCGGCGCGCGACCGTGTCGTAGACCAGCTCGGGCACCTCCGGCGGGATGTGGGTGCACAGCACGTCGACCTCGCCCACGGCCTCGATCTTCGCGGCGTACTCCTCCTCGCTGATCTCGTAGGGGGTCCGCATCGGGGTGCGCAGTCCGCCGCCCACGAAGCCGAAGACCCGGCCGCCGATCTCCACCCGCTCGCCGTCGAGGACCGTGGTGCCCGGTCCGGCGTACTCCCGCCACAGGGGTGGCATGTCGACATTGCCGTAGGTCGCGTACGTCGGGGTGGGGAACGCGGCGAACAGCTCGGCGTACTGCTTGCGCACCGCCGCCTCGATCACGGACGCCCGGTCGGCGCCGACGCCCGCCCACAGCTGCGCGCCGAGCTCGCGCGCCTCCGTGAAGCGCCGGGCGGTGCGCAGCGCGACGATCCGGTCGGCGTTCTCGACGCCGAACAGGTCGGGGAAGATCCCGCGCGAGTGGTCCGCGTAGTCCAGGAACAGCACCAGGTCGCCGAGGCAGATCAGCGCGTCGGCGCCGTCGCCGGCCCTGGCCAGGTCGCGGGCGTTGCCGTGCACGTCGCTGACCACATGGACGCGTGTCCTGCGGCGGCCGACTGGTGTGGGTGCCATGTCGATCAAGAGTAGGCGTGCGGGGCATACGTGAACAGTGGCGGTCGGACCTGCCCTTACTGGCTCGTCAGTTCAGGCGTGGACTACTGTGCGTCAAGGAACACCAATCTGTGTGACGCAGCGAACATCTCGCCGGACCCCCCTGTCGAAGACGGCATACCGGCGGGTAACGTCCGGGCAGTCCAGTCGTACTCAGAATTTCAACCAGCGGGTCGCGAGCCCGTGGGTGAACCTCCTGGGTACTGCCCGAGCCGTGGACCGCACCGTCGCATCGCACAACGTCGTGGCGCCGGCGCCCTATGAGGAGCAGCAGTCTTGCGCGAGTTCAGCCTTCCGGCTTTGTACGAGGTCCCTGCGGACGGCAATCTCACCGACATCGTCCGGAGAAACGCCGCGCAGCACCCCGACGTCGCCGTCATCGCCCGCAAGGTGGGCGGCGTCTGGCAGGACGTGACGGCCACCGCCTTCCAGGCCGAGGTGCGCGCCGCGGCCAAGGGCCTGATCGCCTCCGGCGTCCGGCCGGGCGACCGGGTAGCCCTGATGTCCCGCACCCGCTACGAGTGGACGCTGCTGGACTTCGCAATCTGGAGCGCCGGCGCGGTCACCGTGCCGGTGTACGAGACCAGCTCGCCGGAGCAGGTGCAGTGGATCCTCTCCGACTCGGGCGCCACCGCCTGTGTGGTGGAGCTCCCCGCCCACGCGGAGGCCGTCGAGTCGGTGCGGGCGACGCTGCCCGCGCTGAAGCACGTCTGGCAGATCGAGGACGGCGGCATCGCCGAGCTGGAGCGGGCCGGGCAGGACGTCCCGGACTCGGCCGTCGAGGAGCGCAGCTCGATCGCCGGCGCCGACGACCCGGCGACCATCGTCTACACCTCCGGCACCACGGGCCGCCCCAAGGGCTGTGTGCTGACCCACCGCAGCTTCTTCGCCGAGTGCGGGAACATCGTGGAGCGGCTGCGCCCGCTGTTCCGCACCGGCGAGTGCTCGGTGCTGCTGTTCCTGCCGCTGGCGCACGTCTTCGGCCGGCTCGTGCAGATCGCGCCGATGATGGCGCCGATCAAGCTGGGCTGCGTCCCGGACATCAAGAACCTCACCGACGAGCTGGCCGCCTTCCGCCCGACGCTGATCCTCGGCGTCCCGCGGGTCTTCGAGAAGGTCTACAACTCGGCGCGCGCCAAGGCCCAGGCGGACGGCAAGGGCAAGATCTTCGACAAGGCCACGGACACCGCCATCGCCTTCAGCAAGGCGCAGGACACCCCCTCGGGCCCGTCGCTCGGCCTGCGGATCAAGCACACGGTGTTCGACAAGCTCGTCTACAGCAAGCTGCGCGCGGTCCTCGGCGGCCGCGGCGAGTACGCGATCTCCGGTGGCGCCCCGCTGGGCGAGCGCCTCGGCCACTTCTTCCGCGGCATCGGCTTCACGGTCCTGGAGGGCTACGGCCTGACCGAGTCCTGTGCCGCCACCGCGTTCAACCCCTGGGACCGGCAGAAGATCGGCACGGTCGGCCAGCCGCTGCCCGGCTCGGTGGTGCGCATCGCCGACGACGGCGAGGTGCTGCTGCACGGCGAGCACCTGTTCAAGGGCTACTGGAACAACGAGGCGGCGACCGCGGAGGCGCTGGCCGACGGCTGGTTCCACACCGGTGACGTCGGCACCCTCGACGAGGACGGCTACCTCAGGATCACCGGCCGCAAGAAGGAGATCATCGTCACCGCCGGCGGCAAGAACGTCGCCCCGGCCGTGATAGAGGACCGCATCCGCGCGCACGCGCTGGTCGCGGAGTGCATGGTGGTGGGCGACGGGCGGCCGTTCGTCGGCGCGCTGGTCACCCTCGACAACGAGTTCCTGGACCGCTGGGCGGCCGACCACGGCAAGCCGGCGGGTTCCACCGCGACGTCGCTGCGCGACGACCCGGATCTGCTCGCGGCGATCCAGGCGGCGGTCGACGACGGCAACGCCGCGGTGTCGAAGGCGGAATCGGTGCGGAAGTTCCGCATTCTGTCCTCCCAGTTCTCGGAGGAGTCGGGCCACCTGACGCCGTCGCTGAAGCTCAAGCGCAACGTGGTGGCGAAGGACTACGCGGACGAGATCGAGGCCATCTACGCGAAGTAGTACGGCCGTCGGCTCACATGTCCTCGGCGAGGACCCGTTCCATCGTGCGCTCGGCGAGCGCGGTGATGGTCACGAACGGGTTCACGCCGATGTTCCCCGGCACCAGTGAGCCGTCCGTGACGTACAGCTTCGAATACCCCTTCACCCGGCCGTAGTCGTCGGTCGCCCTGCCCAGCACGCAGCCGCCGAGCGGGTGGTAGCAGAAGTCGTCCGCGAACACCTTGCCGCTCGACCCGAACAGGTCGTACCGGTAGATCGTCGCGTTGGCCGCGTTGATCCGGTCGAACAGCTTCTTCGCCATGGCGACCGAGACCGCGCTCTGGGCCGCGGTCCAGCCGAGCTTCACCGCGTCGCTCGCCGAGTCGTAGGTGAAGGACGCCCGTTGCGGGTTCTTGGTGATCGCCAGGTACAGGCTCACCCAGGTCTCGAACCCGATGGGCAGCGGGGCGATCTCCGCGAAGACCGGGTTGGCGGTGTTGGCCCAGTCGTCGATGCCCATCACCGGCATGGTCGACTGGTTGGCGCCGGTGGTGTCCCAGATGTGGTTGGCGCGCCCGAGCATGGTGTTGCCGTTAGTGCTCCAGCCCGCGCCCACACTGGAGTTGAGGGCGGGCAGCGCGCCGGTGTCCCTGGCCCGGACGAGCAACTCCGTGGTCCCGAGGCTGCCACCGCCCAGGAACAGCGAGGTGCAGCTGTACTGCTTGCTCTCGACCACGGCCCCGGTCGTGTCGATCCGGTCCACGCTCAGCACGTACGAGCCGTCGCTCGCCCGCGTGATCGCCTTGACCTTCTCCATGGTGTGGATGGTGAGGTTGCCGGTGCCGAGCGCTGCGGCCAGATAGGTCTTGTCGAGGCTCTTCTTGCCGTAGTTGTTGCCGTAGATGACCTCCTGGGCGAGCGCGGACTTCGTGGCGGTCCCCGCGGCCTCCCGCTGCATGTACCCGAAGTCGTAGACGTTCGGCACGAAGGTGGTCCTGAGCCCGGTGTTGGCGGCGGCCTTCCTGGAGGTCCGGGTGAACTGGTACCACTCGGTCGACTCGAACCAGGTGGGGTCGACGGTGTTGACGCCGAGCATGGCGCGGGCCCGCGGGTAGTAGGTGTCGTACATCGCGCTCGTGTCCACGGTCGGGAACTGCTCGGCGAAGTACGACTGGAGGGGCGTGACCGCCATCCCCCCGTTGACCAGCGAACCGCCGCCCACGCCGCGCCCGACGTACACGGACATGTTGTCGTAGTGCACCCGGTCCAGGACGCCGGGATAGGCGGTGATGTCCTTGTTGACGACGTCCAGCCAGAGGAAGGTGGCGAGCGGCGCCTCGGTCCGGGTCTTGAACCACATGGACCGCTTGTCCGGGGCTGCGGTGGAACAGAAGACCTTGCCGTCGGAGCCGGCCGTGTTCCACAGCTGCCCCATCTCGATCATGAGGGTCCGCACCCCGGCCTGCCCGAGCCGGAGCGCGGCCACGGCCCCGCCGTACCCGGAACCGACCACGATGGCGGGTGCGTTGTCGACGGCGGCGGCCTCCTCGGCGGCCTGCGCCGACCGGAGTCCGATCCGGGTGAGACCGGCCGCGGCGGCGGTCTGGAGGGCGATCATGCCCAGGATGTGACGTCTCGTCAGTTGACGCTGCATCAGTTTTGCTGTCATGGACGCAGCATCGGCGGATTATTTCCCTCCGCCTAGTGCTCCCACCCGAGGAGGCACCGCAGGTTCTCCGCCCGCGCCGCGGCGCAGGGCCTTCGCCGCGGTGCGCGCAGGCACTCCGTCGCGGCGCGCTGCTGCTCCGCCGCGGCGGCGCGCGCCGTCCCTCGACTACAGCAGCGCGCGCAGCTTCTCCGCCAGCAGGTCCCAGCGCCACTTCTCCTCGACCCACTGCCGGCCCCGCTCGCCCATCCGGCGGCGCAGCTCCGCGTCGCCCAGGAGCGTCACGATCCGTTCGGCGGCCTCCTCGGCGACGCCGCCGCGCACCACCCAGCCGGTCTCGCCGTCGAGCACGGCGTCGGGCGCCCCGCCGGAGTCGCCGGCCACGACGGGCAGCCCGGTCGCGGACGCCTCCAGGTAGACGATCCCCAGTCCCTCGACGTCGAGCCCGCCCCGGCGGGTCCGGCACGGCATCGCGAAGACGTCCCCGGCGCCGAAGTGGGCGGGCAGTTCGCCCCAGGGCACGGCCCCCGTGAAACGCACCGAGCCGGCCACCCCGGTCTCGTGGGCGAGCCTGCGCAGGTCCTTCTCGTAAGGGCCGCCGCCGACGACCAGCAGCACCGCGTCCGGCTCGGCCGCCAGGATCCGGGGCATGGCCAGGATCAGCGTGTCCTGTCCCTTGCGCGGCACCAGCCGGGACACGCACACCACGACCGGGCGGTCGGTGAGCCCGAGCCGGGCCCGTACCGCGTCGCCGCCCGATCCTGGGTGGAAGGTCTTCTCGTCGACGCCCGGCGGCAACTGGACCATCCGCCCGGCCGCGCCCGGGGTGAGCGCGGGCGCTATCCGGGAGCGGGTGTACTCGCCGAGGTAGGTGACGGTGTCCGTGGACTCCCCGATCCGGCGCAGCAGCTGCCGTGCGGCGGGCAGCTGGGCCCAGCCGGCCTCGTGACCGTGGGTGGTGGCCACCAGCCGCTCGGCGCCGGCCCTGCGCAGTGCCGGAGCCATCAGCCCGAGCGGCGCCGCCGCGCCGAACCACACCGAGGTGCAGCCGTGCTCGCGCAGCAGCCCGACCGCCCGCCGGGTCGCCCCCGGCGTCGGCAGCAGCATCGTCGTACGGTCGCGTACGACCGTGAAGGGCTGCTCGGCGTCGAAGGCGGCCGTCGCCTCGGCACCCTCCCGGCCGTGCTTCCAGGTGGAGGCGTAGACGACCAGCCGTTCGGGGTCGAGCCGCAGCGCCATGTTGTGCAGGAACGCCTGGATGCCACCGGGGCGGGGCGGGAAGTCGTTCGTCACGATGAGGGTCTTGTCCATCGCCGCCGACCTTACCCAACGTGTCCGAACGGCCGACCGCGGCCGTGCTTCATGGCCCTCGCACAGCCCGGCAGGTCATCATGTGCTCGTCGGCAGGGCAGGCGGACGGGACAGGGGCACAGGTGGACACTGGCGCGGGGCGGTCCCCGGTCTGGCTGCTGGGCGTCTGGGCGGCGACCAGGCTGCCGCTGCTGCTGTTCGTGCTCAAGGTGTTCGTCTTCCCGGGGCCGGACGTCACCAGCGACGTGTCCGTGATCTACCAGGGCTGGTACGAGGTGCTGCGGCACGGCACCTTCCCGCTCTCCGACGTCACCTGGCAGTACCCGCCCGCCGCCGCGCTGGCCGTCCTCTCCCCCGGGCTGCTGCCGTTCCTGTCCTACCCGAACGCCTTCTTCGCCCTCGCCGTCCTGGCCGACCTGCTGGTCCTGCTGCTGTTGCGCTACGCCGGCCCGCGCGCCCGCCGCTCGCCGCTCGGCGCCTGGGCGTGGGTGGCGGGCGCGGCGCTGCTCGGGCCGACGCTCTACGCCCGCTACGACGTGATGGTGACCGCCGTGGCGGTGGCCTCGCTGCTCGCGGGCACCCGGCACCCCCGGCTGATGGGCGCGCTGGCGGGCTTCGGGGCGCTGGTGAAGGTGTGGCCGGCGCTGCTGCTGGTGGGTGCCGTACGGCGCCGGGCGTGGGTGGCGGCGGCGGTGACGGCGGCCGGGGTGTCCCTGGTGGCCGCCCTGGCCATGCCCGGCGCGTTCGCGTTCCTGGCCTTCCAGCGCAACCGCGGGACCGAGGTGGAGTCGCTGGGCTCGCTGGTCTTCCATGTGGCCCGGCACTTCGGCTGGAGCGGCCAGGTGCTGCTCAACTACGGCTCGGTGGAGTTCCTCGGCCCGTACGTGGACCTCGTCAGCACGGCGGCGCTGGCCCTGACCGGGGCGGCCTTCGGCTGGCTGCTGCTGTGGCGTCTGATGGCCACCCGCTTCCGGCCGCACACGCTCCCGGACGCGGCGCTGGTGGCGGTGCTGCTGTTCGTCGTCACCAGCCGGGTGATCAGCCCGCAGTACCTGGTGTGGCTGGTCGGGGTCGCGGCGGTCTGCCTGTGCCACCGCGACACCCGGATGCGGCCGCCGGCCGCCCTGGTCCTGGCGGCGACGCCCGTGACGGTGCTGGAGTTCCCCCTCGGCTTCGACCATGTCGTGTCGAGCGACGCGACGGGCCTCACCCTGCTGTTCGTGCGCAACGGGCTGCTGGTGGCCGCGACGGTCGTCGCGGCCGTACGGCTGTGGCGCTCGACGGTGCCCCGCAGGGGCGGGGCGTCCTTCCCGGCTCAGGCGGCCCGCACCAACGGGACCCCGGTCTCCTCCTGACGGCGGGCCGCGCGGGCGGCCGTCAGGGCCAGCGCCGCGCACTGCACGGTCATGGACAGCGCCAGCGCCAGGCAGACGCCGGGCAGTCCGAGGCCGGACAGGGCGAGGGCGAGCGGCAGTTGGACCGCGGTGCCGAGCACGGTCACCCGCAGCAGGGTCGGTGCTCCCCCGCTGCCCTCGAAGACCCCGCCGAGCGCGATGAAGCAGCCCGTCAGCAGCAGGTAGGGCCCGACGCAGCGCAGGAACAGCACCCCGGCACGGGCGACCTCGGGCCCGGCGCCGAAGGCGGCCATGACCCAGGGGGCGGCCAGGCCCAGCAGGACGGCCGCGGCCAGGGCCGCCGTCCCGGAGACCAGCACGGCCTGCCGGCCGATGGCCCGCCGGGCGTCCCGGCCCGCGCCGCGGGTGTGCGCGGTGTGGATCGAGGCGGCCTGGCGTACCGCGTAGAAGGCCATGGTCGCGACGTACATGACCTTGTAGGCGATCGCGTACGCGGCCACGGCGGTCACGCCGAGCCGGGCCACGATCGCGACCAGCACCAGCGCGCCGCCCTGGCGCACGGTGAAGTCCGCCGACATCGGCAGCCCGGTGGTCAGGGTCCGGCGCAGCGCGGCGACGGTCGGCTCGGCGGGACGCACCCGTGCCGCGCCGCGCAGCAGCGCGTTGCGGCGCAGCGCCCGCAGTCCCGCCGCGAGGGCCACGCCTCGGCACAGCACGGTGGAGACGGCGGCGCCCCGGACGCCGTAGAGGTGGATGAGCGGCGGGTCGCAGAGCAGGATCAGGCCGTTGGCGAGCAGGGCGAGCCGCATCGGGGTCCTGGTGTCGCCGGTGCCCTTGAGGATGCCGTCGACGAGGTTCTGGGCGAAGAAGACGGCCATGCCCGGCAGCGAGACGGCGAAGTAGGCGACGGCGAGGGGGACCGCGGCGCTGTCGGCGCCGCCCAGGACCAGCCGGGCCAGCGGTGCGCGCAGCAGGAAGCAGCAGGTCAGGACGGTGGGCGTGACCAGTGCGCACACGGCCCAGCCACCGCGTACCGCGGCCCGCAGCGCGGCCGGGTCGCGGGCTCCCCTGGCGTGGGCGACCAGCACGGTCGTACCGGAGCCGAAGACCAGGGCCACGCCGAGGAGCACGTTCTCGGTGTTGGTGGCCACGGCGACGGCGGCCACGGCCGGGCCGCCGAGCCGGGAGACCCAGACGGTGTTGATGATCCCGGCGGCGACGGAGGCCAGCAGCGAGAGGTAGACGGGACGGGCGAGCCGGACGAGCTGTGCGCGGTGTTCGTTCACGATGCGATTCCCCCTGGTACCTCTTATCGAGTTACCTCGAAACGAGGTAACTCGATAAGAGGTACCATGACGATCCGAGGCCCACAAGACGGAAAGCGCGCGGGACGAGACCGGAGAAGGGACCGCACCTGATGCTGGAGCTGTCGATCCTCGGGTTCCTGGCCGAGGAGCCCCTGCACGGCTATGAACTCAAGGAGCGCATCACCGCCCTCAGCGGCCATGTCCGCCCGGTCAGCGACGGCGCGCTCTACCCCGCGATCACCCGCCTGGTGACCGCGGGCAAGCTCGACCAGCACACGGCCGAGGGCGCGGGCGCGGCCCCGCGCCGGATGCTGTCCCTCACCGAGCGCGGCCGCGAGGACCTGCTGGAACGGCTGCGGCACCCCCGGCAGGCGGAGATCACCGACCAGGTGCGCTTCAACACGGTCCTGGCGTTCCTGCGGCACCTGCCCGACCCCGCGGAGCAGGCCGCGGTGCTGCGCCGCCGACTGGAGTTCCTGAACACGCCCGCGAGCTTCTTCTACCGCGACGGGCAGCCGGTGCGGGCGGAGCAGACGGACGACCTGTTCCGGCAGGGCATGCTGCGGGTGGCCCGGGCCACGGGCGAGGCGGAGCGCGGGTGGCTCGCCGAGGCCGTCGCCCACCTCGACACGCTCAGCCCAGGCGCGTGCGCAGAGCCTCCCGCCACAGCGCGGTGAACTGCTGCGGGGTCGTCCCGAGCACCTTCGCCAGCGCGTCCTCGACCGCCCCCGCCCGCTGCCGGTGCGCGCCCACGGCCCGGTAGAACGCGCCGAGCCGGGCCTCGCCCCAGTGGTCGGCGATCAGCCGGCAGGCCAGCCAGCCGCCCTCGTACGCCCGCGCGAGCCCGTCCGGGTCCCCGGTGAAGCCGAAGTCCTTGTCCGTGGGCAGCGCCGCCGGGATCCGCCCGTCGGCCACCGCGCGGGCCAGCTCCGGCGCGATCTGGGCCGCGGTGCGCCCGGTGCCGCGGTAGCCGACCCAGTCGGCGTACCCCTCGGACAGCCACAGCGGGGTGGCGGCGCCCGTGTGGGCGCGGGTGGCGACATGGGTGGTCTCGTGGGTGAGCACGACCTGCCTGCCGAGCGAGCCGAGCATCCCGTACGCCTCGGGGTTGACGATGATCCGGTCCGCGGGCGCCCGGCCCGACCCGCCGGTCTCTCCCGTGGTGACCGCCGCGATCCCGCGGTAGGCGGAGGCGGGCGAGGCGAGCAGCCCCGCCATGCCCGCCAGCGACTTCGGTACGAGCACCACGACGTGCCCGCTCCAGTCGGCGCCCCACGCCCGTGACGCGGCCGGCACCGCGCGGTCGGCGAGCGCGGCGAAGGAGCGCAGCGTGCCCTCGGACTGCCCGGCGCCCAGCACCAGGCTGTGCGCACCGCGCACCACGCTCACCGCGCCCTGGTCCCACAGCTGCTGCGCGGTCCGCTGCGCGGGCCGGTCCGAGGTCACCCGCCACCGCCCCCGGGCGTCGCGCGTCAGCCCGAGCACGCGGGAGGTGGTGACCGGCACCGTGTCGTACCCGCGGACGCGATAGCCGAGCGCGGCGTCCACCACGGCCGTGTTCCCGTCGCGGTGCACGGCGGTGACCCGGTAGGACCAGGCCGCGAGCGGCACCGCCCGCACCGCGGCGAATCCGGCCCGGGTCCCGGTGGCGCGGTAGGCGGGCTCGTCGTGGCGCAGGACCGCGGCCGCCCGTGCGTCCAGCAGCCGCTGCGCGTCGGCGCGCACCCCGTCGGCCGCGGGCCGCCCGCCGCACCCCACCAGGGAGACGAGCAGCAGACACAGCCCCGCGGCCGCGGATCCCATCGCCCGCCTTCGACCAGCCATTCCCCCGATCGTACGGGGCCCGCCCGGCGTCAGACCCGGGTGACCGACGAGATCGGCATCATGCCCACCGGGTCGTAGCGCACCGGGGCCCCGGGGTAGGGGGCGTGGATCACCTGGCCGTGGCCCACGTACATCCCGACATGACTGGCGTCGGACCGGTAGACGACCAGGTCCCCGGGCCGGGCCTGGGAGAGCGGGATCTGCTGCCCGGCGAACCGCTGGGCCTGCGAGGTGCGCGGCAGCTGCACCCCCGCCCGCGCGTACGCCCACTGCATCAGGCCCGAGCAGTCGAAGCCGCCGGGTCCGTTGGCGCCCCAGACATAGGGGCGGCCCAGCGCGGAGCGGGCGGCGGCGACGGCGAACGCCGCACGGCCGGTGGCCGCCTCGGCCGAGCCGAACCCGGCCAGGTCCGTCAGGCCGGAGCGGGAGGCCTGACCGAAGGCCAGACGCTCCTGGAGCGGCAGGGAGTTGAGCAGCCGCCGGGCCCGGGCGAGCTTCTTCTCGACGGTCCGCTTGTGCGTCGCCACCGCCCGGCGGCTGCGCTCCAGCTCGGCCAGCTGCGAGGTCGCGTCCGCGCGCTCCTGGGAGAGCTCGCGCAGGGCCGAGCGCAGTTCGGTCAGCTCGTCGGCCTGACGGGTGGAGATGCGGTCCAGTACGGAGGCCCGGTCGAGGTAGTCCGACGGGTCGTCGGAGAGCAGCAGGGCCAGGGACGGATCGAGCCCGCCGGAACGGTACTGCGCCCCGGCCAGCGAACCGAGCGTCTGGCGCAGGGAGTTGACCCGGTCCTGCTGCCGCGCGATCCGGTCCCGGGCGTGACCCACCTCGGTACGCAGGAGACCGGCGCGCTCGTCGGCCCTGTCGAAGGCCTCGGTCGCCCGCTCGGCCTCCTCGTAGAGGCGGTCCACCTCGGCCCGGGTGCCTTCGCGCGGTGCGGCCGTCGCCGGTACGGCGCCGATGGCCGCCGTGGCGGCCGTGGCGGCAGACAGGACACTGAGGGCTGCGCAGGCACCCCGGTCGAACCCGGACGGTGCAAGGCGGCGATGGGACCCCACGGGAAACCGCACTCCTTCCGCTGGCGGACGAGGACCGCTTCCCCGACCCGGGGGCGGACGTGCCACGGCGGTGTGGGGAAACGCGCCAGACAGTAGCCCCGTCGCGGGGCGGCGGCCAAAGGCGTCGACGGGCGCACAACGCGACGCCCCGCCGCTGACGCAGGTCATCGGCGGGGCGTGGGTTCACTTGGCGGTGTCGCAATTCGCTCGTTCGGGCGGTCCCGATCAGCGCTGCGCCGCCCGTTCCCGACGGGGCTCGGGGCTCGGGGTCAGATGCGGACGCCGAACTGGAACGGCATGTTGCCGATCGCCTCGTAGCGCACGACGGTGCCGGTGCGGGGGGCGTGCAGCACCTGGCCGTTGCCCGCGTACAGGCCGACGTGGTGCTGGTCGCCGTAGAAGATGACGAGGTCGCCGACCTGGAGGTCGCTCTGCGAGTAGATGCGCGTACCGGCGTTGGCCTGGGCCTGCGAGGTGCGCGGGATGGAGACGCCGGCCTGGGCGTAGGCCCAGGAGGTCAGACCCGAGCAGTCGAAGGAGGACGGGCCGGTGGCGCCGTAGACGTAGGGCGAGCCGATCCTGCTCTGCGCGGCGGAGAACGCGGCGGCGGCCCGGCCGGAGGCGCTGGTCTCGTTGCCCAGGTCGACCCGGGCGCTGGCGGAGCGGCTGGCGCGCGCGTCGGCCGCGGCGAGGGCGGCCTTCTCCTTGGCCGTCAGCGTGTTGAGGAGCTTCTGCGCCTCGGCCAGCTTGGCCTGGACTTCCTGCTTCTTCTTGCCCAGCTCCGTACGGGTGGAGGCCAGGTCCTTGAGCTTGTCGGAGGCCTCGGCGCGCTCCTGGGCGAGCTCGCGCTGCTTCTCCTGGATCTTCTTCAGCGCCTCGACCTGCTGGCCGCTCAACTGGTCGAGCGTGGAGGCCTTGTCGAGGTAGTCGTCCGGGTCGGCCGACAGGAAGAGCTGGAGCGAGGAGTCTATGGACCCGGTGCGGTACTGGGCCGCGGCCGCCAGGCCCATGCTGTCGCGCAGCTCGTTCAGGTCGCCCTGACCGCGCGCGACGTTGTCCTGGATGGTGGAGATCTCCTTCTGGAGCTTCTCCTGCTTCTCCTTGGCCCCGTTGTACTTCTCGGTGGCCTGCTCCGCCTCTTCGTAGAGCTTGTCGACCTTGGACTTGACCTCGTCCTTGGTGGGCTTCTCGCTCGGCGCGGCGTTGGCGCCCTGGGCGCTCAGCACCACGGCGGCTGCGGCTGCGGTGGTCAGCACGGTCACGCGTGCACGACTCGGCTGCTTCGGTCGACGGTGGGACGCCACGGAGACGAGCTCCTTCTTCTGAGTGAGAAGACGTACGGAGATTCGAAACCTGACCTTAGTGATGTTCCTGTGATCAGTTCAAATCCTCCGGCGAAAAATCCCGGTTACGCACCGCATCCTTTACCGGCAACTCACGTGCAGTGATTTCCGCTTGACGCTACGTTGCGTGACGACTCCGTCAATTCGGGCATTGGTTCCGGAACTTGACGTTCAGGACAGGCGCTTGAGAAGGACCGCCGAAGCCACCGGCCGCGCCCCCGCCCGGGCCACCCCGTCGGCGACCTCGCGGTCGGTCGAGGCGACGATGACCGGCCGGCCCGGAGGCTCGGCCCGCACCAGCTGACGGATCAGCTCGTCGGCGGTGACACCCGGCTTGGAGAACAGCACCCGCACCCCGCGCGGCGGCGCGAGCAGCACCGGCGCGACCAGTTCGGCGCCGTCGAAGACACAGGTGACCTCGGCGCCGGTCTGCGCGGCGAGCTGCGAGAGCTGCCCGAGCAGCCGCAGCCGCTGCTTCTCCAGCGGCATCTGGGGATAGCCGGTCTTGGTGACGTTGTAGCCGTCGACGACCAGATGCGCCTGGGGCAGCGCGAGCAACTGGTCGAGGATCGCCGGATCGTGCTCGGACAGCGCGCGATTGGCGATGTCCTTCGGGGTCATCCGGCCGGGCTCGACCGCGTCCACGGTCTCCGCGGGCCGCACCGACACCGGCGGCAGCGCCAGCTCCCGGCGCAGCCCCTGGGCCGCGTCGAGCACGGTGTCCAGCAGCAGCCGCACCCGCATGTCCTCGACGCTGCGCCCCTCGCGGGCCGCCTTGCGGGTGGCCTCCAGGGCCGCCTCCGCCTCGCCCAGGCGCGCCTTCAACCGCCGGGACTCGCTCTCGACGGCGGACACCTGCGCCTGCGCCTCGGCCCGCGCGGCCTCGGTCTCGCCGTGCACCTTGCGCAGCGCCGCCTCGCCGCGCTTGACGTCACTGAGGGCCGAACGCAGCTTGCGGTGCAGCGACTCGGCCTCGCGCCTGGAGGCGTCCAGTTCGGTCCGCAGCCGCTCGGTCTCGGTCCGGCCGTGCTCACGGGCCCGGTCGAGCTCCTCGCGCAGCCGTTCCAGCTCGGCCCGGCTCTCCTCGTCGGCCCGCTCGGCGTCGGCGCGCAGCGCCTCCTCGCCGGCCGCGGCCACCAGCTTCACCCAGCCGACCGGCCGCAGCACATAGGCCGCGGCCGCCACGTCCAAGGGGTCCGCGGCCGGGGGCGGCGAACCGGAGTCGAGGGCGCCGGCCAGTTCGGGCTGCGCCTCTCGGAACTTCTCGGCGATGCGCTGCCGGAAGACCGCGTCCGTCTCCAGCGCCGCGGCCATCGCGTTGCCCGCGAACTTGGCCCGGCGATTCGGGGCGAACCGGGCGTACTGCCGCAACTGGGCGGGCAGTTCGGTCAGGATCAGCCCGCCGAATCCGTCCGAGACGATCTGCACGACCCGGCGCCGCACCCCGTCGGGCAGCGGACGGTCGAGCACCTCGGCGGCGCCGTCGCCCGGCCCCCCGCCTGCGGTCTCCACCATCCGTCACACCTCAATATCTGCGGCCGCTCCCGTCAGGAGCCGGCGCCCGGCCTGTCCACGAGTTCCACCTGGTCGACGGCGTTGCACCAGCGGCAGCGCACCGACTCGATGGTCTCACTGACCACCTCGCGCTCCTCGACGTTCGGCTGACCGGCGAGATCGAGATGGACGTACTCCACCACCTTCGACGAGCGGGTCACGTCGAAACGCGTCAGATTGCCGCAGAGGGTGCAGCGCCACCGTGTCGAGGCGGTCGGCAGGGGAACCGTCATCAGGGCTGTTCGCCTTCCTTCTGTCCATTGTCCGTGATGCACCGGGCTCTCCCCGGAACATGTGGCTCGTAACCCTACGGCCTGGCGGGTCCTCGCCGCCCACCCATCCACGGCGGCGAGGCGGTCTGTCCCGATGCGTCCCCGTACGTCATGCTCTGTGTTCATGATCAGCGACTGGAACGGAACCACGGGCAGCGCGATCCGGAAGCCGTCGGCGCCCGTGACGCACGGGCTGATCGCCCTGTGCTGCCTGGTCTTCCTGATCGGCCCGGCCTCCGGCTTCAATCCCGGGTACGGCACCGGCGCCGCGCTGGCGGCCGCCCAGCGGGCCTACTTCCGCCACTGGGGCGTGGTCCCGGCCGAGTTGTTCCAGGACGCCCCCGGGCAGGCCCTGACGCCCGCCAGCGCCCTGTTCGTCCACGGCAGCTGGGTCCACCTCCTCGGCAACATGCTGTTCCTCTACGTCTTCGGGGCGATGACCGAGGAACGGATGGGCCGCGTGGAGTTCTCCCTCTTCTACGTCGGCTGCGGCTACCTGGCGCTGCTCGGCTACGCGGCCGCCAACGCCGGCTCCGAACAGTCGCTGGTCGGCGCCTCCGGGGCGATCTCGGCGGTCCTCGGGGCGTTCCTGTACCTGTTCCCCAGGGCGCGGGTGACCAGCCTGCTGCCGTTCCTGTTCTTCCTGCCGGTGCGCTTCCCCGCGTGGATCGTGCTGCCCTTCTGGGCGACCTTGCAGTGGGTGGCGGCGGGCCGGGCCACCCAGGGCCCGGGGGTGGCCTATCTGGCCCACCTGGTGGGCTTCGGCGCGGGCTTCGGGTACGCGTGGTTGCGGTTCGGCCGCAGCCGCGGCCCGGCCCGGCGGGTCAGGCCCGCGCCGAGCGACGGCGGCTGACCGGCCCGACCGGCCGCCACGGCCTTGGTGGGTCCGGGATCACGTCATAGAGTGAGGGCCCCGGCCGAGAGAGAGAACCAACCGTGATCACCGCGATCGTCCTTATCAAGACCAGCGTGGACCGGATCCCCGAGATCGCGGAATCGATCGCCGCGCTGGACTCCGTCAGCGAGGTCTTCTCCGTCACCGGCACCTACGACCTGATCGCGATGGTGCGGGTGACCCGGCACGAGGACCTGGCGGAGGTCATCCCGGGCCGGATCAGCAAGATCCCCGGCGTCGAGGGCACGGACACGCACGTCGCGTTCCGCACCTACTCCCAGCACGACCTGGAAGCGGCGTTCGCGATCGGGCTGGACAGCTGAGCCCTTCCCCGCGGGTCGGCGGGGGCCGAGCTCACGGTTCCCCGCGCCTCTCGGCCACGACGGCGCCGCGCACGGGCCCGGTCAGACCGCGGGCACGCACCGGCCGTCCTCGGTCCGGTAGCGCCACTTCGCGCCGTCCCTGACCAGTTCCCGCACCGCGGTCACGAAGCGCTCCACGTGCTCGTCCGGCGTTCCCGCGCCGAAGCTCACCCGGATGGCGTTGAGGGACTTCTCGCCCGGCGCGGCCTCGGGGGCGCCGCACTCGCCCTGGCTGCCCGGGTCGCTGCCCAGCAGGGTGCGCACCAGCGGGTGGGCGCAGAAGAGGCCGTCGCGCACGCCGATGCCGTACTCGGCGGAGAGGGCGGCGGCGAAGTGGGAGCTGTTCCAGCCCTCCACCACGAAGGAGATCACCCCGACGCGCGGGGCGTCGTCGCCGAAGAGGGAGAGGATCCGCACCTCGGGCACCTCGGCGAGGCCCGCCCGGACGGTGTCGATCAGGTGCAGCTCACGGGCGACGAGCGCGTCGAAGCCCGCCTCGGTGAGGGCCTTGCAGGCGGAGGCGATGGAGTAGGCGCCGATCACGTTCGGCGATCCTGCCTCGTGGCGGGCGGCGCTGTCGTGCCACTCCACGTCCACTCCGCCGTCCGCGCGCCGGGTGACCCGGCGGCTCGCGCCGCCGCCGGCGAGGTACGGCTCGGCCTCGCGCAGCCAGTCGGCCCGGCCGGCCAGGACCCCGGACCCGAACGGCGCGTACAGCTTGTGGCCGGAGAAGGCGACCCAGTCGACGTCGAGGTCACGGACCGAGACCGGGTGGTGCGGGGCCAGCTGGGCGGCGTCCAGGACGATCCGGGCACCGTGCGCGTGGGCCGCCGCCGCCAGCTCGCGGACCGGCCACAGCTCGCCGGTGACGTTCGAGGCGCCGGTGACGCAGACCAGGGCCGGGCCGTACGGGTCGCGGTCGGCCAGGGCGCGCTCCAGGGTCTCGACGGCCTGCCGCGGGGTGCGCGGGGCGTCGAGGTAGGTGACCCGGGCGTCCTTCCAGGGCAGCAGCGAGGCGTGGTGCTCGGTCTCGAACACGAAGACCTCGCAGCCGGCCGGGAGCGCGCCCGCCAGCAGGTTGAGGGAGTCGGTGGTGGACCGGGTGAAGACCACCTGGTCGCCGGTACGGCAGTCGAGGAACTCCGCGACCGTGCGGCGGGCGTTCTCGAAGAGGTCCGTGGACAGCTGCGAGAGGTAGCCGGCGCCGCGGTGGACGCTGCCGTAGTACGGGGCGTACGCCGCCACGTCGTCCCAGACGCGCTGGAGGGCGGGGGCGCTGGCCGCGTAGTCGAGCGCGGCATAGGTGACTTCGCCGCCCGTGACGAGCGGAACGGTGACATCCCGCCCCAGAACGGCCAGCGGGGCACAAACGGTCTGGGTGGAGGCAGCGGTGGAGACGGACATGGGGAACTCCCGTGAGCGGCAAGGCGGAATCACCACGCGAGCGCATGGGCTCGAGCGCGGAGACAAGAAAAAGGGGTGTGCGGAGGCGGGGCTCGACGCCCTAGCGCATTCGCTTGCTCACGGAAGGCTCCCTCGATGACCAGGACCCCTGGTGCTGGGCTCGTTCACGAGCCGTCGAGGGGTCCGCGCTTGCCGTAGACCTCGCTGCCTACGACCTGGTCCTCACCCGGGGCACCCCGCCACGGACGGAGGGTTGCCGGACAGTCGGCCGGGGCCTCATGACTGTCACTCATGACCTGTTCGTCATCCTGCCACACGGGCTTCGAAGCGCAAGGCGCGGTCCGCATCCTGGACCGGGCCCAGGGCCTGTCTCGTCGGACGGGCCCCGCATCGCCCCGCATCGCCCCGCATCGCCCCGCCCGGCCGCGCCGTGCGCGGCCGGGGAGGGCGGATCAGGCGTTGCTGACGGCCACCCAGCGCTCCAGCGTCCGCCGGGCCGCGCCGGAGTCGATCGACTCCGCCGCCCGGTCCATGCCGGCGCGCAGCTGCTCGGCCAGCGTCCCGGAGCCCGGCCGCAGCGCCACCAGCGCAGCCGCGGAGTTCAGCAGCACGGCGTCCCGCACCGGGCCGCCCTCGCCGTTCAGCAGCCGGCGCGCGACATCCGCGTTGTACGACGCGTCGGCGCCGCGCAGCGCCTCCACCGGCACCGGTTCGATGCCGACGTCCCGCGGGTCGAAGGCCTCCTCGGTCACCTTGCCGTCGCGCACGACCCACACCCGGGAGGTGGCGGTCGTGGTCAGCTCGTCCAGGCCGTCGTCGCCGCGGAACACCAGCGAGGAGTTGCCGCGCTCGGCGAAGACACCCGCGATGATCGGCGCCACCCGGGGATCGGCGACGCCGACCGCCTGGGCGCGCACCTTCGCCGGGTTGGTCAGCGGGCCCAGGAAGTTGAACACCGTCCGGATGCCCAACTGGCCGCGGGCGGCCGCCACATGGCGCAGCGCCGGGTGGAACTTCACCGCGAAGCAGAAGGTGATCCCGGCCTCCTCGGCGACCTCCGCCACCCGCTTCGGGGTCAGTTCGAGGTTGACCCCGAGCTTCTCCAGGACGTCCGAGGCGCCCGAAGCCGACGAGGCGGCCCGGTTGCCGTGCTTGACGACCTTGGCACCGGTGCCCGCGATGACGATCGAGGACATCGTGGAGATGTTCACCGTCTTCGCGCCGTCGCCGCCGGTGCCCACGATGTCGACGGTGTCGCCCGGCACCTGGATCACGTTGGCGTGCGCGTACATCGCCTCGACCAGTCCCGTGATCTCCTGGACGGTCTCGCCCTTGGCCCGCAGCGCCACCGCGAACCCGGCGATCTGCGCGTCGGTGGCCTCGCCGCGCATGATCCGGTCCATCGCCCAGGCGGTGCTCTCGGCGCTCTGGTCGCGGCCCTCCAGCAGACCGTTCAGTACCGCGGGCCAGGAACGGCCCGCCGCGGTGTCGCCTCCAGCGGGGGTCACAGCGCTCATCAGCCGCTCCTGGTTCGTAGACACGTACAGACTGCCTACAGCCTATCCAGCACCGGACACGGCGAAGGACCCCGTCCGAAGACCGGACGGGGTCCTTGTGTGCGCGTGGCGAGCGCAGCGATCAGTGGTGGCCGTGGCCGCTCGTGATCTCCTTGTACTCGTCGACAGTCGGCTTCTCGATCTGGCTGTCCTCGTCGAAGTACGCCTTGCTGATCTTGGCGCGCAGCTTCTGCGAGCCCTTCAGCTTGCGCTCGACACCGTTCTCGTCGACCGTCGGGCCGAGTTCGAGCGGCTGGTACTGCTCGTGCGCGGTGAGGGTGTGCAGCTGCTCCTGGCTGAGCGGCTCGTGGATCTCGACGAACTCACCGTGCGGCAGGCGCTTGATGGTGCCGGTCTCGCGACCGTGCAGCACCTTGTCCCGGTCCCGGCGCTGGAGGCCGAGGCAGATCCGCTTGGTGACGATGTACGCGATGACCGGTCCGACGAAGAAGAAGATCCGGACGAACCAGGTGATCGAGTTGATCGACAGGTGGAAGTGGGTGGCCCACAGGTCGTTGCCACCGCCGACCAGCGTGATCATGTACATCGTGACCCAGGCGACACCCAGAGCCGTACGGGTGGGCGCGTTGCGCGGGCGGTCCAGGATGTGGTGCTCGCGCTTGTCGCCGGTGATCCAGGACTCGATGAACGGGTAGAGCGCGAGCGCGGCGAGCACGACACCGAACAGGACCAGCGGGATGAACACGCCCAGGACCAGCGTGTGGCCCCAGAGGTTGATCTCCCAGCCCGGCATGTAGCGGATCAGGCCCTCGGCGAAGCCCATGTACCAGTCGGGCTGGGCGCCGGTCGACACCTGGTCCGGACGGTAGGGGCCGATGGCCCAGATCGGGTTGATCTGCGCGATCGCCGCGATGGCCGCGATGGCACCGAAGACCAGGAAGAAGAAGCCTCCGGCCTTGGCCATGTAGACCGGCAGCAGCGGCATGCCGACGACGTTCTTGTTGCTCTTGCCGGGGCCCGCGAACTGCGTGTGCTTGTGGTAGAAGACCAGGATCAGGTGGCCCACGACCAGGCCGAGCATGATGCCCGGCAGCAGCAGGATGTGGATCGAGTAGAACCGCGCCACGAAGTCGTGGCCCGGGAACTCCCCGCCGAAGAGGAAGAACGAGATGTACGTGCCGACGATCGGCATGGACAGGATCGCGCCCTCGGTGAAGCGGACACCGGTGCCGGAGAGCAGGTCGTCCGGGAGCGAGTAACCGGTGAAGCCGGTGAACATGCCCAGGACGAACAGCAGGAAGCCGAACAGCCAGTTGATCTCACGCGGCTTGCGGAACGCGCCGGTGAAGAACACGCGCATCATGTGCACGAACATGCCGGCGAGGAAGATCAGCGCCGCCCAGTGGTGGATCTGCCGGATGAGCAGACCACCGCGCACCTCGAAGGAGATGTGCAGGGTCGAGCTGAACGCCTCGGACATCAGCTGTCCCTGGAGCGGGACGTAGCTGCCGTGGTACACCACCTCGTTCATCGAGGGGTGGAAGAACAGCGTCAGATACACACCCGTGAGGATGATGATCAGGAAGCTGTAGAG
Organism: Streptomyces adustus; assembly: GCF_009377175.1. GTDB lineage: Bacteria > Actinomycetota > Actinomycetes > Streptomycetales > Streptomycetaceae > Streptomyces > Streptomyces adustus. The sequence continues at coordinate 27,048 of NZ_VJZD01000031.1, forward strand.
GCAGACCTCACCCAGCATGAACGACCAGTGGTCGGGGAAGATCTTGCGCATGTTGGCCTTGGCCAGGGAGTAGATCCCCAGCCGGCCGTCGGCCCAGTCGGCGATCCGCTCGCCGGCCGGCGCCTTCCCGCGAGAGCGGGACTCGGTGGTGGTCGTAGTGCTCATCCGCGCTCCCAGAAGGCAGGACCGACGGGCTCTGCGAAGTCGCCGAGCGCCTCGAGGTAGCCCTCGGGGTTCACGCCGATGCGCAGCTGCGGCAGGGCGTGACCGGCGGGACCGAAGATCACCCGGGCGCCGTCGGACAGGTCGAAGGTGGACTGGTGGCAGGGGCAGAGCACGTGGTGCGTCTGCTGCTCGTACAGGGAGATCGGGCAACCGACGTGGGTGCAGATCTTCGAGTACGCGACGATGCCGTCGTGCGACCACTCGAGCTCTTGCTTGTCCTTGATGTCGTCCGGCTGGAGCCGCACGATCATCACGGCCGCCTTGGCGATCTCGTTCTGGAACTCCTCGTCCGTCTCCTCCAGGCCCTCGGGCTTGACGAAGGTGAGCGAACCGACGGCCACGTCCGAAGCGCGCAGCGGCTGGTTCGTGTTCATGTTGACGAGGAGCTTGCCCTTGGACCACGCCGTGTGGCGCATCTTGTCCTCGGGCAGCGGACCGAGGTCGCGCAGGAGCACGACGCCGGAGAGCGGGAACAGCGCCAGCGCACCGAACATCGTGTTGCGGATCAGCTTGCGACGGCCGAGCGCGGACTCCGTGGCGCCTTCCTTGAAGTCCGCGAAGACCTTCGCGCGGACCTCGGGGGACGCCTGGATCGGGTGACGCTCGTCGGCGACCTCCACGTCGGACATCAGGGTGCGGGCCCAGTGGACCGCGCCCGCGCCGATGCAGAACAGCGCCGCGCCCAGGGTCAGACCCAGCGCGAAGTTCAGCGCGCTGATGTGACCGATCGGGAACACGAAGATCGACCTGTCCGGCGGGATCGTCACGTACGACGCGATGAAGCCGACGGTGGCCAGCATCGACAGCGTGAACAGGAAGGCGACCGTACGCTCGGACCGCTTGGCGGCCCGCTCGTCGATGTCCTGGATCCGGTGCTCGTGGGGCGGCAGCCCCGGGTCGGCGAACGGGTTCTGCTCGTCCGCGACGTCCACGGCGCCGTGCGCGTGGCCCTGCTCAGCGGGCAGGTTCTCTTCTGGAATGTCTTGGCTACTCATGACTTCTTGGCCTTTGCGGTCCGAGCGGCGACCCAGACGGCGACCGCGACCAGCGCGCCGAGACCGAAGATCCACGCGAACAGACCCTCGCTGACCGGCCCGAGGCCGCCCAGTTCGAGACCGCCGGGGTTCACCGTCTCATCGCTGTTGACCGCGTTCAGGTACGCGATGATGTCCTTCTTGTTCTGCTCCGACAGAGTGGTGTCGGGGAACGAAGGCATGTTCTGCGGGCCGGTCTGCATGGCCTCGTAGATGTGCTTCGGGTCCACACCCTCCAGGTCCGGCGCGAACTTGCCCTCCGTGAGGGCACCGCCCTTGCCGGTGAAGTTGTGGCACTGCGCGCAGTTGGTGCGGAAGAGCTCGCCGCCCTTGGCGATGTCCGCGCCCTCGGGGCCGTACTGGGCCGAGGTCGGGACGTTCGGGCCGGCGCCCAGCGACGCGATGTAGGTCGCGAGCTGGTCGATCTGGGCCTGGCTGTAGATGTTCTTCTTCTTCACCACCTGCGGACCCTGGGAGGTCGCAGCAGGCATACGGCCGGTGCCGACCTGGAAGTCGACGGCCGCGGCGCCCACGCCGACCAGGCTCGGACCGTCGGAGCTGCCCTGACCGCCGGTGCCGTGGCAGCTGGCGCAGCCTACGGCGTAGAGCTTCTTGCCCTCGTCGATGGCGAGGGACTGGGAGGTTTCATCGGCCTGCGCCTTGCTCGCGGGCGCGAACGCGGCGTACAGCCCCCCAGTGGCCGCCAGCGCGAGGAGTAGGACGACGACCGCCGCCAGCGGATGGCGTCGTCGTGCGGAGAGCTTTTTCACGGATTACCCCGGTGTCAGGATCTTCTGCGTCGATGCTTCTGGAAGGTGCGCGGGATCGGGCCCGGCTACTTGATCATGTAGATCGTGGCGAAGAGGCCGATCCAGACGACATCGACGAAGTGCCAGTAGTAGGACACGACGATGGCCGCGGTCGCCTGTTCATGGGTGAACCTCTTGGCCGCGTACGTCCTGCCGAGGACGAACAGGAAAGCGATCAGGCCGCCCGTCACGTGCATGCCGTGGAAGCCGGTGGTCAGGTAGAACACCGAGCCGTACGGGTCGGAGGAGAGCGAGAGCCCGTCCTTCTTCACCAGCTCGGTGTACTCGTAGATCTGACCGCCGATGAAGATCGCACCCATGATGAAGGTGATGATGAACCAGCCCCGGAGCTTCTTCACGTCACCCCGCTCGGCGGCGAAGACGCCGAGCTGGCAGGTGAGGGAGGAGAGCACCAGGATCGTGGTGTTCGTCGCCGAGAACGGGAAGTTCAGGGCGGACGCCATTTCCTTCCAGTGGTCGGGACCCGTCACCGATCGCAGGGTGAAGTACATCGCGAAGAGGGCCGCGAAGAACATCAGCTCGGAACTCAACCAGATGATGGTTCCGACGCTGACGAGGTTCGGCCGGTTGACCGACGGGTGCGCGTGCCCGGTTTCTACTGTCGTTGCTGTCGCCACGACCGACATTATGTCGGTCCCTTATCCCGCCCTCACTCCGGGGGGTGCCGTTCGGAGTGTTCCCAGCGTGTGTAGTGCCCGTATGGCCCATCGAAGCGGTGTTCCAACAGGTGTTGACAGCCTGTTCAAGGGAGTAGCATCCGCCGCACCGGTTCTGTCCGTACGACGCTGACGTCTCGGAGGAAACATGCAGCCGACCGCCACGGTGCTGGTCTACAGCGACGATTCCAACACCCGCGAACAGGTGCGGCTCGCGGCCGGACGCCGGCCCGCTCCGGACGTGCCCGCGGTCGAGTTCGTGGAGTGCGCCACGCCTGCCGCGGTGCTGACCGAGATGGACCGGGGCGGCATCGACGTCTGCGTGTTCGACGGCGAGGCCGTGCCGATGGGCGGCATGGGCCTGTGCCGGCAGATCAAGGACGAGGTCTTCGAGTGCCCGCCGGTGCTGCTGCTCATCGCGCGGCCGCAGGACGCCTGGCTGGCCACCTGGAGCCGCGCCGACGCCGCTGTGACGCTCCCGGTGGACCCGGTGGAGTTCGCGGGGTCGCTGGCCGCTCTGCTGCGCCGCAAGAGGCTGCTGAGCGCGTAGCCGGACGGGGCGTGGGGTTCCCTACGGGGCGAGATCCGGTCGGCCGGTGACGGCCGGTCCCTGACGGCCCCTCACGCCCCCTCCGTTCCCCGGCCGGGTGACGGCCGGTCCCGGTGCCCCCGGCGGGTCACACCGGCGTCGGACGCAGCCGCGCCGTGTCCTGGGGCCGGGGGCTCTTCGGGGCGGTGCCGCCCGACAGCGCGCTGCCGGAGCGCCACTTGTCCCAGGTGACGTTCCAGTCGCCGAAACCGTTCCCGAACGGCTCCATCTGGTGGCCGTTGGAGTTGACGACCTGGACGATGTCACCCACGTGGACGGTGTTGAAGAACCACTGAGCGTTGCTGTTGCTCATGCCGACGCAGCCGTGGCTGACGTTCTCGGAGCCCTGGGAGTCCACCGACCAGGGGGCGGCGTGCACGTACTCGCCGCTCCAGGTGACGCGCGAGGCGTAGTAGACGGGCAGGTCGAAGGAGTCCGAGGTGCCCTCCTCGATGCCGATCGTGATCCCGCGCATACGTACGACGTGCTGCTTCTCCAGGATGACCTTGACACCGTTGCGGGTCTCGAAGCCGGGCCGGCCGGCGGTCACCGGGATCCGGTTGATCGGCCGGTCGTTCTTGTAGACCGTCAACTGGTGCGCCGCGACGTCCGTGACGGCCACGATCCGGTCGCCCGTGGTGAGCTTCAGGGGGGCGACCGCCCGGCCGCCCCGCAGCTTGTCGTTGATGCGCATGCCCGCCAGGTTGCTGTGCACCTGGATGGTCGCGTGGGCGGGCCAGTAGTCCTTGGGGCGGTAGTGCAGTTCCTTGTCGTTCACCCAGAACCAGGAGCCCTCCACCGCGGGCGTGGAGTCCACCTTCAGGGCGCTTTCCACGACGGCCCGTTGACTCTTGTCCTTGACGGGCATGCTGAGTTGGGCGACGACCGGCTGGCCGACCCCGTACAGGCCCGACGTGGGGGTGAAGAGGACCTCCAGGTTCTTACCGGCCTTGGCGGAAGGCCGGCCGGTCTCGAAGCTGAGGACCTTGCGGCCGGGCGCCCCGTCGTCGTCCTCGGTGCTCACCCGCACCGTGTAGCGGGTGTCGGCGGCGAGCGGCGCCGTGCTGTGCCAGCGGCTGCCGTCCGCGGCCAGTTCGCCCGCCACGTAGCGGCCCGTCGCGTCGATGGCCGTGACGTCCGTCAGGCGCCCGTCGGAGTCCTCGGCGGTGACCTCCAGGGGCTTGTCCGGGTCGGCCTTCTTCCCGGTCTCCGTCGGGGCGTTGAAGGCGATCTCCGGGTCCGCGTCGTAGGGCCGGCCGGAGAGCGGGTTTCCGTCCGCGCCGCAGGCGGTGACGCCCGCGCAGAGGGCGATCACCAGCAGCGCGCAGCCGACGGTGGTGCGAGGGCGGGGTGAAAGGCTCATGGCATCACGCTAGGAAGCTTCGTCGGCACCGGCGCGTTGAGTAGGCCTTAAGAGCGATGCGGCATCCGGCAAACGCAGGAGCCCGGAGCCTCCTGGCGGAGGATCCGGGCTCCCGGGTGGTACAGCGGCTGACCTGGGGTCAGCACGGCTCACTGGGTGCGGTTCTCACCGCGGTAGTACTCGAAGACCCAGCCCCACAGGCCCAGCAGGATCAGCGGAGCCGAGAAGTACAGCAGCCACCAGCCCATCGCGACGCCCAGGAAGGCCAGGGCACCGCCGACGGCCAGGGACAGCGGCTGCCAGCTGTGCGGGCTGAAGAAGCCCAGCTCGCCGGCGTCGTCCGCGACGTCCGCCTCCTTGTTGTCCTGCGCACCCGCGTCGACCCGCCGGGCGGTGAAGCCCAGGTAGAAGCCGATCATGATGCACAGGCCGAAGGCCAGGAAGAGCGCCGTGGTACCGGCCGGCTCCTTCGACCACACGCCATAGACGACCGCCATGGCGAGGACGAAGACGCTCAGCCACATGAACATCTTGCCCTGGATCTTCACTTGCCGGCCTCCTTGCCGCCCGTGATGGCGCCACCGTGCGCGGCGTGCTCCAGCTCGAGCGCGGCGATCTCAGGGTGGTGCAGGTCGAACGCCGGGGATTCGCTGCGGATCCGCGGCAGGGTGAGGAAGTTGTGGCGCGGCGGCGGGCAGGACGTCGCCCACTCCAGCGAGCGGCCGTAGCCCCACGGGTCGTCCACGCCGACCGGCTTGCCGTACTTGGCGGTCTTCCACACGTTGTAGAAGAACGGAAGGATCGACAGGCCGAGGACGAACGAGCTGATCGTGGACACCGTGTTCAGGGCGGTGAAGCCGTCGGCCGCCAGGTAGTCGGCGTAACGACGGGGCATGCCCTCGGCACCCAGCCAGTGCTGGACCAGGAAGGTGCCGTGGAAGCCGACGAACAGCGTCCAGAAGGTGATCTTGCCGAGGCGCTCGTCGAGCATCTTGCCGGTGAACTTCGGCCACCAGAAGTGGAAGCCGGCGAACATCGCGAAGACGACCGTGCCGAACACGACGTAGTGGAAGTGCGCCACCACGAAGTACGAGTCCGAGACGTGGAAGTCCATCGGCGGCGACGCCAGGATGACACCGGTCAGACCACCGAAGGTGAAGGTGATCAGGAAGCCGACCGCCCACAGCATCGGGGTCTCGAAGCTCAGCGACCCCTTCCACATCGTGCCGATCCAGTTGAAGAACTTCACGCCGGTCGGAACGGCGATGAGGAACGTCATGAAGGAGAAGAACGGCAGCAGCACTCCGCCGGTGACGTACATGTGGTGGGCCCACACCGTCACGGACAGACCGGCGATCGCGATCGTCGCGGCGATCAGGCCCATGTAGCCGAACATCGGCTTGCGGGAGAAGACCGGGATGATCTCACTGATGATGCCGAAGAACGGCAGCGCGATGATGTACACCTCTGGATGGCCGAAGAACCAGAAGAGGTGTTGCCAGAGCAAGGCTCCGCCGTTGGCCGCGTCGAAGACGTGTGCCCCGAATTTCCGATCCGCCTCCAGCGCGAACAGCGCGGCGGCGAGGACGGGGAAGGCCAGCAGGACCAGGACGGCCGTCAGCAGCACGTTCCACACGAAGATCGGCATGCGGAACATGGTCATGCCGGGCGCACGCATGCAGATGATCGTGGTGATGAAGTTGACCGCGCCGAGGATGGTGCCGAAGCCGGAGAAGGCCAGACCCATGATCCACATGTCGGCGCCGACACCCGGGCTGCGGACCGCGTCCGACAGCGGGGAGTAGGCGAACCAGCCGAAGTCGGCCGCGCCCTGCGGGGTGAGGAAGCCACCCACCGCGATCAGCGAGCCGAACAGGTAGAGCCAGTAGGCGAACATGTTCAGTCGCGGGAACGCGACGTCCGGAGCACCGATCTGGAGCGGCATGATCCAGTTCGTGAAGCCGGCGAACAGCGGCGTCGCGAACATCAGCAGCATGATCGTGCCGTGCATCGTGAACGCCTGGTTGAACTGCTCGTTCGACATGATCTGCAGACCAGGCCGGGCCAGCTCCGCACGCATGAGCAGCGCCATGACGCCACCGATGCAGAAGAACGCGAAGGACGTGGCCAGATAGAGCGTGCCGATCGTCTTGTGGTCAGTGGTGGTGAGCCACTTGATCACGACGTTTCCGGGCTGCTTGCGCCGTACGGGCAGTTCGTCCTCGTAGTACGAGGCTCCGGCCGCCGCGGCGCCCTGAGGTTCGTTGACGATGCTCACAGGTTGTTCGTCTCCCGGTTCTTCTCGTGGCTCGTCTGCGCGATGCCGGCGGGAACGTAACCGGTCTGCCCCTTCTTGGCGAGGTCCTTGAGGTGCTGCTGGTAACGCTCGGGGGAGACGACCTTCACGTTGAACAGCATCCGGGAGTGGTCGACGCCGCAGAGCTCGGCACACTTGCCCATGAAGGTGCCCTCTTGGTTGGGCGTCACCTGGAAGGAGTTCGTGTGACCGGGGATGACGTCCATCTTCATCAGGAACGGCACCACCCAGAAGGAGTGGATGACGTCACGCGAGGTCAGGACGAAGCGGACGGTCTCGCCCTTCGGCAGCCACAGCGTGGGACCGGGGTTGCCCGTCTGCGGGTTGCGCGTGCCGGGCGTGCCGACGTCGTAGACGCCGCCGGCGTTCGCCGGGAACTCCGCCTTGAACCGGTCCGGGATGGCGGCCAGGTTCTTGTCGGTCTTCGCGTCACCGGTGGAACCGTCGACGTTCTCGATGTAGTTGAAGCCCCAGCTCCACTGGAAGCCGACGACGTTCACAGTGACGTCGGGCTTCTTGTCGAGGCTGAGGAGCTTCGACTCGTCACGGGCGGTGAAGTAGAACAGCACCGAGACGATGATGATCGGGACCACTGTGTACAGGGCCTCGATCGGCATGTTGTACCGGGTCTGCGGAGGAACCTCGACCTTGGTCCGGCTGCGCCGGTGGAACATGGTCGCCCACAGGATCAGGCCCCAGACCAGCACGCCGGTGGCGAGCGCGGCCGCCCACGAGCCCTGCCAGAGGGAGAGGATCCGCGGAGCCTCGTCTGTGACCGGGGTGGGCATACCAAGGCGGGGGAAGTCTTCCCAGTTGTACGAGCAACCAGTGGCTGTCGCCAGGACCAGGCCCGCAGTCATTGCCTGCAGCAGCTTCCGCCGCATCGGGCGCCGCGGCGAGCGGTCGGAGCCGTTGGGACTCACGTAGCGCCTTCCCGAGAGTCTCGCCCGCGCTGTTCGGCTGCGGCCTTCTCGCTGGTCGGTCGCCGCCCTGCGTCGGGCAGGGGTTTGGATGTTTATGCGGACCAAACCCTACTGGACGCGTTTTGGGGTCGCGCGGGGAGGGTGGCCAACGCGCCGCCGGTCCCCCTGAAGGGGGTTGGCAACTGCTCACCAGATGGTGCACACGAGGTCGAATTAGCTCGTTCGCGTGACAGTCGGCTCGCGGACCAACGGTCTCCTGGGCCGACCGGGCTAGCGTGATTGCACGATCCGGGACGTCAGGTGCGGCGTCGGCGTGCGGGGCCCCCGCTCCACCGGAGAGATGGTTCGGGGCCTCCCCGTCGCCTCTGGCCGCACCCGTCCGGCCAGGTCGTGCGGGGAACCGGCCGCCCGGGACCGGACCACGCACATGACGCGTGTCGCCGCCCCGGGGTTGAGTACGCCGGGGACCAGTCCGCCCAAGACCGTTCGGGGCGTGCGGCTGAATGGGCTCACCTCCGCTCAGTCCTGAGGAACGGTGGGTTGTCCTGCTGCGACTGTCTCCTGACGGAGATTCGGGACGCCGCCCGGTCGGGTGCGCCCGAGGGGTGAGGACGGCCGAGGGCGTGACCCGGCTACGCGGGCGGTTCGGCGCGCGCGGCCGGGGCGCTTAGCGTTGCGGTGTGTCCTACTTCGATGCCGCATCGGCCGCTCCCCTGCACCCCGTTGCCCGCCAGGCCCTGGCGGCCTCCCTCGACGAGGGGTGGGCCGACCCCGCTCGGCTGTACCGGGAGGGGCGGCGGGCGCGGTTGTTGCTGGACGCGGCGCGGGAGGCGGCGGCCGACGCCGTCGGCTGCCGCCCGGACGAGTTGACGTTCACCCCCTCCGGCACCCGGGCGGTGCACGCGGGGATCGCGGGGGTGCTGACGGGCCGACGCCGCGTGGGAAACCACCTGATCGTGTCGGAGGTCGAACATTCTTCGGTACTCCATTCGGCCGAGGCGCACGAGGCGGCGGGCGGCTCGGTGACCCGGGTGCCGGTGCTGCGGACCGGCGAGGCGACCGCCGGGTCGTACGGCGAGGCCCTGCGGCCGGACACCGCGCTGGCCTGTCTTCAGTCGGCCAACCACGAGGTGGGCACCGAGCAGCCGGTGTCGGCGGTGGCCGAGCTGTGCCGGGAAGCCGGGGTCCCGCTGCTGGTGGACGGCGCGCAGTCGCTGGGCTGGGGCCGGGTGCCGGGCGGCTGGTCGGTGCTGACGGGCAGTGCGCACAAGTGGGGCGGCCCGTCCGGGGTCGGACTGCTGGTGGTCCGCAAGGGGGTGCGGTTCGCCGCCCAAGGCCCGGTCGACGAGCGCGAGTCGGGGCGGGCGGCCGGCTTCGAGAACATTCCCGCGATCGTGGCGGCCGCGGCCTCGCTGCGGGCGGTGCGCGCCGAGGCGGAGCAGGAGGCGGTGCGGCTGCGGGAGCTGACGGAACGGATCCGCACGCGGGTGCCGTCGCTCGTCCCCGATGTGGAGGTGGTCGGCGATCCGGTGCGGCGGCTGCCCGGGATCGTCACGTTCTCGTGTCTCTATGTCGATGGGGAGACCCTGCTGCACGCCTTGGACCGGGAGGGCTTCTCCGTGTCGTCCGGGTCGTCCTGCACGAGCAGCACGCTGACGCCGAGCCATGTGCTCAGGGCGATGGGGGTGCTGAGCGAGGGCAACGTCCGGGTGTCGCTGCCGTACGGCGCGTCGGCCGAGGACGTCGAGCGGTTCCTGTCGGTGCTGCCTGGCACGGTGGCGGCGGTGCGCGAGAAGCTCGGCGCGCCTGCCGCGCCTGCCGCGTCCGTCGCACCCGCCGCGCCGGCGGTCGTGGACGCGGCGGCGCCGCAGGGCGACGCTCGGGTGGTCGGCACACCGCAGGGCGACGCGCTGGTGGTCGACGCGCTGGGCAAGCGGTGCCCGATCCCCGTGATCGAGCTGGCGAAGGTCTTCGGCGACGTGCCGGTGGGCGGCACGGTCCGGGTGCTCTCCGACGACGAGGCGGCCCGACTCGACATCCCGGCGTGGTGCGAGATGCGGGGGCAGGAGTACGTCGGCGAGGAACCGGCGGACCACGGCTCGGCCTATGTGGTCCGCCGGGTGTCCTGACCGGGACGGGTCAGGACAGGTGCTCGCGGACCTCGGCGGCGGCCTCCTCGCCGTAGGCCTTGGTGAAGCGCTCCATGAAGTGGCCGCGGCGCAGCTGGTACTCCTGCGTGCCGACCGTCTCGATGACCAGCGTGGCCAGCATGCAGCCGACCTGGGCGGCGCGCTCCAGGCCGACGCCCCAGGCCAGGCCCGAGAGGAAGCCGGCCCGGAAGGCGTCGCCGACGCCGGTGGGGTCGGCCTTGCGGTCCTCGTCGGGGCAGCCGACCTCGATCGGGTCCTGGCCGACCCGCTCGACGCGCACACCGCGCGAGCCGAGGGTGGTGACGCGGTGGCCGACCCTGGCGAGGATCTCCTCGTCGCTCCAGCCGGTCTTGGACTCGATGAGCCCCTTCTCGTACTCGTTGGAGAAGAGGTACGTGGCGCCCTCCAGCAGGGTCCGGATCTCGTCGCCGTTCATCCGGGCGATCTGCTGGGAGAAGTCTGCGGCGAACGCGATGGACCGGGTGCGGCACTCCTCGGTGTGCCGGAGCATCGCCTCCGGGTCGTCGGCGCCGATCAGGACCAGGTCGAGACCGCCCACACGGTCGGCGACGGTCTTCAGCTCGATGAGGCGGGCCTCGCTCATCGCGCCGGTGTAGAAGGAGCCGATCTGGTTGTGGTCGGCATCGGTGGTGCACACGAAGCGGGCGGTGTGCAGCGTCTCGGAGATGCGCACCGAGTCGGTGTCGACGCCGTGCCGGTCGAGCCAGGCGCGGTAGTCGTCGAAGTCCGAACCGGCGGCGCCGACCAGGATCGGTTCCGTGCCGAGCTGGCCCATGCCGAAGGCGATGTTCGCGCCGACGCCGCCCCGGCGTACGTCGAGGTTGTCGACCAGGAAGGAGAGCGAGACCGTGTGCAGCTGGTCCGCGACGAGCTGGTCGGCGAAGCGGCCGGGGAAGGTCATGAGGTGGTCGGTGGCGATGGAGCCGGTGACTGCGATGCGCACGGCGTGGACTCTCCTGGGGGGAGGGGCATTGACAGTTCACGCTACCCGGTCGGCGGGCCGACCTTGAAGCGTACGAAACTACCCGATAGTAGATCTTTCTTCGCGGCCCGAGCCATGCATACGGTGCCGTTATGACGAACCTCAAGCGCTGTGCCCCTGCCCCGGCGGATCTGGAGGGCGGCCTTGCGTCGCTGCGCGTCGACTGTGCCCGGATGGTGCCGCACTGGGCGGCCCCCGACCGGTTCACCCCTCTCCCGGTGTCCCCGTCCCTCATCCACGGGGTGACCGTGCCGTCGGCGTCCGCGCGGCTGCTGGACGCCATGTCGGACTACGGGGACTGAGCGGCGCCCGAATTCCGCGTCGGCGCGTTTCGGGGAACCGTGCGCTCCCCCGCTGCGTCCCATCGCCGTCCCCTGTAGAGGGGATGCGGGATACGACCCCTTCCGCCGCCCATCTTGACAGGGCCGGGTCAGGGTCGGCCATGAGGACAGCAGCCGAAGGAGCGATGCGGTGAACACCGAGCGACCCGACAACGACGACGCCGCACGCGAGCCGGGCGTCGCCGAGACCGCCGGTGAGGAGGAAGGGCTCCGGGCCGGGACCGCCCTCGGGGCCGGGGCCGACGCGAAGACCCCGACCGGGACCGATGCCGACGCCGGGACCGGCGCCGATGTCGAGGCCGGTGCCGGCCCCCGAGCGGGGGCCGGTGCCGACACGGACGACGTCGTACCCGGCGCCGAGGACCGTCCCGAGGCCGGAGCCACGGCCGTCCCGTCCCCGGCGGCCCCCGTCGGGGACGACCCCGCCGGGGACGGGACGGCCCCCGTCGGGAACGGCTCTGCCGAGGACGCCCCCCTCGGAAACGCTTCCGCCGAGGACGGCCCCCTCGGGGACGCCGCCGCCGAGGACAGCCCCGCCGAGGACACCGAGGGCGGGACGATCCCCGTCGGGGACAGCTCTGCCGAGGACGCTTCCGCCGAGGACGGCCCCCTCGGAAACGCTTCCGCCGAGGACACCGAGGGCGGGACGACCCCCGTCGGAGACAGCTCTGCCGAGGACGGCCCCCTCGCAAGCGCCTCCGCCGAGGACAAGCCCGTCGGGGACGCCTCCGTCGAGGCCGGCCTCGCCGGGGACGCCCCCCTCGGGGACGCCTCCGTCGGGGACGCCTCCGTCGGTGCAGGCGGCGCGAGCGGCTCGGGGCGGGACGCCGAGGTGGGCCGGGTCTCGGAGGAGGGTTCCGGGGGCGGCGACGGTCTCGGGGACCATGACGGGCGTCCGGCGTCCCGGCGGCGCTCGCCCGTGGTCGTGGCCTCGGTCGCGGCCGCCGTGCTGCTCGTCGGGGGCGGTGGCGCGTACCTCGCCGCGAGCGCGTCCGGCGGCCGTACGGGTGCCGGCGCGTCCGCCGGAGACGGCACACCCGCCCCGCTGGCCCTCGACGGCTACTCCGCCCCGGGTACGTCGGGCAACGGGGGGACGGCCAACGGCATCGCGCCGGGCGAGCCCAATCCGTACGGCGTGACGTACCGGGCCGCCGGAACGCTGCCCGACGGCCCCGGCTCGGCGCCGGTGTACTGGGCCACGGGCGACGTCACCCGGGACGAGGTGGCCCGCCTGGCCGAGGCGTTCGGGATCGACGGGACACCCGTGGCGCAGGGCACGGTCTGGAAGGTCGGCACGGACAAGGACGGCGCGGGCCCGGTCCTCCGGGTGAACAAGGCGGCGCCGGGCGCCTGGACCTTCAGCCGTTACGCGCCCGGCACCGACGACTGCAAGAACCGGACCCTGTGCATACGCGACCCCGCCGGCCCGATCGCCGACCCGGTGAGCGAGGCGGCGGCGAAGAAGGCGGCCGCGCCGGTGCTGAAGGCGCTGGGCCAGGACGACGCCAAGGTGGACGCGAGCCAGGTCATGGGCGCCCAGCGGGTGGTGAACGCCGATCCGACGGTGGGCGGGCTGCCCACGTACGGCCTGACGACCGGGCTGACCGTCGGCGCGCAGGGCGAGCTGGTCGGCGGCAACGGGCAGCTCACGACCCCGCTGAAGGGGGACGTGTACCCCGCGCTCAGCGCGCGGGAGGCGCTGGACCTGCTGAACAAGGCACCCGGCACGGATCACCGGATGGGTATCGGCGGCTGCGCGAGCCCCGTACCGCTGAAGGACCGGCTGGAGGAGCCGTGCGGCTCGTCGACCGCCCCGGACGCCGGGACGCGCACCACCGTCACGGTCGAGGACGCGGTGTTCGGGCTGGCGGTGCACCGGGCGGACGAGCGGCTGGCGCTGGTTCCGTCCTGGCTGTTCACGGCCCGTGGGACGGGCGCGCAGGACGACTTCACGGTGACCTATCCGGCGGTGGAGCCGGACTACCTCACTCCGTCCGTGTCGGCCGGTCCGACCACCGCGCCCTCGACGCACGACGTGCGGGTGGAGGGTTATCGGGCCGACGACTCGGAGCTCGTCGTGCGCTACACCGGCGGGGTGTGCGCCGACTACAGGGCGACGGCGGTCGAGAGCGCGGACCGGGTGACGGTGAAGGTGACCGAGACGCCGTGGCCGAACAAGATCTGCATCAAGATCGCCAAGACCTTCGACCAGAGCGTGCGGCTGGACCGGCCGCTGGGCGACCGGAAGGTCGTCGGCTCGGACGGTCGGGAGGTCCCGGCGGTGACGGCCGGGACGAAGCTCCAGCGGTAGCAGGGCGCACGGCCGGACAGCGAGAAGGCGGCCGGACGACGAGAAGGCGGCGGCCCCGTCGTAGGGGGTCGCCGCCTTCTCGTGCCGTCCAGGGCCGCCCGAGGGCGGCCCGGGCGGGTCAGCTGAAGGAGTCGCCGCAGGCGCAGGAGCCGGTCGCGTTCGGGTTGTCGATCGTGAAGCCCTGCTTCTCGATGGTGTCCACGAAGTCGATCGAGGCGCCGCCCAGGTACGGGGCGCTCATGCGGTCGGTGACGACCTTGACGCCGTCGAAGTCCTTGACGACGTCACCGTCGAGCGAACGCTCGTCGAAGAAGAGCTGGTAGCGCAGGCCGGAGCAGCCACCGGGCTGAACGGCGACACGCAGGGCGAGGTCCTCGCGGCCTTCCTGGTCGAGCAGGGCCTTGACCTTGGACGCGGCGGCGTCGGTCAGGATGATGCCGTCGGTGACGGTGCTGGTCTCGTCCGATACGGACATCTACATCTCTCCCGGGTTGTACGGAGACTGCTTGCCGACGGTTGCAACCGGCGGGGCCGCGGATTCATTCCGGGCCGGGCGCGTGTCTTTTCGGTTCCGCTGGTTCCTTCGACCCTCGGATCCCTCTTCATGCTCGCACATGACACGGGGAGCGGAAAACGGCCCATCGGGATTCATGTCACACCGACACTATGGCCGTCGTCAAAGTGACGTGAAGCAGTTATGATAGATAGCGTCATTTAGACGAAAACTAGCGTCGGCCGATGAACGGACCGATGAGCCGCAGAACAGAAAGGGTGCGTGTCGTGACCACCGCCCAGACCCCGGAGCTCGACGTACAGCCGACGCCCCTCGCTCTCCTGCTCCTCGGCCGCGAGGCCGACCCGAAGAGCGAGCGTGGCGTCGAGTGCCCGGGCGACCTCCCCTCGCCGTCCGACCCGGACCTGGTCGAGCGCGCCCGCGCGGCCAAGGAGAAGCTCGGCGACAAGGTCTTCGTGCTCGGCCACCACTACCAGCGCGACGAGGTCATCCAGTTCGCGGACGTCACGGGCGACTCCTTCAAGCTGGCCCGGGACGCGGCCGCGCGCCCGGAGGCCGAGTACATCGTGTTCTGCGGTGTGCACTTCATGGCGGAGTCCGCGGACATCCTGACCGGCGACGAGCAGAAGGTCGTCCTCCCGGACCTCGCCGCCGGCTGCTCGATGGCCGACATGGCCACCGCCGAGCAGGTCGCGGAGTGCTGGGACGTGCTGACCGAGGCCGGCATAGCCGAGCAGGTCGTGCCCGTCTCGTACATGAACTCGTCCGCCGACATCAAGGCGTTCACGGGCAAGCACGGGGGCACCATCTGCACCTCGTCCAACGCCAAGAAGGCGCTGGACTGGGCGTTCGAGCAGGGCGAGAAGGTCCTCTTCCTGCCCGACCAGCACCTCGGCCGCAACACCGCGGTGCGGGACATGGGCATGTCCCTCGACGACTGTGTGGTCTACAACCCGCACAAGCCGAACGGCGGCCTGACCGCCGAGCAGCTGCGCGACGCGAAGATGATCCTGTGGCGCGGCCACTGCTCGGTCCACGGCCGTTTCTCGCTGGACTCGGTGAACGACGTGCGCGAGCGCATCCCGGGCGTGAACGTCCTGGTCCACCCCGAGTGCAAGCACGAGGTCGTGGCCGCGGCGGACTACGTCGGCTCGACGGAGTACATCATCAAGGCCCTGGAGGCCGCCCCGGCCGGCTCCAAGTGGGCCATCGGCACGGAGCTGAACCTGGTCCGTCGGCTGGCGAATCGTTTCGCGCCCGAGGGCAAGGAGATCGTCTTCCTCGACAAGACGGTCTGCTTCTGCTCGACCATGAACCGCATCGACCTCCCCCACCTGGTGTGGACGCTGGAGTCGCTGGCCGAGGGCAACCTCGTCAACCGCATCGAGGTCGACAAGGAGACCGAGGCGTTCGCGAAGCTGGCGCTGGAGCGGATGCTGGCGCTGCCGTAACCGATCCTTCGTGGACCCGGATCACCCCGACAGCGGCTCCCGGTCGGGGTGGGCCGGGTCCAGCGCGAAGACGGTCCCGTCGGGACTGAGCACCACCAGGGAACCCCCGTCGGGATACACCTGCGCCGGGTGGAAACTCGTCCGGATGACCTGCGCGGCCCGGGCCGAGGACTCCCACAGCAGGCGGCCCGTCGCCTTGTCCAGCGCGGCCACCCGCCCGGAGGCGCTGGCCGCGAAGAGGGTGCGGCCCCGCTCGTCGGCTACGGGCGTGCCGGGCTGCTCCAGCGAGGTCGTGGTCGCCCACAGCCTCTTGCCCGTCCCGGGCTCGTGCGCGGTGACCCGGCCGTTGGAGGAGGCGAAGCAGAGCACGCCGCCCACCAGCGCGGCCGCGCCGTGCGGGCTGCCCGGCAGACTCTTGCTGCGTACGGTCCCGGTCTTCGGGTCGATCAGCAGGACCTCGGTGTACGCCGAGTCCTCGGTGGGCACCGAGTCCTCGAACGCCGATCCGTCCTGGCCGTCGGACGCCAGGAAGACCAGATCGCCGTCGACGTCGCCGACGTACGCGAGGTCGCGGTCCGGCACGCTCACCTTCCGGGTCGTGCCGTCGGCCGGGTCCACGGCGTAGAACTCGGTGCGCGACGGCGAGCTGCCCGGGTCGAAGCAGCCGGCGTACGGACGGCCGCCGATCTCGTGGAACCCGCAGTAATAGGCCGGGGCGGCGGGCAGGTCCGTGGTCCAGCGCGCGGTGCCCTGCCGCGGATCGCGGGCCGTCACGCGCTTGCCGTCCGGCACCAGCAGCAGATCGCCGACGAGGGCGGGCTGGACGGTGTCGTCGTCCATCTTGCGCGACCAGAGCAGTTCACCGGTGCCGGAGTCGAGGGCCAGGACCTTGGCCGCCCGGTCGGCGCCCGTGCTGCTCACGACCGACTGGCGGACCAGCAGCACACCGTCGTGCTCCCCGAGGACCGTGCTGTCGTAGTTCTCCCGTGCCACTCCCGAGGGCACGGAGTCCGCCCGCCAGGCGAGCCGCCCCGTCGCGCCGTCGACCCGGACGGGCAGGACGCCGGAGCCCCCGCAGTACAGGGCGTCCTCGCCCATCGCGCAGGACAGGGTGTTGCCGGAGAAGGCCCCGTCGTCGTTCATCGTCCCGGTCACGCCGGAGAGCGCGGCCCCGTAGACCGAGGTCCGCCACGGCTTCCAGCCGGCGGGCAGCGGGTCCCAGCGGGAGGTTCCGCGGGAGGCGCTGTGCGACGGGGTGCTCCCCGCCGACGCCGTGCTCCTGCTCCCGTCCGGCCGCTGGAACGGGTCGAACAGGACGTAGCCGGTGACCGCCACGGCCAGGACACCCGCCGTGCCCGCCAGGACCGGCCACCGGCGCAGCCGGGAACGGCGGTCCCGGGGAGGTGCGGCGGCGGCCCGGGCGGGCTCGTCGGGTGCCGGGCCGGAGGGCGGCAGACGCAGGGTCACCGTCTCCTGGTCGCCGGCCGCCGGTTCGGGCAGCGCCTCGGCGAACTCCCGTCCTAGTTCCTCCAGTCCGGGCCGCTCGTCGGCCTTCTTGGCCAGGCAGCGGATCAGCACCGAGCGCAGCGGCTCCGCGACCGCGTCCACCGACGGTTCCTCGTGCATGACGCGGTACGCCGTCAGATACGGGCTGTCGGCGTCGAAGGGACCGCTGCCGGTCGCGGCGAACACCAGCAGCGCGCCGAGGGAGAAGACGTCCGAGGCCGGCCCGACCGAGCGGGCGTCCTCGAACTGCTCCGGCGCCATGAACGGCGGGGTGCCGATCATGTTTCCGGTCTCGGTGAGGGTCTGGTTCCCGGCCGCGCGGGAGATGCCGAAGTCGATGACCCGTGGGCCGTCCTCGGCCATCAGGACGTTGGCGGGCTTGAGGTCGCGATGGACCACGCCGGCCCGGTGGATGTCCCGCAGGGCCTCCACCAGCCCCAGCGCCAGCAGGCGCAGCCGCGCCCCCTTCAGCGGGCCGGTCCCGCGGATCAGGTCGGAGAGCGCCGGGCCCGGCACGTACTGGGTGGCCATCCAGGGTCGGGAGGCCTCCGGGTCGGCGTCCAGGACCGGGGCGGTGAAGGCGCCGCTCACCTTGCGGACGGCCGCGATCTCCTGACGGAAGCGGGTCCGGAAGACGTCGTCCTGCGCGTACTGGGCGTGGACCACCTTGACGGCGACCTCACGCCCGGACCGGGAGCGGCCCAGATAGACCACGCCCATGCCCCCGGACCCGAGGCGGTCGACGATCCGGTATCCGCCGAGCGTCCTCGGATCGTCCCTGTGCAGCGGCAACGCCCCGATTCCCTTCCCCCGCAAAGCAGTTCGAGTTCACAGGATATGAAACCCGTGCGGGGGAAGGGGCATCGGAGCGGTGAGCGGTCAGACTCCGGCGGGTTCCGGGGTCTTCTCGGGCTCCGCGGCCTGCCGCTTCGCCGCGCGCTTGTCCGCGCGGCGCTCCTTGCGCAGCTCCAGCATCGCGTAGAGCGTCGGGACCAGCAGCAGCGTCAGCAGCGTGGACGTGATCAGACCGCCGATCACCACGACCGCCAGCGGCTGGGCGATGAACCCGCCCTCGCCGGTGACACCCAGCGCCATCGGCAGCAGCGCGAAGATCGTCGCCAGGGCGGTCATCAGGATCGGCCGCAGCCGGTGCCGGCCGCCCTCGACGACCGCCTCGACCACGCCGTGGCCCTGGGCGCGGTACTGGTTGATCAGGTCGATCAGCACGATCGCGTTCGTCACCACGATGCCGATCAGCATCAGCATGCCGATCATCGCGGGAACACCCATCGGGGTGCCGGTGACCAGCAGCAGACCGATCGCGCCGGTCGCCGCGAAGGGGATGGAGACCAGCAGGATCAGCGGCTGGGCCAGCGAGCGGAACGTCGCCACCAGCAGCATGAAGACGATCGCGATGGCCGCCAGCATCGCCAGGGCGAGGTTCTTGAACGCGTCGTCCTGGTTCTGCGAGACACCGCCGATCTCCGCCGTCGCGCCCGCCGGGAGCTTCAGGGAGTTCAGCTTCGCGGTGAGGTCGGCGCTGACCGCGCCGGTGTTGTCACCGGTCGGCCGCGCGGTGACGGTCGCCGACCGGCGGCCGTCGATGCGGGTCATCGACACCGGGCCGTCGACCAGTTCCACCGTGGCGATGTCGCCCAGCTTCACCGCGCCCAGCCGCAGGTCGCGCAGCTGCGCCAGCGTCGTGGCCGGCTCGGCCGACTTGATGACGACGTCGCGCTCGGTGTCGTCGACGATCGCCTTCCCGGCCGTCGTACCGCGGACCGCCTGGGTGACCGCCAGACCCAGCGTCTGGTCGTCGAAGCCCGCGGCGGCGGCCTTGGCGTTCGCCTTGACCGAGATACGAGGCACGCTCTGGGACAGGTCGCTGGTGACGTCCGTGACGTTGTCGAGGCCGGCCACCGCGTCGCGGACCTCGTCGGCCGCCTTGCGCAGCACATCCGCGTCGGCCGCCTTGACGACCACGCTGAGGTCCTGGCTGCCGAAGCCGTCACCGGCGGCGACCGTGATCGTGCCCGCGCCCTTCAGCCCGGCCACACCCTTCTCGATGCGGCTCTGCACGTCGTCGGCCGACGCCGAGTCCTCCAGCATGACCTGGTACGACGCCTGGTTGGTGTCGGTGCCGCCGCCGAAGGCCGCCATGAAGCCGGAGGAGCCGATGGTGACCTGGTAGTCCTTGACGCCCTTCACCCCGGCGAGCAGCTTCTCGACCTGCTGCGCCTGCTCGTCGGTGGCCGACAGGCTGGTGCCCGGCGCCAGCTCCTGCTTGACGGTGAGGACCTCCTGCTCGCCCTGGTCGAAGAAGTTGGTCTTCAGCAGCGGCGCCATCCCGAAGGTCCCGAGCAGGACCACCACCGCGATGACGACGCTGGTCAGCCGGCGGCGGGTCGCGAAGCGCAGGACCGGCACGTAGAAGCGCTGGAGGCGGCTGGCCGCCTCCTTCGCCTCGGCCTCGCGGCGGGCCTGGGCCGCGTCGGCCGGGGTGCCCTTGGGGGCACGCAGGAA
This sequence comes from Streptomyces adustus, assembly GCF_009377175.1. Classification (GTDB taxonomy): domain Bacteria; phylum Actinomycetota; class Actinomycetes; order Streptomycetales; family Streptomycetaceae; genus Streptomyces; species Streptomyces adustus. Next base: position 46,784 of record NZ_VJZD01000031.1, read on the forward strand.
CCAGTACGACAGCACCGGGACGACCGTCAGGGAGACCAGCAGGGAGGCCAGCAGGGCCGCGGTCACCGTGATGCTGAAGGAGCCGAACAGCGCGCCCACCATGCCGCCGACCAGGCCGATCGGCAGGAAGACGGCGACCGTGGTCAGGGTGGAGGAGGTGACCGCGCCGGCCACCTCGCGGACCGCGCCGAGGATCGCCGCCTGGCGCTCCTCTCCGTAGCCGAGGTGGCGCTTGATGTTCTCCAGGACGACGATCGAGTCGTCCACGACCCGGCCGATCGCGATGGTCAGCGCGCCCAGCGTCAGCATGTTCAGGGAGAGGTCACGCGTCCACAGCACGATCAGCGCCAGGACCACGGACAGCGGGATGGAGACCGCCGTCACCAGCGTCGAGCGGACCGACGCGAGGAAGACGAGGATCACCAGGACCGCGAAGAGCAGGCCGAGGCCGCCCTCGGTGGTCAGGCCCTCGATGGCCTTCGACACGGCGGGGCCCTGGTCGCTGACGACCGTGATCGTCGTGCCGGAGCCGAGGTCCTTGCGCAGGTCCGGCAGCTTGTCCTCGACGGCCTTGGAGATCGCGACCGCGCTGCCGTCGTGGTCCATGGTGACCATCACGGCGAGGCTCGGCCTGCCGTTCGTGCGGGTGATGGAGTCGGCCGGGGCCTCCTGCTGGCGCACCTCGGCCACGTCACCGAGGCGCACCGGCTTGCCGCCGGGCTGCCCGGTCACCCTCAGGTCCTGGATCTGGGCCACCGAGGTGAAGCCGCCGCCGACCCGGACGGTGCGGTTCTTGCCGTCCTCGTCGAAGGAGCCGGCCGGCATGGTCGCGCCGCCCGCCTGGAGTGCCTGGGCCAGGCCGGCCGTGGTCAGGCCCGCCTTCCTCAGCTTCGCGTCGTCGGGCGTGACGGTGATCTGGAGGTCGCGTACGCCGTTGACCATGACCCGGCCGACGCCGTCGACGTTCTTCAGGACCGGCACCACCGAGCGGTCGATCCGGTCGGCCAGCGCCTGCTGGTCCATCCCCGAGGTGACGGCGAGGACGACGGTCGGCATGTCGTCCGTCGAACCGGCGATGACCTGCGGGTCCACGGCGTCGGGCAGCTGGGCACGGGCCCGGTTGACGGCGAGCTGGACGTCGGCGACGAGCTGCTTGGTGTCGTTGCCGTAGTCGAAGGACGCCATGATCACGGCGTTGCCCTCGCTGGCCGTCGAGGTGACGCCGGTGATGCCGTCGACCCCGTCGAGGGAGTTCTCGATCGGCTCGACGACCTGCTTCTCGACGACGTCCGGGGACGCGCCCTGGTACGGCGCGAGCACGGACACCATGGGCAGTTCGATGGTGGGCAGGAGCTGCTGCTTGAGCTGCGGGATCGCGATCGCGCCGAACGCGATCGCGATGATGGACATCAGGCCTATCAGGGCCCGTTGCGCGAGGCTGATTCTGGACAGCCAGGACATGGGTCGGGGTCTCTTTTCCGGGAGCGGCAGAAGTCACGGAGCGTACACACGGACAGGTGAGCGCCCACAACTACACCCTGGGCCACCACCGGACCCTGATCCGTAGGCTCCAGGTCCAATTCCTCGTCGGACGTATACTCCCGCCGCAGTACGGCCGGGGTGGGGTCACTCCACCCTCGGGCGTACCAGGCCCGACTCGTAGGCGATCACCACGAGCTGGGCCCGGTCGCGGGCGCCCAGCTTGGACATGGACCGGTTGACGTGCGTCTTCACCGTCAGCGGGCTGACCTCCAGCCGCTCGGCGATCTCGTCGTTGGAGTGGCCGCCGGCGACCTGGACGAGCACCTCGCGCTCACGCACGGTGAGGGTGGCCAGCCGCTCGCTGCGGGCCGGGTCCGCCGCGTCCTCGGAGGCGTCGCCCTGGGCCAGGAAGCGGGCGATCAGCCCCTTGGTGGCGGCCGGGGACAGCAGGGCCTCCCCCGCGGCGGCGATCCGGATGGCGGCGAGGAGTTCCTCCGGTTCGCTGCCCTTGCCGAGGAAGCCGGAGGCGCCCGCGCGCAGCGACTGGACGACGTAGTCGTCGACCTCGAAGGTGGTGAGAATGACCACGCGGACCCGGGCCAGGTCCGGGTCGGCGCTGATCATCCGGGTGGCGGTGAGACCGTCCGTGCCGGGCATGCGGATGTCCATGAGGACGACGTCGGCGCGTTCCTGTCCGGCCAGCCGGACCGCCTCGGCGCCGTCGGCCGCTTCCCCCACCACCTGCATGTCGGGCTCGGAGTCGACGAGGACGCGGAAGGCACTGCGCAGCAGCGCCTGGTCGTCGGCGAGCAGCACGCGGATGGTCATACGGGCTCCCCCCGCTCCCCCGCGGCGACGGTGCGGGTCTTGACCGGCAGGATCGCATGGACGCGGAAGCCGCCCCCGTAGCGGGGGCCGGTGGTGAGGGTGCCGCGCAGCGCGGTCACGCGTTCGCGCATGCCGAGCAGTCCGTGGCCGCCGCCGGTCCCCGGGACGCCGTCCTGGGCCGGGCGGCCGTCGTCGAGCACGGTGACCTCGATATGGGGTCCCACGCGTACGACGCTGACCTCGGCCTTCGCCGCGGAGCCCGCGTGTTTCTGCACGTTGGTGAGGGCCTCCTGGATGACGCGGTAGGCGGCGAGGTCCACGGCGGCGGGCAGGGCGGTGTCCTGGTCGGCGCGGGCCACCTCGACCTGGAGACCGGCGCTGCGGAAGGTCCCGGCGAGTTCGTCCAGGCGGTCGAGGCCGGGGGCCGGCTCGGTGGGGGCCTCGGGGTCGCCGGACTGGCGCAGCAGCCCGACGGTGGCCCGCAGTTCGTTGAGCGCCGAGCGGCTGGCCTCGCGGACGTGGGCGAGGGCTTCCTTGGCCTGGTCGGGGCGCTTGTCCATGACGTGGGCGGCGACTCCGGCCTGCACGTTGACCAGGGCGATGTGGTGGGCGACGACGTCGTGCAGGTCACGGGCGATGCGCAGGCGTTCCTCGGCGACCCGGCGGCGGGCCTCCTCCTCGCGGGTGCGTTCGGCGCGGTCGGCGCGGTCGCGGATGGCCTGGACGACGGCGCGACGGCTGCGCACGGCGTCCCCGGCGGTGGCGCCGATGCCGGTCCAGGCGAGGATCGCGAGGTTCTCCTGGGCGTACCAGGGCAGCGGGCCGGCGAGCATGGACGCGCCGGTCAGGACGGTCATGGTGAGCAGTCCCACCCGCCAGGTGGTGGGGCGGTCGGTGGTGGCGGCGACGGTGAAGAGGGCTATCACGGCGCACATCGCGACCGGGGCGCGCGGGTCGCCGGTGATGCTCTCGACGAGGGCGAGGCCGCCGGTGACCGCGAGGACGGCCATGGGGGCGCTGCGGCGGAAGACCAAGGCCATGGCGCCGAGGACGATCAGCAGGAGGCTGAAGGGGTCCGGCGCGCGCAGGATCCAGTTGACGTCGCGCTCCCCGTGCGGCTGCACGAAGGAACCGGCCACCATGCACACCAGCGCTCCCGCCGCGAGCGCCGCGTCGAGCGCGAGGGGATGGGCCTGGAGACGGCATCGGGCGCGTTCGAGGGTGCTCACGGTCGGGACGGTTCCAGGGGGTTCACGGTGGAAACAGTACGGGCAGTCGCCGGTGCCGGAACAGGTCCGGTCCTGGGCGCGTGGAGGGCGGGGCACGGCGCACGGCACCGCATCACGGCGCACACCGAGATCCCGCCGGAACCCGGCCGCGCGGCGTACCGACCCGGGTCGCGGCGCACGGACGCGAGTCGACGTACGGGCTGGCGTCACGACGTACGGACGCGCGTCGGCGTCCGGACACACGTGAAGGCGCACGGACGCGTGTCGGCGTACGGGCAGGCGCGTCACGACGTACGGACGCGCGTCGGCGTCCGGACACACGTGAAGGCGCACGGACGCGCGTCGGTGCACGGAGACGCGTCGCGGCGACGGGGACACGGCCCTGCGACGGACACGCGTCGGCGTACGGACACGCCTCACGGGGACGGACACACCGTCCCCGCGTGGAACGCGCGGCCCTCCGTACGGATGCGCGCCCTGCGTACGGACGCGCGTCACGGCGTACGCGGCGGCCGGCCCGGGGCGACGGGAGTCGGCCCCGGGGCGGCCGGGTGGGTCAGCCCGGGATCAGGCCCTCGTCGCTGAGCAGGTCCCGGACCTCCTCCAGGGTCGCGTCCGCGGCGGGGAGGATGAGCTGCGACGGCTCCAGGGCGTCGTCCGGGAGCGGTTCGCCCAGGTCGTGGACCTTGTCGAGCAGCGCCTCGAGCGTGCGGCGGAAGCCGGGGCCGTCGCCCTTCTCCACCTCGGCCAGAAGCTCGTCGTCGAGCTTGTCGAGCTCGGCGAGGTGGCCGTCGGCCAGCCTCACCTGTCCCTCCCCCATGATCCGTACGATCATGTCGCCCTCCTCGGCGTGGGCCTGGGTCACGGTCCGATGATCACTGCTTGTCGAAGCGCGGGGTGTCCTGCGGCTGCTGGGGCTGCGACTGGCCGGTGCCGCCCTCGATGGCCTGCTGGCCCGAGGAGCTGCCCCCGGCCAGTTCCGCCTTCATGCGCTGGAGCTCCAGCTCCACGTCCGTGCCGCCGGAGATCCGGTCCAGCTCGGCCTGGAGGTCGTCCTTGGCCATGCCGGTGGGGTCGTCCAGCGCGCCCGAGGCGAGGAGTTCGTCGAGGGCGCCGGCGCGGGCCTGGAGCTGGGCCGTCTTGTCCTCGGCACGCTGGATGGCCAGGCCGACGTCGCCCATCTCCTCCGAGATGCCGGAGAAGGCCTCCCCGATCCGGGTCTGGGCCTGGGCCGCCGTGTACGTCGCCTTGATCGTCTCCTTCTTGGTGCGGAAGGCGTCGACCTTGGCCTGGAGGCGCTGCGCGGCCAGCGTGAGCTTCTCCTCCTCGCCCTGGAGCGTCGCGTGCTGCGTCTCAAGGTCCGTCACCTGCTGCTGGAGCGCGGCGCGACGCGAGAGCGCCTCGCGGGCCAGGTCCTCACGGCCCAGCGCGAGCGCCTTGCGGCCCTGGTCCTCCAGCTTGGAGGACTGCTGCTGGAGCTGGTTGAGCTGGAGCTCCAGGCGCTTGCGCGAGGTCGCCACGTCGGCGACGCCCCGGCGCACCTTCTGGAGCAGCTCCAGCTGCTTCTGGTACGAGTAGTCGAGGGTCTCGCGCGGGTCCTCGGCCCGGTCAAGGGCCTTGTTCGCCTTCGCGCGGAAGATCATCCCCATACGCTTCATGACACCGCTCATGGGCTTCGCGCGCCCCCTTCTGACGGACTCCGGCTCCAGCCACTGCAACAGAACCCACAGTACGGGCCCTGCATCCATTACCGCACTGTTCGGGGACGGATGCGCTCATCCCCAAGGACGACTGCCGACGCACCCGCTCCGGCGTGAGGAGTAGGTGTTCCCCGGGGATTGCCCGCGGTAGCCCTCCAGGTGTTCGCCCGGTGAACCGTCCACGACGTCCTCCCCGCCCCCGTACAGACGCCCGGTGTTGCCGGATCGTTCCCGGCCGGGCTGGGGTCCATGCCGCCGCACCCCGTACCCTTGGGTTTTGTGTTCCGTAGCCGTGCCAAGGAAGAGAAGGCCCCCGCCGACAAGGCGCAGGTGACCGACTCCAAGCAGACCCGCCACCCGCAGGCCCCGAAGGGCCGGCCCACGCCCAAGCGCAGTGAGGCCCAGTCCCAGCGCCGCAGCGTCGCCAACACGTCGCTGTCGCGCAAGGACGCCGCCAAGCGTCAGCGCGAGGAGCGGCGTCAGGCCATGGACCGCCAGCGCCAGGCGCTGGCCAGTGGGGACGAGCGATACCTACCGGTCCGTGACAAGGGACCGGTGCGCAGGTACGCCCGCGACTTCGTCGACTCGCGCTTCAACATCGCCGAGTTCTTCCTGCCGATGGCCGTGGTCATCCTCGTGCTGAGCGTGGTGCGGGTGCCGTCGGTGCAGAGCATCGCGCTGCTGCTGTGGATGGTCGTGATCGTGCTGATCGTGCTGGACTCGGCCGTGTCCGGCTTCCGGCTGCGCAAGCAGCTCAACGAGCGCTTCCCCGACCAGCGACGCAAGGGCGCGGTCGCCTACGGGCTGATGCGCTCGCTCCAGATGCGCCGGCTCCGGCTGCCCAAGCCGCAGGTCAAGCGCGGAGAGCGGCCCTGAGTACGACGTCGTTCACCGGGGGCGCGGCCGATGCCTGGCTGAGCAAGCTGGGCGGGTTGCGGAATGTCGTACGACAGGAGTTGGTGGCTCGCCAGCTCGACGAGCAGATAGCCGGGCGGTTCGCCGTCGGGCAGCGGCTGCGGGTGCTGGACGTCGGGATGGGCCAGGGCACGCAGGCGCTGCGGCTGGCCCGGGCCGGTCACCAGGTGACCGGGCTCGAACGGGACGCGACGATGGTCGCGACGGCGCGGGAGGCACTTGCGTCGGAGCCGGAGGGGATCCGCGACCGGATGCGGATCATCGAGGGCGACGGCCGGGACACCGGGGTGCACTTCCTGCCGGGCAGCTTCGATCTCGTGCTGTGTCACGGCGTACTCATGTACGTCGAGGAGCCCGACCCGATGGTGGCCGGGCTCGCGCGGATGCTCGCGCCGGGCGGGCTGCTCTCGCTGCTGGTGCGCAACGCGGACGCACTGGCGATGCGGCCGGGGCTGTCCGGGGACTGGGCCCAGGCGCTGGAGGCCTTCGACAGCACGGTCTACCGCAACCGGCTGGGCCTCGACGTGCGCGCGGACCGGCTCGCCACCCTGACCGCCACCCTGGCCGGGATCGGGGCCCCGCTGCACACCTGGTACGGGGTGCGGGTCTTCACGGACACGGCGGTGGACGGCGCGCAGCCGCCCGACGACGTCGACACCCTGCTGGCGGCCGAGGAACGGGCCGGACGGACGGACCCCTACCGGGCGACGGCGGCGCTGCTGCATCTGTGCGGCGTGCGCGGCTGACTTCCCGCTCCCGCGAACCGGCCTGGTGAACGGACGACGGTGACGTTCACGCGCGCCGGGGCCGGCCGGACGGTGGAGTTGGCGCCGGACGCGCGGTGAGGGGCGAGGGCCGGGGCGACGGCCCTCGCCCGGGGCTCAGGACTCCTCGGCGTGCAGGCTCATCGGCCCGTAGATCTCGGTGGAGTCCTCGAACAGCCGCACCTGGTCGGCGCCCCCTGCGAGCAGGTCCTTCCAGACCTCTCCGATCCAGGACTCGGCGTCCCCCTGCGTCGTGAACTCCTCGGGCTGCACCGCGGGCTGGACTTCCGTCCCGTCGGCCTTCTCGAACCGCCACAGCCATGTCGCCATGTACGCCTCCCAGATGTGAGCACATGCGGAGCAGAAGCCGGATCACCGTCCGGCCCCTGCTCGCAGCCTATGTGCTCGGCCGGGTCGGCCGTGAGCAGGCTGCGGAGGAAGATCGGCCGACGCGCCCGCCCGGACCGGCCGCGCGGCTGCGGCGTGATCCGCCGGACAGGCCCTGGGGGCGGGACACGGGCTCCGAGGGGGTCTTGATCACGCGGGACCGGCCGGGACAGGCGAAAATCGTCGGTGTGGATCTGACTCTGCTCGGCACCGGTGCCCCCGCGGGCCTGCCCCGCCCCGACTGTCCCTGCGCGGCCTGCGCGTGTGCGCTGGCCGCGGAGGCGCGGGCGGCCACCTCACTGCTCGTGGACGGCACCCTGCTGCTGGACCTCACCCCCGGCGCCGCCTTCGCGGCGGCGCGGGCCGGGACTTCGCTGGCCGGCGTACGTCAGGTGCTGCTGTCGCATCCGCACGACGGGCCCGCGCTGGAGGTGCCGGCCGGACTGCCGCAGCCCGGCCGGGTGCCGGACGGACGGGAGTTGGCGCTGCTGACGGGGCATCGGGTGCGGGCGGTGGCGATGGACGCGCCGGGCACGGGGTACGCGGTGACCGGGCCGGACGGTCAGCGGCTGCTGTATCTGCCCCCGGGGTGCGCGCCGGCCGGACTGGAGGAGGGCAACGACGCGGCGGCGCCGTACGACATGGTGCTCGCCGATGTCGTGGGGCGGCCGGACGCGCTCGCGAAGCTGCGGGCGGTGGGGGCGGTGGGGCCGACGACGGACGTCGTCGCCGTCCACCTCGATCACGACGTGCCGCCGGGACTCGAGCTGCGGCGGCGGCTCGCGGCGGCCGGAGCGCGGACGGTGCCGGACGGGACGACGCTGGCGGTGGGGGTGTACGAGGAGGTGCCCGACGTGCCCCGGCGGACGCTGGTGCTCGGCGGTGCCCGCTCGGGCAAGTCGGTGGAGGCCGAACGGCGACTGGAGTCGTTCCCCGACGTGCTCTACGTCGCCACGGGGGGTGCGCGCCGCGGCGACCAGGAGTGGGCCGGGCGGGTCGCGGCGCACCGGGAGCGGCGCCCGGGGTCGTGGCGGACCGTGGAAACGTGCGACCTGGTGCCGCTGCTGGCGGAGGACGGGCCGCCGCTGCTGATCGACTGTCTGTCGCTGTGGCTCACCGACGCGATGGACTCCGTCGGCGCGTGGGACGACGCGGTGTGGGCGGACGCGGGCGAGAAGGCGCTGCGCAAGCGGGTGCGGGAACTGACCGCGGCGGTGCGCGCCGCCCGGCGGACCGTCGTCGCCGTGTCGAACGAGGTGGGGTCGGGGATCGTCCCGGCCACCGCCTCGGGGCGGCGCTACCGGGACGAACTCGGGCGGCTCAACGCCGCGTTCGCCGGGGAGTGCGAGCAGGTACTGCTGGTGGTGGCGGGTCAGGTACTGACACTGCGCGGCTGACACTCCGAACCGTCGGCTCGGCGCCGGTCCGGCGTGGCCCCCGGCGCCCGCGAAAGCGGTTGGCACC
>NZ_VJZD01000320.1 GCF_009377175.1 Streptomyces adustus
GCCCCCACACCATGCAGGAGGACCATGAACCCCCGCATCCTGGTCGTCGAGGACGATCACGCCCTGCGTGACGTGCTGGTGCGCGGACTGCGGGAGGAGGAGTTCCGGCCCGTGCCCGCCGCCGACGGCGCCACCGCGCTGCGGCTGGCCGACTCCGGCGGCCTGGCCGCGGCCGTACTGGACATCGGGCTGCCCGACGCGGACGGACGGGACGTGTGCCAGGCGATGCGGGCCAACGGTTTCGCCGCCCCCGTCCTGTTCCTGACCGCGCACCACCGGCTCGCCGACCGGCTGTCGGGGTTCTCCGCGGGCGGCGACGACTATCTGCCGAAGCCGTTCCACCTCGCCGAGCTCGTCGCCCGGCTGCGGGCCGCCGTCCGCCGCGCCGGACCCGCGCCGAGCGCCGCGGCCGGCGACCTGGTCCTGGACGCCGTACGGCACACGTTCACGGTGCACGGCAGCCGCGTCGAGCTGACACCGACCGAGTTCCGGCTGCTGGCCGCGCTCATGTCCGCGGCCGGGGACATCGTGCGCCGCCGTGAGCTGGTGCGGGCGGGGTGGCCGGAGGGCGCCCAGGTCAGCGACAACACCCTCGACCAGTACCTGACCCGGCTGCGCCGCAAGCTGCGCGACGCGGGCAGCCGGCTCACCGTCACCACCGTCCGCGGAATCGGTCACCGCCTGTCATGAGGAGCCCGCTCGCGCTCGTCCTGAGGAGCGCGCTCCCCCACCGCCTGGCACCGCGCACCCTGCGCGGCCGGCTGTCCCTGGTCGCGCTCACCACCGCGGCCCTGCTGATGACGATCCTGACGGCGGTGTTCAACACCGTCGTCCGCCACCACCTCCAGGCCCAGGCGGACGACGAGCTGCGCGCCCGCGCGGCCGTCGTCGCCACGACCGTCGACACCGGCGGCCGTACCGTACGCGTCCTGAAGGCCTCCGACGACGGACTCCTCGACAGCAACGTGTGGATCTACGCCGGATCCACGACGGTCGAACAGCCCCCCTCCCCGGCCCCCGAGATCGACCGTGCGGCCGGGCTGCTCGCGGCCCGGGCCGACGGGGACTGCACGACCGTCGAGGGCGACCGGCCCGTCCGGCTGTGCGCCCGGCCCGTGGCGCACGGCAGGCTCGCGGCGACCGTGGTCACGGCCCTGGACCTGTCGCCGTACCGGAGCTCGGCGGAGCTGCTGCTGCTCGGCTCGCTCGCCCTCGACGCGGTCATGCTCGCCTGCACCTACGCCCTGACCCGGCTGGCCGTCGGACGCGCGCTGCGGCCCGTGCGGGACATGAGCGACCAGGCCATACGGTGGAGCGCGGTGGAGTCCGAGCGGCGCTTCGGCACCGTGGCACAGCCCACCGAACTGGCCCGCCTCGGCGCCTCGCTGGACTCGCTCCTCGACCGCATCCGGGCCGTCCTGCGGCACGAGCGGCGGCTGACCGGGGAGCTCTCGCACGAGCTGCGCACCCCGCTGAGCCGGATCATCGCCGAGCTCGACTGGTGGCGCTCCCGGCCGCGCACGGAGGCCGAGACGCTGGCCACGCACCGCACGCTCACCGAGGCCGCCGAGTCGATGCGGACCATCTGCGACACGCTGCTCGGCGACGCCCGGGAGGAGGCCAGGGACGACGCGGCGACCGCTCCGGGCACGGCCGAGATACTGCCCGTACTGCGCCGGCTCGCCGCGCACCAGGAGGAACCGGTGCGGTCGAGGATCGTCGTCACCGCGGCGGACGACCGTCTGGAGGCCGGCGTGTCCCCCGCCCTCCTGGAGCGGATCGTCGGCCCGCTCCTCGCCAACGCCCTGAGGTACGCGCGCTCGGGCGTCACCGTGTACATCGAGCACGTCGGACACGTCGGACACGTCGGACACGTACCGCCCACCTGGCCGGGGCACCCCCTGCCCGACACCGAGACCGCGGGACCCACCGGGTCCGGCGGGTCCGCCGTACGGATCGACGTCACCGACGACGGGCCGGGCGTACCGGAGGCGTTCCTCGGGCAACTGTTCCAGCCGGGCCGGCGGGCCGATCCGTACGACGGACACGACGGAGCGGGTCTCGGGCTGCCGCTGGCGCGGCGCCTGGCCCGCTCGGCCGGCGGCGAGGTGCACCACGACCCGGCGCACACCGCGGGGGCGAGGTTCACGGTCACCCTGCCCGCCGGGTGAGCCCTCCGGACCCGGCCCTGGCGCCGGGAGCCTGAACGCATCCCGACCACCGTGCGGCGGGCCCGCGGATCGGGGTTCAACTCTCGGCGACCCTCTATACACGCCGTGTATACATCCTATGTATAGTCTCGGCATGCCTTCTCTGACCAAGAAGATCCAGATCCGTACGACGAAGAACAAGACGAGGAAAACGGGGGCCGGGTTGCGTGCCGTCGCCGTCTCGGTGGCGGCCGCCTCCCTGGCACTGGCACTGACCGGGTGCACCCGGCTGGAGACCACGGCGCCGAGCACCGCGCGCGCCCACCCCACCGTCCAGGCCGCCCGCTACGGCAGCGTCGACTGCCGCCGGGCGAAGTGCATCGCGCTCACCTTCGACGCCGGGCCGAGCGAGCACTCCGCCCGACTGCTGGACATCCTGAAGGAGAAACAGGTCAAGGCGACCTTCTTCCTGCTGGGCAAGCGCCACATCGAGAAGTACCCGGAGCTCGTCAGACGCATGGCCGCCGAGGGGCACGAGGTCGCCAGCCACACCTGGGACCACCGGATACTCACCGAGATCGAGCCGGACGAGATACGTGCGGAACTGGAGCGGCCCAACCAGGAGATAGAGCGCCTGACCGGACACCGGCCGACCCTGATGCGCCCGCCGCAGGGCCGCACCGACGACACCGTGCACCAAATCTGCCGCGAACTCGGCATGTCGGAGGTCCTGTGGAGCGTGACCGCGAAGGACTACACGACGAACGACTCCGACCTGATACGGAAGCGGGTGCTCGCGCAGTCGTCCCGCGACGGGATCATCCTGCTGCACGACATCTACCCCGGGACCGTGCCCGCGGTGCCCGGGATCATCGACGCGCTGAAGGAGCGGGGGTACGTGTTCGTCACCGTGCCCCAACTGCTCGCGCCGGGCAGGGCGGAACCCGGGAAGGTGTACCGGCCCTGAGCCCGTCGGGGGCCTGCTCCCCCGTACGTCCCCTTTCCCTTCCTTTCCCTCCTGCGCCTCCTCGCCGACCGCGCGCTGGGCGAATCGGGTGACGCGAGGGCGAACGCCCTGGTGCCCCCGGCCGCTTGCCTACGATCGTCCCGTGGTCGACTTCCAGCTCGTACGCACGGTGCCGCTCGCCCTCGACGAGGCATGGCGCCGGCTCACGCTGTGGCCCCGGCACGGCGACGTCGTCCCGTTGACCCGGGTCACCGTGGTCACACCCCCGCCGACCCGGGAGGGCACAGTGATCGTCGCGCGTTCCGGGATCGGCCCGCTCGCCTTCGACGACCGGATGGAGGTCACCGTCTGGCGGCCGCCGGACGGCGACGAAGCGGGCCTGTGCCGGCTGGAGAAGCGGGGCCGGGTCGTCCTGGGCTGGGCCGAGATCGAGGTGCGGCCGGGGCCCGGCGGGCGGACCCGGGTGGTCTGGCGCGAGGAACTGCGGGTACGGCTGCTGCCGTCCTTCTGCGATCCCCTGCTGCGCTCGGCGGCCCGCACGGTGTTCGGACGCGCGGCCAACCGCCTGCTGCGCCGACCGTGACACCCGCCGCGTGCGAGGGTGGGCGCATGACACCGGCGGATGCGGCACGCGGGACAACAGAGACAGCAGGGCACATAGGGACGGCGGGGCGGGCGGGCGCCGCGGCGGACGCGCGGGAGGCGGCGGAGGCCGAGGCGCTGGCGGCGGACGCCCTGCGCTGGCTGCTCGGCACCGCGCGGGACACCGACGACGGCGGTCTGGGCTGGCCCGTCCGGCCCTCGGACGCCGACATCGACCCAATGCTCTACAACGGCACGGCCGGGGTCGTCCCGGCGCTCCTGGAGGCGTGGCGGCACTTCGGTGACGACACCTACGCCGATGCCGCACTGCGCGCGGCGCGCTCCCTCGCCGCCGCAGTCGACGAACACCCGGACTGTTCGCTGTACTTCGGCCTCACCGGGCTGGCCCTGGTGCTGCGGGCCGTCGAGCGCGACCTGGGCGAGCGCGCGGCGGGTGCCGCGGCGGACCGGGCCCTGGACCGGGTGCGGTCCGGCTTCGACGGCACCCGGTGGGGCGAGCTGTTCGAGCTGATGGGCGGGAACGCGGGCATCGGCCTGGGGGCGCTGGCGGCGGGCGACGCCGAGCTCGCCGTACTCGCCCTGGAGCCCTACGCGCGTACGGCCGAGCCGACCGGGGCGGGCGTCACCTGGGAGTTCCGGCGCGGCGTGGCGGCCCGGCTGCACCATGTCTCGCACGGCACCCTCGGCATCGCCTACGCCCTGGCCCGGGTCGGGACGGACACCGGTAGGGCGGACCTGGTCGAGCGGGCGCGGGCCGGGGTCGCGGACGTGGTGGCGCGGGACGTGGCCGGGCCCGCGGGCTTCCTTGTCCCACACTCCGACCCGCAGTATCTCCCCGATCTGATCCAGCGGTTCAGCTACGGCTGGTGTCATGGCCCGGCCGGTGACGCCCAGGTCTTCCGGCTGTTCCGGGACGTCCTCGCCGAGCCCGGCTGGTCCGCCCTCGCCGACCGCTGCTGGCACAGCGTCGTCCACTCGGGGCTGCCGCACCGCTCACGCCCCGGTTTCTGGGACAACAACGGCCGCTGCTGCGGCACTTCGGGCGTGCTGGCGCTGGCCTGCGACCGGCTGGCCGAACAGGGGGACGCCCCCGACTTCGCCCGGCTCCTGGTCGCGGACCTCGCCGCCCGGGCGACCCGGGACGCCGAGGGAGCCCGCTGGTCGAACGTGGAGCACCGGGCCACCCCGAGCGAGCTCGAACCGCAGACCGGGTGGGCGATGGGCAACGCGGGCATCGCCCGCGAACTGCTGCGCTACGCACGGGTGCGGCGGGGCGGCGACCCGCGCTACGCGTTCGCCTGGCCGGACCAGCCGCCGGTGTCCACCGGAGGAGCGGGCACGGCGGGCGTGCGGTGACGGCGGGAGTCCGGTAACGGCGGGGCGCGGGCGGGTGGTTCAGGCCACCGAACCGATCCGGACCGACGGCGCCGGCGTCGACGGAACCGCTGACACCGCCTTCGTCGACGCGACGTCGTGGCGGATCGGTGCGTCGTGGTGGATCGGGGTGTGCGCGCCGGTCAGGGAGACCCCGCTGCCGCCACGCCGGGCGGCGACGATCTCCGCCGCGATCGACAGCGCGGTCTCCTCGGGCGTACGGGCGCCGAGGTCGAGGCCTATGGGCGATCTGAGCCGCGCCAGTTCCGGCTCCGTCACCCCGACCTCCCGCAGCCGCCGGTCGCGGTCCAGATGGGTGCGGCGCGAGCCCATGGCGCCGACATAGGCGACCGAAAGCCGCAGGGCGAGGCGGAGCAGGGGTACGTCGAACTTGGCGTCGTGGGTCAGTACGCACAGGACGGTACGGGCGTCGACGTCCGTGCGCTCCAGGTACCGGTGGGGCCACTCCACGACGATCTCGTCGGCCTCCGGGAAGCGGGCGCGGGTCGCGAACACCGGGCGGGCGTCGCACACCGTCACGCGGTAGCCGAGGAACTTGCCGACCCTGACCAGTGCCGAGGCGAAGTCGATCGCGCCGAAGACGATCATCCGGGGCGGCGGCACCGAGGACTCGACCAGCACCGTGAGCGGTGCTCCGCAGCGTGAGCCCTGCTCTCCGATCTCCACGGTGCCGGTGCGGCCGGCGTCCAGGAGGGCCCGTGCCTCGGCCGCGACCGTGCGGTCCAGTTCGGGGTGGGCGCCGAAGCCGCCCTCGTACCCGCCCTCGTACTCGCTGCCGTACCCGCCCCCGGACCCGCTCTCGCGCCGCCTCCCGTGCCCACCGGCGTACCCTCCCTCGGGCCGGACGAGCAGGGCGCGGCCCGAGAGTTCCGCCGGGCCCCCCACGATCCGCGCCACCGCCGCCGCCTCGCCCCGCGCGGCGGCGCCCAGCGCGGCCGCGACCACCGGCCGGACCGGGTCGCCCGCCCGTACCGGGGTGACGAGGACGTCGAGGACTCCCCCGCAGGTCAGACCGACGGCGAAGGCGTCCTCGTCGCTGTAGCCGAACCGTTCCAGGACCACTTCGCCGTCCTGGAGGGCCTGTCGGCACAGGTCGTACACCGCGCCCTCCACACACCCGCCGGAGACCGAGCCGATCGCCGTGCCGTCGGCGTCCACCGCGAGGGCGGCGCCCGGCTGACGGGGCGCGCTGCCGCCGACGGCCACCACGGTGGCGACGGCGAAGTCACGGCCCTGCTCGACCCACCGGTACAGCTCTTCGGCGATGTCCAGCATGTCTCGCTCTCCTCGTCGGTCGGGGTGGAGGTGAGGGGCGGCAGCGGCGGCCCGGGCCCCACGCGGTCGCGGTCAGGTGCCCTGCGCGGTCCCGGTCAGATGCTCGGGGCGTACCGGGGTCCGGGCGAGTTCCAGACCCGTCGCGGCCCGGATGGCCGCGAGGACCGCCGGCGTGGACGACAGGGTCGGGGCCTCGCCGACCCCGCGCAGCCCGTACGGGGCGTGCTCGTCGGCGAGTTCGAGCACGTCGACCGGGATGGTCGGCGTGTCGAGGATGGTGGGGATCAGATAGTCCGTGAAGGAGGGGTTCCTGACCTTCGCCGTCCTCGGGTCGACGATGATCTCCTCCATGACCGCCATGCCCAGGCCCTGGGTGGTGCCGCCCTGGATCTGGCCGACGACGGACAGCGGGTTGAGCGCCTTGCCGACGTCCTGGGCGCAGGCCAGCTCGACCACCTTGACCAGGCCGAGTTCGGTGTCGACCTCGACGACGGCGCGGTGCGCGGCGAAGCTGTACTGGACATGGCCGTTGCCCTGGCCGGTGCGCAGGTCGAAGGGCTCGGTCGGCCGGTGCCGCCACTCCGCCTCGACCTCGACGCTCTCCTCTCCGAGGACGTCCGCCAGGTCCCGCAGCACCTCGCCGCCGTCGGTGACGACCTTGCCGCCCTCCAGCAGCAGTTCGGCCGTGGCCCAGGCGGGGTGGTACGTGCCGAACTTGCGGCGGCCCAGTGCCAGCACCTTCTCGCGGACCAGCTCGCAGGCGTGCCTGATCGCGCCGCCGGTGACGTAGGTCTGGCGGGAGGCGGAGGTCGAACCGGCCGAACCCACCCTGGTGTCGGCGGGGTTGATGGTCACCCGGGTGACGCCCAGTTCGGTGCGGGCGATCTGCGCGTGGACGGTGACCCCGCCCTGGCCGACCTCCGCCATCGCGGTGTGCACGGTGGCGACGGGCTCGCCGGCCACGACCTCCATCCGGACCTTCGCCGTGGAGTAGTCGTCGAAGCCCTCGGAGAAGCCGACGTTCTTGATGCCGACCGCGTAGCCGATGCCGCGTACGACGCCCTCGCCGTGCGTGGTGTTGGACAGGCCGCCGGGCAGCTGCCGTACGTCGGCGCCCTCGCTGCTCTCCCACTGGCGCTCCGGCGGCAGCGGCATCGCCTTGACGCGGCGCAGGAGTTCGGCGACCGGCGCCGGGGAGTCGACCCGCTGGCCGGTGGGCAGGAGCGTGCCCTGCTCCATGGCGTTGCGCTGCCGGAACTCCACCGGGTCCAGGCCGAGTCGGGCGGCCACCTTGTCCATCTGCGCCTCGTAGGCGAAGCACGCCTGGACCGCGCCGAAGCCGCGCATGGCGCCGCAGGGCGGGTTGTTGGTGTAGAGGGCGACGGCCTCGATGTCGACGTCGTCGACGGCGTACGGGCCGACGCCCAGGGAGGAGGCGTTGCCGACGACCGCGGGGGACGCGGAGGCGTAGGCGCCGCCGTCGAGGACGATGCGGCACTTCACGTGGGTCAGCTTGCCGTCCTTGGTCGCCCCGTGCTCGTAGTGCAGGCGGGCCGGGTGGCGGTGGACGTGGCCGAAGAAGGACTCGAACCGGTTGTAGACGATCTTGACCGGTCGGCCGGTGCGCAGCGCCAGCAGGCAGGCGTGGATCTGCATCGACAGGTCCTCGCGGCCGCCGAACGCGCCGCCGACGCCGGCCAGCGTCATGCGCACCTTGTCCTCGGGCAGGCCGAGCACGGGCGCGATCTGGCGAAGGTCGGAGTGGAGCCACTGGGTGGCGATGTAGAGGTGGACGCCGCCGTCCTCCTCGGGCACGGCGAGCCCGGACTCGGGGCCGAGGAAGGCCTGGTCCTGCATGCCGAAGTAATAGTCGCCGCGGACGATCACGTCGGCCCGTTCCGCGGCCGCGTCGGCGTCGCCGCGGACGATCGGCTGGCGGTGCAGGATGTTCGGGTGCGGGACGTGGCCGATGTGGTGGTCGGTGCGACCCTCGTGGACCAGGACCGCGTCCGGCGCGGTGGCGGAGGCCTCGTCGGTGACCACCGGGAGTTCGCGGTACTCGACCTTGATCTTCGCGGCGGCGCGGCGCGCGGTCTCCGGGTGGTCGGCGGCGACGATCGCGACGGGTTCGCCGTGGTGGCGCACCTTGCCGTGGGCGAGGACCGGGGTGTCCTGGATCTCCAGGCCGTAGTGCTTCACGTCGGCCGGCAGGTCGTCGTACGTCATGACGGCGTGGACGCCGGGCTGGGCGAGGGCCTCGCTCGTGTCGATCGAGACGATCTCGGCGTGCGCGAGGGGGGAGCGCAGGATCTGGCCCCAGAGCATGTCCTCGTGCCACAGGTCGGAGGAGTACGCGAACTCGCCGGTGACCTTGAGGGTGCCGTCGGGGCGGAGGGTGGACTCGCCGATGCCGCCCCTGGTCCGGGAGCCCTGGGTCAGGGTGGTGGGAATGCCGTTGGTCGGCATGGTCAGACCGCCTCCGCCTGCCGGGCGGCCGCGAGGCGGACCGCGTCCATGATCTTCTCGTAGCCCGTGCAGCGGCACAGGTTGCCCGAGAGCGCCTCGCGGATGTCCGCGTCGGTGGGGTCGGGGTTGCGCTCCAGCATCTCGTCGGCCGCGACCAGCAGGCCCGGGGTGCAGAAGCCGCACTGGACGGCGCCGGCGTCGATGAACGCCTGCTGGACGGGGGAGAGCTCGACGCCCTCGCCGGTGTGCGCGTGCTGGCCCCTGGCGGCCCAGCTCCTGGCCTCGTCGAGCGAGGTCCCGGCGGGCTTCGGAGTCCCCGCGGCGCGGCCTCCGGGGCCGGCGGCCGCGGCGGGGGCGGCCGCGGGGG